>NZ_JAKEIO010000125.1 GCF_021474405.1 [Streptosporangium] indianense
GCGGGACACGACGCGGCGGGGGTGCGGGATCAGGCGTCGCGGGGGTGCGTCCCGGCGGGGCTGTCGGGTGCGCGCCGGTGTCGGGGATCGGTGGTGCTCACGCGGTCCGGGCGGAGGTCGGCCTGCCGGGGCAGGCCGGCTTCGTCTACGCGCTGACCTGACGTGACCAGGACGGTGCCGTCCCCGTCTCGCGGCACAGAGCCAGGTACAGGGGGATCGGCGGGGTGTACGGAAGGCTGCCGTCCGGGCGGTGGATCAGGTCCGGAAGCTCCGGCAGGTCCGGCACGAGCGCACCGGTGACGTAGCGCGCCGGGGCGGGCCACTCCAGGGCGTGGTCGGAGTCGGACGGCACCAGCCACCACCAGTGCGTCTCGTCGGCGTAGACGCAGCCCACGCGGGGCAGCCGCGGCATGACCGGCGGGCCGAGACGGGCGGGGACGGCGATGGCGTCGCACCCGAGCGGGGCCGTCATGCCGTCGGGTACGGGCAGCCGCAGGACCGGGCCGGGTGTCCGCAGCCCGCGGCGGACGCGCAGCAGCGTGTCCAGGCTCAGCACACGGCCTCCCGGTGCCGGGCTCACGCGTGTCCCCGCTCTCGGCGGCGCCCCTGACGGGGCACCTCCGGCGCTCCGCGCGTGTGGCGTGCCTGGTGGGCGGCTTCGTCGGAGTCGTCGGACGGGTCCCGCTTGGGGCGGGCGCCCCAGCCCAGGTCGTCCCTGGGCTCGGCCTGATCGTGCGGGAGTTCCGCCGTGCGCGGCAGCTCGGCCCAGACCAGCAGTCCGGGGCCGTCCTCCTGGGCACCCCAGGACCGGCACAGAGCGTCGACGAGGAGCAGTCCCCTCCCGTGCTCCTCCTCGGGCTGTGTCCGGCTGGCGGCGTGGGGCTGGCCGGGAGCGCAGCCTTCGTCGCGCACGGCTATCCGCACCAGGTCGGCGCCGTCGTGCAGCTCGCACACTATGTGGGTGCTCGCCGTGTGCACGATGGCGTTGGTGACCAGCTCGGACACCACCAGGGCCGCGCTGTCGCACGTGTCCTCGCACACCGACCAGCCCGTCAGCCGGGCCCGCGTCAGGCGTCTGGCCTGTGCGGGAGAACCCGGGTGTGCGGCCAGCTCGAAACGGAACCGGCGCTCGGCAGCGGCCCCGAGGGGGACCTCTCCCGTGGCGGCGCCGAGCCTGAAAGGGGCTCGCGCGGCGTCTGTTCCTAAGGGCGCGGACGGAATCACGCTTGCCACTATCGCCGTGCCGTGAACACTTGGCAAGTGTCACTCTGAAAATTGCAGAGTGCTGTGTGACGGTCTGGAAGGCCATGGCACACTGCTCGCAACAGCACCTCGCGCGGCGCCAGTTGAGATCGTCGAAGATTCGTTCGAAGCGTGTGTTCGGATCAGCTCTTCGAAAAAGGTCCTCGAATGGCGCCGCCGGGCTGTCGGCGTTCTTTTGTGACCGGCTCGTCAGAACTCTTCCTGGAGGTGGAGCGTGAGTGAACCGCGGTCCGCACCGACGGTCGGTCAGGTCGTCCTCGGCCGCCGCCTGTTGGACCTGAGGGAGCACGCCGGGATGAAGCGCGAGGAGGCCGCGCGCATTCTCCGCGTCGCCCCCGCCACGGTCCGCCGCATGGAGATGGCCGAGGTCGCACTCAAAATCCCGTACCTGCAACTGCTCCTCAAGGCGTACGGAATCTCCGACGAGGAGGCCGAGGCCTTCGTCCAGCTGGCCGAGGAGGCCAACAGGCCCGGCTGGTGGCAGCGTTTCCATGACGTCCTGCCCGGCTGGTTCTCGATGTACGTGAGCCTCGAGGGCGCGGCCAGTGTCATCCGCAGTTACGAGCCCCATTTCGTCCCCGGACTGCTGCAGACCGAGGACTACGCGCGCGCGGTGCTGCGGTCGGGCGCCATCGGCCAGACCCGGCCCGACGACATCGAGCGCCATGTCGCCCTGCGTATGCAGCGCCAGGACCTGCTCACCCGCGAGGACGCGCCCCGGCTGTGGGTCGTGATGGACGAGACCGCGCTGCGGCGCCCGGCCGGTGGCCCGGAGGTGATGCGCGCCCAGATCGGCAGGCTGCTCGACGCCACGCAGCTGCCCAACGTGACACTCCAGGTCGCCCCGTTCGCCAACGGACCCCACCCGGGTACGTACGGGCCGTTCGTGCTGTTCCGATTCGCCATGCCCGAACTGCCGGACATGGTCTACAGCGAGTACCTGACCGGCGCGGTCTATCTCGACGCGCGCGCCGAAGTGGCGACCCACCTCGAGGTCATGGACCGCATGGCGGCGCAGGCCGCTACGGCACATCGCACGAAGGAGATCCTCCGGGATCTCCGCAAGGAGCTGTGAATGGATCGCATCAAGCCGCGCAAACACGTCTACAACGGCATGCCCGCGCGTGACTTGGGCAGCGAAGGCTGGCACAAGCCGTGGAGCGGCGGAAACGGAGGCAACTGCCTGGAGGCGATGAAACTCGCCGACGGCCGGATCGCCCTCCGTCAGTCCACCGACCCGGACGGGCCGGCGCTGATCTACACGACCGACGAGATGACGGCCTTCATAGAGGGGGCGAAGTCGGGGCAGGCGGACTTCCTGCTGTCCTGATGAACTGCCGCCGTTCTCGCGGTCGCACACTTCCCGTCCTGCCGTTGTTTCGGTTCAACTTTCCTACAGTGGTGCTGAATTGACCGCCCCTGTGTCCTACGGAGTGCCTCATGACCGGGCAGAACCCCACACCGGCCGCCCAGATCGACACGACCAGACCCCATCCCGCGCGGATGTACGACTGGTACCTCGGCGGCAAGGACAACTACCCGGTCGACGAGGAGATGGGCCGGCAGATGCTCACCCTCGATCCCCGGGTGCCGGTGATGGCACGGGTCAACCGCGCGTTCATGCACCGGGCCACGCGCTGGCTGGCCCGCAACGGCGTGCGGCAGTTCCTGGACATCGGCACCGGCATCCCGACCGAGCCCAACCTCCACCAGGTCGCCCAGGAGACCGCGCCCGGAGCCCGGGTCGTCTACTGCGACAACGACCCCATCGTCCTGGCCCACGCGGCGGCCCTGCTGCGCGGAGCGGACGAGGGCGCGACCGAGTACCTCCAGGCCGACGTGCGCGACCCGGACGCCATCCTGGAGGGCGCGAGGAAAATCCTGGACTTCGGCCGCCCCGTCGCCCTGTCGCTCGTCGCGCTGCTGCACTTCGTCTCCGACGAGGAGGGCGCCCACGACCTGGTCCGCCGGCTGCTCTCCGAACTGCCCTCCGGCAGCTACCTGGTGATGACCCACGCGACCGCCGACTTCACCCCGGAGGAGTCCGAGGCGGCCACCGCGAAGCTGCGCGCCGCGGGCGTCACGCTGGCGCTGCGCTCCCGTGAGGAGTTCACCCGCTTCTTCGACGGCCTCGACCTCGTCGAGCCCGGCGTCGAGGTGCCCCACCGCTGGCACCCCGAGCTGGGCGAGCCCGTGCCCGGACAGGACGACGGGGTGATCCCGGGGTACGGGGCGCTCGGGCGCAAGGCCTAGGCACTCCGGGGTCTTCCAGGGGTCCGCTTCGGGCCGGTCACGGCGGCGGCAGTGCTCCGCACAGGGCCTCCAGGGCCGGTCCGTAGGCATGCTCGGAGGGGGTCGCGTACCCCACGACCAGTCCGTCGTCCACCGGCATGTCCGTCTCCGGATGCCGGAACGCCGCGAGACCGTCGAGGGCGACGCCCTGCCAGGCGGCGGCCTTGACCGCCGACGCCTCGGTGCCGGGCGGAAGCCGCAGCACCGCGTGCAGCCCGGCCGCGACACCGGTGGCCACGACGTGCGGCGCGTGCTCGGCGAGCGCCGCGACGAGCCGGTCCCGGCGGCCGCGATAGCGCTGGCGCATCCGCCGCACATGCCGGTCGTACGCCCCCGAGCCGAGGAAGTCCGCCAGGCTCAGCTGGTCGAGGACGCTCGCCCACGCCTCGCGCTCGCCCTTGGCGTCCAGTACGGCGCCGACGAACCGCGCCGGGAGCACCATCCAGCCCAGCCGCACCGCCGGCGACAGGCTCTTGCTCACCGAGCCGATGTGGATCACGTGCTCCGGGTCGAGCCCCTGGACGGCGCCGACCGGCTTGCGGTCGTAGCGGAACTCGCCGTCGTAGTCGTCCTCGAGGACCAGCCCGCCCCGCGTGCGTGCCCAGTCGATCACGGCGGCCCGGCGCGCGGGGTGCAGCGGACCACCGGTCGGGAACTGGTGCGCCGACGTCAGCAGGACCGCCCGCTCGCGCCCCAACCGGTCCACCCGGGCGCCGTGTTCGTCGAGGGGGAGCGGCACGGTCCGCGCTCCGGCCGCGGCCAGGATCTCCCGGTGGAAGCCGAGCCCGTACGCCTCCACCGCCAGGGGTCCGCGCAGGACGCCGCCGCCGAACAGCAGCCGCAGCGCGTGCGCGAAACCGGAGCAGATCACGATCCGGTCCGGCGCGGTCCGCACGCCCCGGGCGCGTGCCAGGTACTCCGTGAGTGCCTCCCGCAGTTCGAGCCGCCCCGCCGGGTCGCCCGGCCCGAACACCTCGTCGGGCGCCTGCTGCAGGGCCCGCCGGTAGGAGGCCAGCCAGGCGGTGCGCGGGAAGGCCGAGGCGTCCGGGGTGCCCTGCGTCAGGTCGTGCCGGGGGCCGCGCGCGCGGGGAGGTGCCTTCACGGGCACGCGCGCGGCCGGCCGCAACGGCTCCGCCCGCTCCGCGACCCGCGTGCCCGAGCCCTGCCGTGCGGTGAGCCAGCCCTCCGCGACGAGCTCCGCGTAGGCGTCCGCCACCGTGTTGCGGGCGACACCGAGGTCCGCCGCGAGCGAGCGGTACGGCGGCAGCCGGGTGCCCGGAGCGAGCCGCCCGCTGCGGACGGCCTCGCGCAGGGCCCGGATCAGCGCCGCCCGGCGACCGCCCGGCCCGGTCAGCTCCAGATGCAGGTCGGACCCGATCCGCTCCGCCGCATTGACCCACGAATCCTCCATGGAAATGCACCCTACAACGGGTCTTTCCGGCTCGTAGGTTGTAGGACATGACGACGAACACGAGCACGAACGGAACCCAAGTGGCCACACACCGGCTGAACTTCGGCACCTCGGCCCCGAAGGCCTTCCGGGCCCTCGTCGCCTTCGACGCCGCCGCACGCGAGGGCCTCGACCCGGCCCTCGTCGAACTCGTCCAGATCCGCTCCTCGCACCTCAACCACTGTGCGTACTGCCTTCACATGCACACCAAAGACGCCCGCAAGGCCGGCGAGAGCGAGGACCGGCTGCACATGGTCGCCGTGTGGCGCGAGGCCCGCCACTTCTTCACCGAACGGGAGCAGGCCGCCCTCGCCCTCACGGACGCGCTGACCCTCGTCGCCGACGCCGGCGTCCCGGACGACGTGTACACGCAGGCGGCCGCACGGTTCGAGGAGCGGGAACTCGCCCAGGTCATCGCTCTGATCTGCACGATCAACACGTGGAACCGGGTGGCACTGTCGACGGCGAAGGTGGCGGGGACGGACGAGCGGTGAGACCGGCGGGGGCCGGGCCCACCGGGGGCCGGGCGGCTGGGGCGTCACACCGCCATGGGTCGGTCGTACGGGCCGATCGGTGCCGGGAGTCTTGAACTGCCCGTCAGATGACGGTCGACGGCGGCCGCCACCGCCCGGCCCTCGGCGATCGCCCACACGATGAGCGACTGACCCCGGGCCGCGTCCCCCGCGGCGAACACCCCGGGCACGTTCGTGGCGAAACCGGAGTCCCGCGCGATCGTCCCGCGGGGCTCCAAGGTCAGCCCCAGCTGGTCCACGAGCCCGTCCTCGCGGTCGGGTCCGGAGAAGCCGAGGGCGAGCAGCACGAGGTCGGCGGGGAGCGTCCGCCCGGTGCCTTCCACCGGGCGGCGCCGCGCGTCCACCTCGACCAGGTGCAGCGACCGCACCCGCCCCTGCGCGTCACCGTCGAAGCGCAGCGTGGACGCCGCGAACAGCCGCGCGTCCGCGTGCGCGACCGGGGCGGTCCGCAGGTCCCGGGCCTCCTCATGGGCGGCGGACAGCCGGTAGACCCGCATCGGATACGTCGGCCAGGGCTCGGTGTCCTCGTCGCGCTCCGCATCCGGCAACGCGTAGATGTCCAGCTGGGTCACGGACGCCGCACCCTCCCGGACCGCCGTACCCAGACAGTCCGCACCGGTGTCACCCCCGCCGACGATGACCACGTGCTTCCCCGCGGCCGACAGCGGAGACGTCTCCAGATCACCCTCACGCACCCGGTTGGCCAGGGGCAGATACTCCATCGCCTGGTGGATCCCCGTCAGCTCCCGCCCCGGCACCTGCAGTTCACGCCACGCGGTCGCCCCGGTCGCGAGCACCACGGCGTCGTAACGGGTCCGCAGCTCCTCGGCCCCGACGTCCCGCCCCACCGCGGTCGACGTCCTGAACTTCGTCCCCTCGGCCCGCATCTGCTCCAGCCGCCGCTCCAGATGGTGCTTCTCCATCTTGAACGCGGGGATGCCGTACCGCATCAGCCCGCCGAGCCGGTCGTCCCTCTCGTACACGGCGACCGTGTGCCCGGCCCGCGTCAGCTGCTGGGCCGCGGCCAGCCCGGTCGGGCCCGAGCCGATCACCGCGACCGTCTTGCCGGACAGCCGTTCCGGCGGCCTCGGCGGCGCGAAGCCCTCCTCCACGGCCCGGTCGGCGATCGCGCACTCGACGTTCTTGATGGTGACGGCCGGCTGGTTGATCGCCAGCACACACCCCGCCTCGCACGGGGCCGGGCACAGGCGGCCGGTGAACTCCGGGAAGTTGTTCGTGGCGTGCAGCCGGTCGGAGGCTGCCCGCCAGTCCTCCCTGGAGACCAGGTCGTTCCACTCCGGGATCAGATTGCCCAGCGGGCAGGCGTCGTGGCAGAAGGGGATGCCGCAGTCCATGCAACGGCCGGCCTGCTTGCTGATGATCGGCAGCAGCGCCCCGGGGACATAGACCTCGTCCCAGTCCCGCGCCCGTTCCTCGACCGGCCTGCGCGGCCAGTCCTGGCGCGGCGTGGTCATGAAACCCTTGGGATCGGCCATGGCCGTCTTCCTTGCGTGCGCGTGTCGCTTTTCGCCACGATACGTCCGCCTCCCGGCCGGTGCCCGTCGCGCGGGGCACGGTCGGTGGGCAGGCCGTGGGGTCAGGTGAGCGCCAGCACGTACGCCAGCGCCGCCCCGGCCGACGCGGCCGTGCGGATGTGGTTCCACAGCGTCCATTCGCGCAGGTAGACCGGCCAGTACGCCGCCGCTTCCGGCGTGTTCGGATCGTGCCCGGCCAGCTCGTCGTTGCGCGGCACGTTCGCGACCATGGTCAGCCCGAACGACCCGAACAGGTACAGGGCGCTGCCCACCAGCAGCTCCACCGTCCCCTCGTCGGGCCACAGCACGAACGTCACCACGGCGATCACCGCACACAGCGTGGCCGACCCGAGGAACACGACCATGAACGGCGGAGTCACCGCGGCCACGTTGATCGCCTTCATCGCGGCGACCCCCTGTGCGGGCGGCAGCATGCCGAGGCCCCGCATGACGAAGGTCGAGAACCCGCAGAACACCCCGGCCACCAGGCCGGTCCCGAGCACACCCAGCACCGTCAGCACGAAGTACGGTCCGTCGATCATGTCCTCTCCCGCCCGTCGAGCCGGGATCCTGCCCGGCACCCTTTCTCACCACAAGTGAAATTCCGTACGGGCACCGTGACCATGGCCGAGCGGCGCGGGGCCATAAGCGGACGTCCAGGGCCCACGCGCAAGCAGCCCGCGTCCGCACGCTCCGCCGGTCGACCGCTCACCCGTCGCCTCGCTGCCCGCTGTTCATGAGAACGGTGGGGCGGCCGTGCGGCGGCACTGCGCCTCGGGGGCGTTACCTCACCCCGCGGAACCGAGGCCCTCCCCCGTCCATCCCCCCAGCACCGTCGCCACCGCCGCCGCGATCCGCCGCCGCGCCTCGTGCCGCGGCACGCCGCTCATCAGCAGTCGGTCGTACGGCGTGTCCAGGTGCCGTACGGACGCCACGACCGCCGAGGTCACCGCGCCCTCGGTCAGCGCACGCCCCGCCGCGCTGCGGCCCACCCGTCCACTGCCCCGCTCCGAAGCGTGCAGGGCGATGGCCCGCGCCCGGTCGGCCGGGCACCCGGGGAAGAGCCGGAGTATCTCCACGGCGAACTCCTGGGCGAACAGGGCGTCCTGCGCCGCCCGCCGCCGCGCGTCCCGCACCCGGCGTCGCCGTCTCGCCTCCGCGTCCGCGAGGCAGCGCTGCTCGGCCCGGGCGAGCGCCGCCTCCTCGACCAGGACGCCCTGCCGCTCGTAGCGGCTCTTGCGCCGGTTGAACCGCACGACCACCGCCGACAGCGCGCTCTCCTCCCGCGACCTGCGGGTCAGCGCGGTGTCGCCGCTCGGCAGGAACACCAGATGGGCGAGGTCGGCGCAGTCGAGGCAGCGCGGGGCGCCGTCCTCGAGGACCAGCAGCGGCAGTGGCCCGCGGCGGCACTCGCCGCAGTGCCGCCGCTTGAGGGGCTGGAAGACGAGAAGCCCGGTGTGGGGCGGAAGCGAGGCGCGGGGGACCATGACCTGTTCATTCCCCATGACGGCGGCGCGAAGTACGCAGGACGTGATGAATCCGGACGATCCAGGTGGTCCAAGTGGCCCAGGTGGTCCGGGCGATTCCCAGCGAGGCAGCGGAACACCTGCGGCCACGGCCTGACGCATCATGGGCGGTGTGCGACTCGAAGCGATCACCTGGGAACGGCTCGGCGACCGGCTCGCCGAGCGCCTGCTCGATCTGAAGCCCGCCGACGGCAGCCCCTGGCCGCGCATCGCCTTCGACGGTGCCCCGGCCGCTCGCCCCGGGGACCTCGCCCACCGTGTCTCCGAGGCGCTGCGCATACGCGGCCGCTCCTCGCTCGTCGTGGGCACGGCGGGCTTTCTGCGCCCCGCCTCGGTACGACTGGAGTACGGCCACCAGGACGTCGAGGCCTACTACAGCGGCTGGTACGACACGGGCGCCCTGTGGCGTGAGGTGTTCGGTCCGCTGGAAGCCGACGGCACCGGCCGTGTGCTGCCCGACCTGTGGGACCCGGCCGCCGACCGCGCGACCCGCAGCCCGTACGTCGAACTCCCGCCCAGTGGCGTGCTGTTGATGCACGGGCCGTTCCTCCTTCGGCACTGGTTCCCCTTCGATCTGAGCGTCCACGTCCTCCTCTCCCGGGGCGCCCTGCGCCGCCGCACCCCCGAGGCCGAGCACTGGACCCTGGCCGCCTTCGAGCGCTACGAGCACGAGACGGATCCGGCGGAGACGGCGGACGTCCTGGTGCGGGCCGACGATCCGCGCCATCCGGCATGGGGCGGCTGAGGCAGGGCCGGTGCCGGGTACCGCCCTTGGGCAGCCCCGCTTGCGTGTGCGGGCGTCCGGTGGCGCGACGAGAATGAGGGGCGCCGGGACTCGCGGTGCGTCCCGCTCCGCGCCGGCCGTCCGGCACCGGGAGGTACTCCATGACCACCGCCGGAGACATCATGCACCGCGGCGCCCAATGGATCCCCGCCCACGAGACCCTCGACCGCGCCGCCCAGCTCATGCGCGAGCTGAACGTCGGAGCCCTGCCCATCAGCGACGAGAACGAGCGGCTCTGCGGCATCCTCACCGACCGCGACATCGTGGTCGGCTGCGTCGCCATGGGGCACGACCCCGCCAGGGTCACCGCCGGTGAGATGGCCAAGGGCACGCCCCGCTGGATCGACGCCGACGCCGATGTCGGCGAGGTGCTCCGCGAGATGCGGGAGCACCAGATCCGCCGGCTGCCCGTGATCCGGGACAAGCGCCTCGTCGGCATGATCAGCGAAGCCGACCTCGCCCGGCATCTGGCGAAGGACCAGATCGCCTCCTGGGCGGAGAGCGTCTACTCCACGACCGCCATGCACTGAGCGATCCGCCTTGCGCCGGCCGCGCGGATCACCCCGCAGGCGGCCCGTGGCGCCGCACCGGACCCGGCCGCCTCAGAGCCAGCCGCTGCGCCGGAACCCCCGGTACAGGGCGAGACACGCGGCGGATATGACGCCGATGACCATGCCGTAGCCGTAGCGCCAGTGCAGCTCGGGCATGTGGTCGAAGTTCATGCCGTAGACCCCGCAGACCATCGTCGGCACGGCGACGATCGCGGCCCATGCGGTGATCTTCCGCATGTCCTCGTTCTGCGCGACCGTGACCTGCGCGAGGTGCGCCTGGAGGATCGAGTTGAGCAGTTCGTCGAAGGCGGCGATCTGCTCCTTCGCCCGCAGCAGATGGTCCGAGACGTCGCGGAAGTACGCCTGTATCTCCGGATCGACCGCCCGGATCGGCCGCGTGGCGAGATCCTCCAGCGGTCGGCTGAGCGGCACCACCGCCCGCTTCAGTTCGAGCAGTTCACGCTTGAGCTGGTAGATGCGCCCCGGGTCGGTCCGCGCGCCGGACTGCGAGAACACGTCCGTCTCGACCTGGTCGATGTCCGCCTGCACCGAGTCCGTGACCGTCAGGTAGTCGTCGACCACATGGTCCGCGAGTGCGTGCAGCACCGCCGACGGGCCCTTGGCGAGCTGGCCGGGATCGGACTCCAGTTCCTCGCGCAGCGGGCCCAGTGAGCCGTGTCGGCCGTGTCGCACCGTGATCACGAAGTCCGCGCCGACGAACACCATGATCTCGCCGGTGTTCACCACTTCGCTGGTGGCCGTCAGCTCCTCGTGCTCGACGTAGCAGACCGTCTTGAACACGGCGAAGAGCGTCTCGCCGTAGCGCTCCAGCTTGGGGCGCTGGTGGGCCTCGATCGCGTCCTCGACGGCCAGCGGGTGCAGGTCGAAGAGCTCGGCGATGCCCGCGAACTCCTGGTCGGTGGGCTCGTGAAGGCCGAGCCAGACGAAGCCCTCCCGGTGCTTGCGCACCCGCTCCACGGTGTCCACCAGATCGCCGCCCGCGGGAATGCGGACGCCGTCCCGGTACGTCACGCAGTTCACCACGGAGGAGCCCAGCGGGGACCGGGCCGGGTGACTCAGGTCGACACGCGGGCGACGCCGGGCCAGCCTGGCCACCTTGCGAAGGCCGCCGACCCCGCCGAGGCTCGTGACCTTCCGCAGATTCCCTGCCATGGACATCCGGCTCTCCTTGCGTGGAACTTCTCGCGCCGTTCCTGCGCCTTGGCGCGCCAGTCTGCCAGGCCCGCGTGAGCTGCGGGTAAGCCTGTGGAAACGGCCCGTTCCGCTTGGTTCCCGGCTGTGGACGAATCGCGCGCCGATGTCTCGGCTCCTCCGTTCTGCCGTATCGACGCATGCCCGGGCCGGGCGGTTCTCAGTCAGGTCCGGGTATGGCGCTCGGGTATGGCGCTTCTCGGCCGCGGAAACATCGCCCGGTTGTCCGTGCCGGAGCGTCTACGTGGTTGACCGTGCCGGAGCGTCGACGAGTACGGGTAAGTCGGACAACTGGGATGATCGGTGCATGATGCGAACCGACGGGCACCTCCTGGACAACCGGCAGACCGAGGCGGCGGAGCACTTCAGTGCCTTCGCCGCTCTCTTCGACCCCACGACGTTCCGGCACCTCGAAGCGCTCGGCATCGGATCCGGCTGGCGGTGCTGGGAGGTCGGCGCGGGCACCACCGTGGTGTCCTGGCTGGCCAAGAAGGTCGGCCCGACCGGCCGCGTCGTCGCGACCGACACCGACCCCTCACGGCTCGCCCCCGCCGCCCGGCCCCCCGTCGAGGTGCGGGCCCACGACCTCGACGCGCAGGAACCGCCCGGTGAGGGCTTCGACCTGGTGCACGCCCGCCTCGCCCTCGTCCACGTGACCGACCGGCAACGGGCGCTGCGGTCCATGGTCAAGGCACTGCGTCCCGGCGGGCGCCTCCTCGTCGAGGACGCCGATCCCGCCTTGCAGCCCCTTCTCTGCCCCGACGAGTACGGCCCCGAGCAGCAGCTCGCGAACCGGCTGCGGCAGGGCTTTCGCCGACTGCTCGCCGATCGCGGGACCGATCTGCCCTGCGGCCGCACCCTGCCGCGGCTGCTGCGGGACGCCGGGCTGACCGGAGTGCACGCCGACGCCTATTTCCCCCTCGCCTCACCGGCCTGCGCGGCGCTTGAGTCCGTCACGATCCGCCAGATCCGCGACCAGCTCGTGAGCGCCGGCCACGCCACGGAGCAGGACATCGACCGGCACCTGGAGAACGTCACGTCCGGTGTGCTCGATCTGACGACGGCACCGATGATCTCGGCGTGGGGACGCAAGCAGTAGCGGGCGGCGGGGTGAGGTGCCCGGGTCAGGTGACGGGACCGGGTCAGTCCGGCGCGGGCGGTCTGCCGCCCACCCGCTCCACCGCTCGCGCGCCCGCCCGGCAGCCCTCTGCCGCGGCGTCCTCCGGCGTGGCACCCGCGAGCAGGGCGGCGAGGAACGCGCCGGTGAAGGCGTCACCGGCCCCCGTGGTGTCCCGAGGGGTCGCGGGTACGGCCGGAACGCGGGCGCTCACCTTCCCCTCGCGGGCCACGAGTGCCCCCTCGTGGCCCTGCTTGGCGACGACCAGCGGCACGCGCAGGCTCAGCTCGGCAGCCGCCTCGGCCGCGTCCGCCCGTCCCGTCAGCAGGCACGCCTCGTCCCGGCTCGGCAGCAGTACGTCCACGCCCTCGACGAGCGCAAGGAACCGCTCGGCGCCCAGCTCCGCGAGGAAGCCGGCCGAAGCGGGGTCCATGCTCACCGGCACCCCACGCGCGTGTGCGGCGTCGAGGGCCACCGTCACCAGGGCCCGGCTCGGCTCGGAGAACAGCAGGTAGCCCGAGAGGTGCAGCCGGGCCACGCCGTCGAGCAGCGCGTCCGACCAGTCGGCGGGTCCGAGCCGCACCGACGCGCCGCCGTCGGTGAGGAACGTCCGCTCCGCAGAGGCGCCGCCGTCGACCATGCAGATCACCGTGCCGGTCGGCACCAACGGGTCCACGACGAGCTGCGGACGCACCCCCTGGGCTGCCAGCTCCCGTTCGTGCCAGGCGGCCGCATCCGTCCCGACCCGTCCGAGCAGCCGCACGTCCGCCGCTCCCCGGTGGGCCGCCCAGCACGCCACGTTGGCGCCCGCACCGCCGGCCACCGTCCGGATCGATGCAGCGGTGTCCGTGCCGGCCGAGAGCGGCCCGGTGTGCCGTGCGACGACATCCGTGATGACGTCCCCGACGACCAGCAACCCCGCACCGGCTGTCACGCCCGGGCCTCCCGGGGGCGTCCTCCCGGAGCCGGTAGCCCCGGAGCCCCTTGGCCCGGAGCCCCTTGGCCCGGCGCACGTTCCCCCGGACCGCGGCCAGGTTGGCGCTGAGGGAGGCGCCGTCCGTGTGCCGCACCAGGTAGTCGAGCAGGAAGGGCGTGACCGCCTGGCCGGTGATGCCCTCCTCCTCGCACGCGTGCAGCGCGTCCGCGAGCACGCGCGCGTGCAGCTCCGGATCGAGCTGCTCCTCCTCGGGGACGGGGTTGGCGACGATCAGCGCCGACTCCGGCCCGCCCAGGGCGTCCTGTCCCCGCATGACGGCCGCCACCTGCTCCGGCGTCTCCAGCGTCCAGTCCACCGGATGCCCGGAGTCGGAGAGGTAGAAGCCGGGGAACCGGCCGGTGCCGTACCCGGCCACGGCGACCCCCAGCGTCTCCAGCCGCTGCAGGGTCGCCGGCACGTCCAGGATCGACTTCACCCCGGCACACACCACCGTGATGCGCGTACGCGCCAGCAGCCCCAGGTCGGCCGACTCGTCCTGCGTCACCGTCCACTCCCGGTGCACCCCGCCGAGCCCGCCCGTCGCGAAGACCCGCACGCCCGCCAGCGCCGCCAGCAGGGCCGTCGCCGACACCGTGGTCGCCCCGCTCGCCCCGGACGCCACCGCGAGCGGCAGGTCACGGTGGCCGAGCTTGCGGATGCCGTCCTCGTTCGCGACACGCTCCAGCTGCTCCTTGTCCAGGCCCACGCAAGGACGCCCGTCCAGCACGGCGATCGTGGCGGGCACCGCGCCCTCCTGCCGCACGACCGCCTCCAGCTCCAGGGCCACCTGGAGGTTGCGCGGCCGGGGGAGCCCGTGCGCGATGATCGTGGATTCCAGGGCCACGACGGGCCGGCCCGCGTCGATCGCCTCCCGCACTTCCTCGGACACCACCAGCACCACGCGCCTGCCTCCTGTCAGTCGGTCAGTCGTCCTCCCTCATCTCTGGCGAGCGGCGGACCGGGCCAAACCCTTGCGGGCCGCCGGAGTCGTCACGAGCCTGGGGGACATGACCGATCACACCCCACGTCTCGACCACGTCGTCCTCTGGGTGCGCGACCCGCTCGCCGCCGCCGACTTCTACGAGAAGGCCGTCGGCATGCAGGCGGTCCGGCTCGCCGAATTCGCGGCGGGTGAGGCGCCGTTCCCCTCCGTGCGCGTCAACGGCGAGACCATCCTCGACCTCATGCCGCTGAGCTACGCCGAGCGTATGACGATGCTGCCCGGCTCCGCCGACAGCGCCGGGCACCCGGTCAACCACGTCTGCCTGTCCCTGCCCCGCGGCGACTTCGACGCGCTGCTCAGCCGTCTCCAGGAGCGCTCCGTGCCCGTGTCGGACCTCGCGCACGGCTCGTTCGGAGCCCAGGGCCAGGCCACTCGCAGCTTCTACTTCCGGGACCCGGACGGCAACGTCTTCGAGGCCCGGCACTACGACTGACCAGGCCCGCCGCCCGGCACGTGCGACTGGCGAGGCCCGCCGCCCGGCACTACGACAGACCGGGCCCGCCGCCTAGAAGAGCGGCTCCGGAAGCACGCCTTCCAGGGCGAGCAGCCTCCGCTTGGTCTCCAGCCCGCCGCCGAAGCCGCCGATCCCGCCGTCGCTCTCGACGACCCGGTGACAGGGCACCACCACCGGCAGCGGATTGGAGCCCATCGCCATGCCCACGGCCTGGGCGGCGCCCGGCTGGCCGACCCGGCCGGCCAGGTCGCCGTACCCGACGACCGTGCCGTAGGGCACGCCCGAGGCCAGTTCGCGCAGGACCTCCCGGTTGAAGCCTGAGATCAGCGACCAGTCCAGCGGCAGGTCGAAGTCGCGCCGCTCACCCGCCAGGTATGCCTCGACCTGGCGTATCGCCTCGGCCAGCAGGGGGGAGCCGGGCGCCTCGACGGGCTCGGAGCCCAGCCGCGACGCCAGCCGCTCGACCGCTCGCTCCCGGACCGCGTCCGTGGCGTGGAACACGACGTTGACCAGGCCGTCCCGGCTCGCGGCCAGCAGCAACGGCCCGATCCCGCTCTCGACGACCGCCCACACGACCCGCGGCCCGACCTGCTCTCGGCTGTCCATGCGCCCACAGTAGGACCCGCCACTGACAACGCCGCCCGGGCGGAACGCCGGATCAGCCTCCCACGGCCTTCCGCACCAGGTCCGGCCTGTTCGTGATGATCCCGTCCACCCCGTACCCGGCGACCCGCCGGGCCGTCCTCGCGTCGTTGACCGTCCACGCGAAGACCTTCATCGGCTTGCCGTGCGGCCCGTCGAAGCTCTGGACGGAGGACACGTACGCCGGGGAGAGCGAGCTGTGGGAGGGGTTGATCTGGTCGGCGAACCGGGCGTAGTGGACCAGGTCCGACATCGGCGGTGTCCCCAGCAGGGCCGTCTTCACGCCGGGCTTCAGCCTGTGCACCGTCCGCACACTGGCCGCGCTGAAGCTCTGCACGATGAGCCGTCCCGCCCGATGCGGCCGGTCGAGCCAGCCCTCGTCGTTGAGGACCTTCAGCGTCTGCCGCTCGATGCCCGGGTACAGCTTCGGATTCTTGATCTCGAGGAGCAACTTCTGACGGTGACGGTCCAGGCGGTGCACGAACTGGTCCAGTGTCGGCACGCGCGCACCCGCGTACGCCCGTCCGAACCAGCTGCCCGCGTCCAGCCGGGCGATCTCCGCAGCGGTGAAGTCCTTCACCTTCCAAGGGGCCCGGCCGGGGAAGACCTCCTCGGCGTTCGTGGTGCGCCGCAGGCTGTCGTCGTGGATGACGACCAGCTTGCCGTCCCTGGTCCGCTGCACGTCGTTCTCCACCCAGCGGATGCCCAGCTCCGCCGCTCTGTCCACGGCGGCCAGGGTGTTCTCGGGTGCGTAGGCGGAGGCACCCCGGTGCGCGATGACCAGCGGCGACGCGCCGCCCTCCGCGGCCCGCGCGGGGGAGAGCGGGAACAACAGGGCGGCGGTCCCCAGGAGTGCGGTGGTCGAGGCGGCGACAGCGCGCGCGTGCATGCGTACTCCTCGCGACGAACGAACGGCGACATCACGGACAGCACAACTGTGACAGCAGAGGGTCAACGCGAGAGGGGTGCAGGATGGCCACACGTTGAACGGAATTCGCCCAACTCCGCTCACTGGTACCGCACAACTGCGGCAAGGCCGTGTTTCTTTGCCGGAAAGTCGTTCGACCATTCCGGTGGGAGTCATACTCTCTGCGTCAACCCTGACCGCTCGTGCGGTCCTGGGAGGGGGCGCACATCAGGAATTCCGGGACGTACGAGGGCGGAAAGGGCAGCCGCGCATGCAAGGCACGGTCGACGGATTCAGCTACGGCCTGGTCACACCCCTGGTGGCCTACTTCATGGCCTGCCTCGGCGGTGCGCTGGGCCTGCGCTGCACCACGAGATCCATGGTCGTCGCCCAGTCCTGGCGCCCCGGCTGGCTCGCCCTCGGCTCCGCCGCCATCGGCTCCGGCATATGGACCATGCACTTCGTCGCCATGATGGGGTTCACGGTCCGCGGCGTCCCGATCCACTACGACAAGGCGACGACCTTCGCGAGCCTCGCCGTCGCGATCATCATGGTGGGCATCGGGATCTTCATCGTCGGCTACAAGGGTGCGCGCGGTACGGCCCTGTTCACCGGCGGCACCATCACCGGTCTGGGCATCGCGTCGATGCACTACCTCGGCATGGCCAGCATGAGCCTGGACGGAAAGCTGGAGTACAACACCGTCACCGTGGGCATCTCCGTCGCCATCGCCATGGGCGCCGCCACCGCCGCCCTCTGGGCCGCCGGCCAGGTCAGGGGCTTCCTGTGGAGCGTGGGCGCCAGCCTCGTCATGGGGCTCGCCGTCAGCGGGATGCACTACACCGGCATGGCCGCCCTCAGCGTCCACCTGCACGGCACGGGCGAACCCGCCACCGGGGACTCGCCGGCGACACTCCTCGCGCCCATGCTGATCGGCCCGCTCGCCTTTCTGCTCCTCGCCGCGGTGGTGGTCATGTTCGACCCGCTGATGGTCATGGGAAGGCCCACCGTCGTCCCCGTCGAGCCCAAGCCCGGCATCCCCGCCCACACCCATGTCCGTCACTCCGCCCGCCGCCTGCGGTTCCGCCCCCGCCGCACCGTGGAGCACCGGGGGTCCCGCACCCCGCAGAACCGCTGATCAGAGCCCATTGTCAGTGCGGGGTCGTACGGTGGATCCCATGCGGCCCGTTTCAAAGATCGAACGCACGGTGGCGCCCTTCGAGGTCGTCAGCCCCTACCAGCCGAACGGCGACCAGCCGACGGCCATCGCCGAGCTCGCCCGGCGCATCGAGGCGGGCGAGAAGGACGTCGTGCTGCTCGGCGCGACCGGCACCGGCAAGTCCGCCACCACCGCGTGGATGATCGAGAAGCTCCAGCGCCCCACCCTCGTCATGGCGCCGAACAAGACGCTGGCCGCCCAGCTGGCCAACGAGTTCCGCGAGCTGCTCCCGAACAACGCCGTCGAGTACTTCGTCTCGTACTACGACTACTACCAGCCCGAGGCGTACGTCCCGCAGTCGGACACCTACATCGAGAAGGACTCCTCGATCAACGAGGAGGTCGAGCGGCTGCGCCACTCCGCGACCAACTCGCTGCTCACCCGCCGTGACGTCGTGGTGGTCGCGTCGGTGTCCTGCATCTACGGCCTGGGCACCCCGCAGGAGTACGTGGACCGCATGGTCCCGCTCAAGGTCGGCGAGGAGATCGACCGCGACGAGCTGCTGCGCCGCTTCGTGGACATCCAGTACACGCGCAACGACCTGGCCTTCACCCGCGGCACCTTCCGCGTCCGCGGCGACACCATCGAGATCTTCCCGGTCTACGAGGAGCTGGCCGTCCGCATCGAGATGTTCGGCGACGAGATCGAGGCGCTGTCCACCCTGCACCCGGTCACCGGCGAGATCATCAGCGACGACCAGCAGCTCTACGTCTTCCCGGCCTCCCACTACGTCGCGGGCCCCGAGCGCCTGGAGCGGGCCGTCAACGACATCGAGAAGGAACTGGCCGAGCGCCTGACCGAGCTGGAGAAACAGGGCAAGCTGCTGGAGGCCCAGCGCCTGCGCATGCGGACCACCTACGACATCGAGATGCTGCGCCAGATCGGCAGCTGCTCCGGCGTGGAGAACTACTCGATGCACTTCGACGGCCGCACGCCCGGCTCCCCGCCCAACACCCTGCTGGACTACTTCCCGGACGACTTCCTCCTCGTCATCGACGAGTCCCACGTCACCGTCCCGCAGATCGGCGCGATGTACGAGGGCGACGCCTCCCGCAAGCGCACCCTCGTCGAGCACGGCTTCCGGCTGCCCTCCGCCCTGGACAACCGCCCACTGAAGTGGGAGGAGTTCCAGGAGCGCATCGGCCAGACGGTCTACCTCTCGGCCACCCCGGGCACCTACGAGATGTCCCGCTCGGACGGCTTCGTCGAGCAGATCATCCGCCCGACCGGCCTCGTCGACCCGGAGGTCGTCGTCAAGCCCACCGAGGGCCAGATCGACGACCTGGTGCACGAGATCCGGCAGCGTACCGAGAAGGACGAGCGCGTCCTGGTCACCACGCTCACCAAGAAGATGGCCGAGGACCTCACCGACTACTTCCTCGAGCTGGGCATCCAGGTGCGCTACCTGCACAGCGACGTCGACACCCTGCGCCGCGTGGAGCTGCTGCGGGAACTGCGCGCCGGTGAGTACGACGTGCTCGTCGGCATCAACCTCCTGCGCGAGGGCCTCGACCTGCCCGAGGTCTCCCTGGTGGCGATTCTCGACGCCGACAAGGAGGGTTTCCTCCGCTCCGGCACCTCCCTGATCCAGACCATCGGCCGCGCCGCGCGCAACGTCTCCGGCCAGGTCCACATGTACGCCGACAAGATCACTCCGGCGATGGAGAAGGCCATCGAGGAGACCAACCGGCGCCGCGAGAAGCAGATCGCGTACAACACGGAACGGGGCATCGACCCCCAGCCGCTCCGCAAGAAGATCAACGACATCGTCGCCCAGATCGCCCGCGAGGACATCGACACCGAGCAGCTGCTCGGCTCGGGTTACCGCAAGGCGAAGAAGGACGGCGGGGGCACCAAGGCGCCGGTTCCCTCCCTGGGCAAGGCGGCCGGCAGCGCCAAGGCCACCAAGGGCAAGGGCAAGGGCAAGGCCGTCGAGACCGTGCCGACCGACCGCCCCGCGGCGGAACTGGCCGGGCAGATCGAGGAGCTGACCGCGCGGATGCGGGCCGCCGCCGCCGAGCTCCAGTTCGAGATCGCGGCCCGGCTGCGCGACGAGGTCTCCGAGATGAAGAAGGAGCTGCGCCAGATGAAGGAGGCGGGCCTGGCCTGACGGTCTGCCGCGTACGCGCAGTGTTGCAAGACCGACACAAAGTGCGGACCGGGGTACGTCACCGTCAGTGCCTCTGCGTAGGGTTCTGGTCAACCGCGACCACGCGGCAACAGGGGATTTCGAGAGGGGAATCAGCGCGTGACCGTCAACATGACCAAGGGTCAGGCCATCAGTCTGCAGAAGAACGACGGCGGCAGCCTGACTGCGGTTCGCATGGGTCTCGGCTGGCAGGCGGCTCCCCGGCGCGGCCTGTTCGGCTCGCGCACGCGAGAGATCGACCTCGACGCCTCCGCCGTCCTGTTCGCGGACAAGCAGCCGGTCGACGTCGTCTTCTTCCGCCACCTCGTGAGCGACGACGGCTCGGTGCGCCACACCGGGGACAACCTCGTCGGCGGTGTCGGCCAGGGCGGCGACGACGAGGCGATCCTCGTCGACCTCGCCCGGGTCCCGGTCCACATCGACCAGATCGTCTTCACCGTGAACTCCTTCACGGGCCAGACCTTCCAGGAAGTGCAGAACGCGTTCTGCCGCCTGGTCGACGAGACCAACGGCCAGGAGCTCGCCCGCTACACGCTCGCCGGCGGCGGCCAGTACACGGCCCAGATCATGGCGAAGGTGCACCGCGCGGGCCAGGGCTGGACGATGACGGCCCTGGGCAACCCGGCCAACGGGCGCACCTTCCAGGACCTGATGCCGGCGATCCTGCCGGTGCTCTGAGCGCACCCGGGCCCCCGGACCGGCGGGCCCGGCGAGCAGCACCCGACTCCACACAACGACACAGGGGGACGAAGGCGATGACGGCCGAGCTGGTGCGGGGGCAGAACCACCCGCTCTCCCAGGCCCGTCTGGAGGTCCGGATCTCGGCCGGCACGCCGCTCGTGGCCGCGGCGGCACTCGGCGACGAGAGCGGCCGCATCCACGGAGTGGAGTGGGTGGCCCACCCGGGCGCTCCCACTCAGCCGGGCCTCGAGGTCTCCCGGCAGGCCGCCGCCGACCACCGCCTCGCGGTGGACCTCGACGCCGTGCCGGAGACCGTCCACCGGGTCAGCGTGCTGCTCGCCCTGCCCGTCGGCGGGACGGGCCCGGTCCGTTTCGCCGCGGTGGCGGCCCCCTTCGTCGCGGTCACCGGCCTCGACGGCGAGGAGATAGCCAACTACACCATCACCGGCCTGGAGGCCGAGTCGGCCGTCGTCGCCCTCGAGCTCTACCGCCGGCAGGGCGCCTGGAAGGTGCGCGCCGTCGGCCAGGGCTACGCGGGCGGCCTCGCCGAACTCCTGACCGACCAAGGCCTGTCGCAGGCCCACCAGCTCGCCGGCAGCATCAACGACGCGGTCGCCCAGGGAGTGGCCCGTTCGGTGCAGGCGCCCCCACCGCGCACGGCGGACGGCGACCGCTCCCGGCAGGCGGCGGCCCCCGCCCTCGGCCCGGACCAGGGCGGCACCGCGCCCCAGACCGGCCCCGTCCCACCGATGTCCCCGTACGGGGGCCAGACGCCGGGCGGTCCCGGGCAGTCCGGTGTTCCCGGGCAGCCCGCACCCCAGCAGCCGTCGTATCCCGCCGCCGCACCGGACCCCGACGCCGTGACCCAGCCGTCCGCGCCGACGGCCGGCGGCCCGATCGACTACAGCCACCCGCGCCGCCAGAACGCCGCTCCGCCGCCGCCCCCGCCGACCGCGCCCCCGGCCGCACCCGGGC
>NZ_JAKEIO010000126.1 GCF_021474405.1 [Streptosporangium] indianense
TCGCCGCCCAGCCCTTCAGCAGCCGCTGGTAAGCCTCCAGGCGTGGCGACTTCGGTTCCGTCCGGCCGTTCTCGTAGTTCTTCACGGTCTGCGTGGAAGTCTTCAGCGCGAGGGCGAGACGCGCCTGAGTGATGCCGGCGGCCTCCCGCAGCCGGGCCCGCTCCGCGGGTGGGGGGAGCTGCGGCTCCTCCTCCAGCAGCGCGTCCACGGACGCGAACAGCTCTTCCTCGGAGGCCACGTCGTTCTCCTTCCGCGCTTCCCCGGGTCCTGCGGACCTTAGCCTAGAATTTATCCCGCTCCTTTAACCTTCTCGGACGGCGGGGTGTCGGCGGCGCCCGGTCGGCGTGCGGATCACCGCAGTGCCTGGTTGCGCTTCGCTTCCGCGGCCTTGAAGTAGTCGCCGCCTTTGCGCTTGACGTCGTCCGTCCCCCAGGCCTGCTCCACGGCTGCGGCACTGGTGCCGTCTTCGGCGATGTTCGGCCGCAGCGGCGCCTTGAGCAGCCTGGGTATGTGCTTCGAGCAGTGGATGTACGCCTCTTCGACCTGGACTTCGACCCACATCTGCGGGCGGCGCCCGGGCAGCGGATCGACGGGCAGGCCGGGACGGCTGCGGCGCATCGCCTCGTCGGGGACCAGGTGGGCACGGCCGTTGACGTGCAGGCCGATGCGGTCCTCGGCGAAGTCGATCATCAGCAGGCCGACGTTCGGGTTCTCCCGGATGTTGCCGAGGGAGGCCATGACGCCGTTCCCCCGGTACTCCGGATATGCGAGGGTCGCGTCGTCGAGGACGTGGAGAAAGCCGGGCGGACCGGCCCGGAACGTGCTGTCGCACTGGCCCCGCGCGTCCGACGTGGCGAGGAAGAACATCTCCTGGCGGGCGACGAACTCCCTCATGCCGGGGTTGAGCCGGTCCAGTACCTGCTCGTCGTAGAAGCGATCAGCGCGGCCGGTGGTGCCCAACTCGTGCTGCATCTGGTGCTCTCCGTGGCTTCCGGGCCGGTCCGCCCGCTGGTCCTGGTGCAACGGTCCTCCTGCCAGGCGCGTCAACGCCCGTGTTCGAGCCCTGCTCCGGTGGTCCTTCGGCGCAGTTGCCTCTGCCGGTCCCCGCGGAGGCCGAGTAGTGCTGACCGGCCACGCACATGAGGGTAGAGCAGGCTCATGAACGTTCCAGCACGCCCCTGCTGTTGTCGAGATGGCTCGACATCTCGGTTCCGGATGGACGCCGTTGTGGTAGGGGTACGGGAAATTGAGCGGAGTGAGTCCTCACTCATTGACGGAGTGAGGACTCACTCCGTAGTCTCGTAGTCATGACAGCCCCCAAGGAGAACCAGACCACGCGCCGCCGCGCTCCCGGCATGTCGCCGGAACAGCGCCGCGAAATGATCATCCAGACCGCCATCCCGCTGATCGCCGAGTACGGTGCCGCCGTGACGACCGCGAGGATCGCCCGCGCCGCGGGCATCGGCGAGGGGACGATCTTCCGGGTCTTCGCCGACAAGGACGAGTTGCTGCAGGCCTGCGTGGCCGCGGCACTCTCCCCCGACCACGCGGTCCGGGAACTGGATGCGATCGACCTGTCCCAGCCGCTGCCCGAACGGCTCGCGGAGGCGGCCGAGGCGCTGCAGGCCCACATGTCCCGGATGGGAGCGATCCTCGGCTCGCTGGGGCATCGCGGAGGCAAGCACCCCGGCACGGTGCGCGGCGCGGGCCGCGAGGAGTCGACGGCCCGTATCCGCGCGGCTCTCGTGGACCTGCTGGAGCCCGACAAGGCCGCGCTGCGCCGGCCGCCGGAGCAGGTCGCGGCCCTGTTCTTCGGGCTGCTGTTCACCCAGCCGCGTACCAACGACGAACCCGATCTGACCCCTCTGGAGCTGGCGGACGTCTTCCTGCACGGGGCGCTCTCGGGAGGTGCGGAGTGAGCCCGCGGAAGAGACGTCTCGGGGTTGCGGCCCTGGCCGTCCTGGCCCCGGTCCTGGTGTGGCTGGTCGCGGACCCCCTGCTGGGGCACCCGTTACGGATCGCCGACGGTACGCGGACGCTCGACATCGGCGCCGGGCCCGTGGCGGTGGCCGCACTGCTCGCGTCCCTCTCCGGCTGGGGACTGCTGGCCGCCCTGGAGCGGTTCGGGGTGCGGCACGCACGCCTCATCTGGACCGGGGTGGCCTGTGCCGTGCTGGCCTTGTCCTTCCTGCCGTGCACGGGCGACGGCATGGACGGCGGCAACCGGGCATCCCTCGCCCTGATGCATCTGGCCGTGGCTGCGGTACTGATCCCGGGGTACGGCGGCAGGACCGTGGGAGCGGCAGCCGTCACCGTCGGGGCGTAGCCCGCCCGGCCGGTACGCCGGTGGCCCGGGGATCGCGGACCGGTGGGAAGTCGCGTGGGCCCGGGATCACGCCCCGAAGGGCGCGCCGGGGTCGTCGGTCAGGGCGATGCGGGCGGTGATGCGCTTGCCCACCGGCTCCCGCTGCACCAGGAAGTCCTCGACCACGGCCTGCACGATCTCCAAGCCGTGCTGGCCGATCCTGCTCGGGTCTGCGTCCCGGGGTGCGGGGACGTTGGGGTCGCTGTCCCACACGGAGATCTCCACGGTGCGGGCGGTGACGCGCAGTTCCAGCAGGACGGGCCCGGGGGCGTACTTGCGGGTGTTGGTGACCAGCTCGCTGACCACCAGCTGCGTGAGCTCCCTCGCCCGGGTGGACACGGGAAGGTGCTGCTCGTCGCTCGCCCGGTCGAGGAAGGCGACGGCGTGATGGCGGGCGTCCGCGATGCAGCTGGCGTCCTCGCCCAAGGCATACCCGACACGCATGAGATGGTCGTCCGGCGTAGTACAGCCCTCGCCGTCGGCATCAGATTTCACTGGCCTCGCCCTCACTCCCCGTTCACGCGCGCCGGTACCCGTTTCGCCGCCGCGCATGCACGGAGGTGTTGTTCGGCACATCCACACGGGTGCATGTGGCCGGGTCCGTGGGGCAGAATCAGTCGCGCGCATTGTGATCGGGTAAGCCTAAGCACAGTTGAGGAGACGGTGTCCCCACTTGAGGAAGCAGACCGGCCGGGCCGGCTGCACGCCGAACACCGCATCGCCGGAGGTATCCGTGTCGTGACGTTGCGGGGTGAGATCGACCATGACGTCCGGGACGTGCTCAGCGAGGCCCTGCGGATCGAGGAGGGGGCGGCCCCACCGCGGATAGTGGCCGACCTCAGCGGTGTCACCTTCATGGACTCCAGCGGCATCAACGTCTTCGTCGCCGCCCACCAGCAGGTGAGCGACGCGGACGGCTGGGTGCGCATCGCCGGCGCCCAGGAATCGGTCCTCCGCGTCCTGCAACTGGTCGGCGTCGACACGCTCATCCCCTGCCACCCCACCACGGAACAGGCTCTGATCGCCTGATGCGGGCCGGGGCCGGGCGATCGGCCGTCGAACGGGCTTGAGTCTCCCGTCTTCCGTAGGGGGAGACGTCACGGTGAGGGCACGGTCGGACTTCCGCGAGTTCGGGGAAGTCGTTCGTGACCGTGTCGGCCCCGCCCTGGCGCCGCGACAATCGACTCGGCTTCGTGCGAAGCCGAGTCGATTGTCGCGGCGCTTGCGACTCACTCGGTGGCCACCCCGTCACGAGGGCGACAGAAGGTGGGGCAGCGGGAACGCGCGGTAGGCAGCGGACGGGCGGTCGGACGCCTGAAAGGGAACCGCTTCTCCCGGCAGCCGCCGACCGGCAGTCTCGGTGACGCCTTCTCGTGGGGCGGGGGTGTTGTCAGGGCAGGATCTCGACGTACCCGTCGCTGCCGTGCACACGGATGCGCTGTCCGTCCCGGATGAGGCGGGTGGCCCGGTCGACGCCCACGACGGCCGGCAGGCCGTACTCGCGCGCGACCACCGCACCATGGGTCATCAGGCCGCCCACCTCCGTGACCAGACCGGCGATGCCGACGAACAAGGGTGACCAACTCGGGTCCGTGTAGGCGGTGACGAGGATGTCACCCGCCTGGAGGTCGGCGTGCGCCATGTCGAGGATGACGCGGGCCCGGCCCTCGATCGTCCCGCCCGACACCGCAAGGCCGAGCAGGGCACCGTTCGGCACGTCTTCACGCCGGTACGCGCCGTTGACGGTTTCGCCTTCCGAGGTGAGCACCCGGGGAGGGGTGAGCGCGCGGTACGTCCGGAACGCTTCCCTGCGTCGCCGGATGAGCCCGTCGTCCACGTGGTGCGAGCGGACGACGTCCTGGAGTTCCTGGAACGTCAGATAGAAGATGTCCTCCTTCTCGGCGAGCACTCCGGCCCGCACGAGACGGTCGGCCTCCTCCAGCAGGGCCTGCTTGTAGACGAAGTAGCGGTTGATGATGCCGTACTTGGGGTACTCGCGGTACCCGATGAAGGTGCGGACCCGGTCGATCATCCGCTTGGTCTCGTCGGCCTTGCTCTCCCCGTCGGGCAGCGCCCGCAGGCGGGACAGCACGTCCTGTTCCTTCTCCTGTGCCTCCTGGCGGCCCTGCTCGAACCGCCGTGCCGCGGCGCCCGGTTCGAAGTTCCTGACGTTGTCCAGGATGGCCGGCACCAGCGTGCCGGGGCGTTCGCGCCACCGCGGCCTCGTGATGTCGATCTCCCCGGCACAGCGCATGCCGTAGCGGTCGAGGTAGGTCTCGATGGCGTCGCGGGCTTCGGTACCGCCCGCCAGTTTCGGCAGCTCGTCGAGGAAGCCGTCGTCGGCTGCGGCGCTCTGCAGGAACGCCACCACCTCCGGGTGGGGGCGGATCACGTCCGCCACGTCGAGCAGCTCCAGTCCCATCGCGGACGTGACGTTGTCGGGTGCGGACAGGGTGAGGGTGTCGGCCGCGTTCTTCTCCCCCAGCCATTCCTGCAGCTTGTCGTTGAGCCACCAGGTGGCTTCCATGCCGGCCATGATCGCCTGGATGCTGAGTGGATCGCTGAGCACCTTCTTGTGCTCCTCGAAGGCCTCCAGCAGAAAGTCGAACAGGTCCGGACCGGTCTTCGTCGCGATGTCGCGCCGCAGGGCGGCGAGGGACGTCCGGCTGCGCTCGATCAGCCCCGCGACGATGGCCGGATCGGTCTCGATGGGGGTGGGCGCGCCACCGGCCCGCGGTCCACCGGGGGCCGGGTCCGGCAGCGAGGGGACGAAGCCGTCGCGCGCGAGGACGGTTTCCAGCGCGTCCCGGGTCAGGGGATCGCCTCTGCCCACGAGGTCGAGGAGTCCGGTACGGCTCGCGGGCGAGGACAGGGCCCGGGTGGCGTCGACGAACAGCCTTCCCCCGGCGTCGGTCATCGGCGCCATGGCCGTCAGCTTCCAGACGGAGAGTCCCAGGGGTTTCATGGGGTCGGTCATCATCTGCTGATGGCCGACGGAGACGTAGACGTGGTTGTCCTCGTCGTCGGTCTCGGGGATCGGGAAGAGCGTCGTGATCGGCCGGCTCTGGACGAAGTGGAACCCGTCGTCGCCAAGGCACCATTCGATGTCCTGCGGGCGGCCGAAGTGCTCCTCGATACGCCGCCCGAGCCGCACGAGCCGTAGGACCTGCTCATCCGTGAGAGCCGGTTGCCGCTGCTGCCGTGCGTCGACGGCCACGTGCTGCGTGCCGCCGTCCGGCAGGGGGTGAACGGCGCACTGTTTGGCGGCGATCGTCTTCTCGACGACCTCGCCGTGGCGCACCTTGTAGACGTCCGGGTTCACCAGGCCGGAGACCAGGGCCTCACCGAGGCCGAAGCCCGCGTCGACGGTGGCGACCTTCCGGTTGCCCGTGACCGGGTCGGCCGTGAACAGGATGCCGGCCGCGTGCGGGAGGACCATCTTCTGCACGACCACGGCCATGTCGACCGTACGGTGGTCGATGTCGTTGCGCTGACGGTAGGTCACCGCCCGCTCGGTGAAGAGCGAGGCCCAGCACCGGCTGACATCCCGGAGAATCGCCGCCGGGCCGACGACGTTGAGGTACGTGTCCTGCTGGCCGGCGAAGGAGGCCGTCGGCAGATCCTCCGCCGTGGCGCTGGACCGGACGGCGCACGCGGCTTGTTCGCCGAGCCGGGAAAGCGCCCCGGTGATCGCCGCTACGAGGTCGTCGGGGACGGCGATCGCCTCGATGGTCCGGCGAATTCGCTCGGCGAGTGTGCGCGCCGCATCTCGGTCGTCCGGGTCCGAGCGACTCAGCTCATCCAGCAGATCCTCGACCGACGGCGATTCCTTCATGATCCGCCGGAAGGCTTCTGTTGTCACACAGAAGCCTCCCGGCACGCTGATGCCGTCGATCCGCGCGAGCGCGCCCAGGTGGGCGCCCTTGCCGCCGACAAGCGCGAGCTGCGTCTCGTCGGCCTCGTGGAGGTCCAGCACGTACCGCTCGGTCATCGCGATACCTCCGGCCCTGTCGACTGCCTGGACGAGCACGTCCCCATGTCCGACACACACACCTCGTGTCCCCGTTTCCGCAGGTTGTGGCTTCGGCCGACGATTGTGTGGCAGCACCGGGGCCTTGCCGCAAGCCCCCCTGTGCGCTATAACTTGGGAGAGGCAAGGAGAGTTCTCCTTGCCGTTTGTGCTTTCCGGGGTCGTTCGTAGCGTGGTGCGCGCTCGTCCTGTGCGACTCCCGTTGAGGCGGCCGTTACGCTGCACGCGACCTTGACCTTGCACTGAGGAGTCACAGGCGTGGCGGGGGACGGCGACATCTCCGGGTGAGACCGGAGCTGCCGGCCACCGGACGCGCTGAGGAAGCGCCGCCGACGCGGCCGGTTCACCATGCCCCCCCTTTTCCCACGCCTGTGTGGAACGCATCGCCGAGCTCGGCAGCGGTGAACTGCGCTGGTACAGGGGCGACTTCTCCGAACGGGCCGGGCGCCGTGCGGGCAACGCCGCGCGCCACCTCAAGAACGCCGGTCTGCCGCGCATCTTCGTCGGCACCATGAAGCGGGGTGCGCAGGAGTCCGCCGGACGGGCCGGAGATGCACTCAGCCCGGGTAGGCCCGGCTCGACGAGGCCGGAGGCCCGGTGCGCGAGGAGCCGCGACTCATCCTGGACCTGCCCGACACCCAGGCACGTGCGGTGGGCTGCGGCCGTCGGTGAGTGCGGTGGGCCGCGGCCGCGCCGTGGGTCTGGGGGCGACCAACGACCACCAAGCACCGACCGGCCAGCAAGCACCGCCTGGAGCCCCTCGGGCGCGCAGGGCGGCGGCGGGGAGCTTAACCCCCAGGGAGGCGCGGCCCAGGTGCACCGGCTGAGGTGGTGACGGATTCCGATTCGCGGGCGGCGTCGACCGCCTGAACCCCTGAGCCGGCCGGGCCTACAGACCCAGATCGAGCGCGAGGCAGGAGTAGTACTGCCACGAGCCCTCGGAATCGTGGGCCCGCACCCTGCCGCCCGGCCTGACCTCCACCTCTTCTGCCATGTCGGCGAAGCGGATGCGCTCGGGGAGCTTTCCGTACCGCGCCCGTCGTGCCGCCGTGGCGGTGTCCGTCGTCCGATCCCCGTCCATGACCGGCCTCCCCCTCGCTCATCACGCTGCCACCTTGGACCGTGGCATCAGCCTGCACCGCCATGCGTCACCGGTCAAGAGGGTGATGCATCGGGGCGTGGACCCCTTCGAGGATCAGACGCCGGCGGAGAGGCCGTACGCGGAGTCGTTGGCGATGCGGACGAAGGGCCGGGAAGGGCGAACGCCCCTTCCCGGCCACGTCGGCGTACAGAACTAGCCGCGCTTGGGGAGCCGCCAGTTCGGGCGCGGGAAGTGGCAGGTGTATCCCTCCGGGTAGCGCTGGAGGTAGTCCTGGTGCTCCGGCTCGGCTTCCCAGAACGCGCCGGCGGGCACGACCTCGGTCACCACCGGGCCCGGCCACAGACCGGAGGCCTCGACGTCGGCGATGGCGTCCAGAGCGACGCGCTGCTGCTCGTCGTCGAGGTAGAAGATCGCGGAGCGATAGCTCGCACCGATGTCGTTGCCCTGGCGGTCCCGGGTCGTCGGGTCGTGGATCTGGAAGAAGTACTCCAGGATCGCGCGGTAGTCGGTGGCGGTCGGATCGAAGACGATCTCGATCGACTCCGCGTGCCTGCCGTGATCACGGTAGGTGGCATTCGGCTTGTCGTTGTCGCCGCTGTAGCCGACCCGGGTGCGGATCACTCCGGGGAGCGAGCGGATCAGCTCCTGCATGCCCCAGAAGCAGCCGCCCGCCAGCAGCGCCTTCTCCTCGACGTCACTCATGGCGCATCACCTTTCCTGCCGTGTTCGTCCGCACTCGCTGTAGTCACCATCTTGACAGGTGACGGGTCGGACTGTCACGGCCGGGCCGTGTCGCGGTGGGCGCATGCGATCCGCTGCATCCGTGTGGCAGTTCGATCACTTATAACCCCAGCACTGAGGCAGTAGTCGGCTCAGGTTGCACACGGCGTCGCTAGACTCGGTGCCGTGAGAGCCGACGCAGCGCGCAACCTGGAAGCCGTCCTGGCCACCGGGGCGCGCATGCTCGCCGCCGACCCGGGCGCGAGCATCGCGGCAATCGCGGCCGAGGCGGGCGTGGACCGGCGCACCGTCTACCGGCGCTTCTCCTCCCGCGAGGACCTCCTGACCGCGATCTACGCCTCCCGTCTCGCGGCCATCGAGCACGCCATCGCCGACGCGCGGCTGCACGAGGCCCCGGTCGGCGTCGCCCTGCACCGCTATGTCGAGAACATCATCGCCGTGAACCGCACCTGGCCGGTGGACCTCGCCCGCGTGCTCGCCGACGACCGCGTCCGCGCCCGCAGGGACGCCTGCGTCCGGGAAGTCGACGTCTTCCTCGAACGCGCCACGAGCGAGGGGCTTCTGCGCCCGGGCCTCCCCCCGGGATGGGCGAGCGCACTGCTGCCGCAGCTCATGCACCTGGTGTCCCGGCAGATGCCCGCCCTGAGCCCCGCGCGGGCGGCGGACGTCGTGGTCGACACGCTGCTGCGCGGCCTGGGAGCGCCCTGACGGACGTCGCCGACGCCGTGCAGGCCGGAAACCGGCAGGTGGCCGAGAACCCCGGGGTGAGTCCGGGGGCGGGAGCGGGCCGGCCGATCCGATATGCGCCAATGTCATCTTCTCGCGGTGGGAAAGCGGCCGGCAGCGGCCGACCGGCGCGACCGCCCCCGGACCGCACCCGCCGCCTGGGAAAACGACACGCCTGTTGCTCCTTCATGTGTTCGACACGACTCCATCACACCATGAACACTTCCGGCCGAGTCGAGAGCCGCGTCCCGTCCGCGGGGCAGACGGTGCGCCCGGGCCCTGCCTAGCCTCCCGGGCCATGCGATCACCCCAGATGAGACGTTTCGGCCTCGGCGCCGTTCTCGCCCTCCTTCTCGCCGTGTTCGGCCTGGCGCCCACCGCGAGTGCGGCGCCGGCTCCGGCGGAGCTGACGTTCACCACCAACAGCGCCACCACCACCCCCGGCGGTTCGGTCAAGCTGTCGATGACCTTGACCAACAACAACACCTACGACGTCTGGTTCGTGTACCAGACGATCGAGCCGACGTGGCTGACCACGCAGCGTCCCGACCTGAAGTACAGCTTCTCCGGGTGCAGCCTGACCACGGTGAACGGCCCCGCGCCCTGTTCCGGGACCGGCCCGGCCAACCTCGGCGGCAACTACGGCGCGACGATCCCGCCCGGTCAGAGCCGCACAGTCACCCTGACTCTGGACGTCGCCGCCGACTCCGGCTGCAACGGCAACATCGGCTTCTACTCCTACTTCTACGCCGAGTTCAGCGACTCCACGAACGTCAGCGGCGGGCCGGTCTACACGCCGGTGACACGTGTGCTCTGCTCCTGACGCCCCGTCCGCGGAGCCGGCGGCCGTGACCTGAAAGTTTCGCCGTGCGGATATCGGCTCCGGTCTGGACCACTGGCACTTCGACCGGCGGGCCCTTGAGGCCCGCCGGTGCGCCGTGCAGGGTCCGGACCAGCGCGCCGGGCCCTGGTGCCCACCGGACCCGACTTCGCCCGGCGGCACGGAACGACTCGTTTCGCTTTCGGAACCGCCCATTTCGACACCTGCGCTTTTCCGTCATGTTCCGCAACATGACCGCGAAATCTCCACACAGACATCACTATGTGACCCGAACGGATGCGTGACGAACTGGCTTCTGAGGGGGACGCCGGCGGCACGCAAGGGGGTGCGTCCGCTCCACGGGAGCTGTGCTCACCCCTGCCCGGGAGGGGACCTCACCGCATGAAGCGGACCTATCGCACCACCGTGCTCACGGTGGGTGCGCTCATCGCCGCACTCGGCCTGCCGGCCGGCGCGGCACAGGCCGACACCATGCCCCGCATCGACCTGCGGGTGCTGGTGGTGAGCGACGGCGGCCCGTCGACCGACGCCATAGCCGCCGAACTGGCCGCGGCGGGAACGCCGTACACGCGGATCGACCTCACGCAGGCCGGCCGGACCGTGATCGACGCCGACTTCCTCGCGGACACCGTCGACGGCCGGCCGCGCGCCAAGTTCCAGGCGGTCGTGCTGCCCAACGACAACCCGTTCCCGGCCGGTTCCGCCGAGATGGCGGCCCTCACGGCGTACGAGCGGACGTACGACGTGCCGCAGGTCGACGCCTACACCTACGCGCGTCCCGAGGCCGGACTGCAGTACCCGCTCTACGGGGGCCACTCCGGCAGCATCGACGGCAAGCGGGCGGAGGTGACCGCCGCGGGCAAGGCGGGGCCCTTCGGCTACCTCGACGGCGCGGTCCCCTTCGAGGACAACGACCCGGCCGTCGGCGAGAGTTACGCCTACCTGTCCAAGCCGCTGGCGGGGGCCGACTTCACCCCGTACGTCGAGGCGGCGATCCCCGGGCAGACAACCAAGGGCACGCTGGTGGGCGAGTACCGGCACGACGGGCGGCGCGAGCTGGTCGTCACGTTCGTCTACAACCAGTACCAGCAGCAGTTCCGGCTCCTGGCCCGAGGCATCGTCGAGTGGATGACCGGCGGGGTGCACCTGGGTGCCTCACGGAACTACTTCTCCGTCCACGTGGACGACGTGTTCGCCGCCGACGACCGCTGGAACAGCCAGCTCAACTGCACACCCGGCGACGTCGACTGCGAGGACCCGGCCGCGACGCCCGACCCGATCCGGATGACGGCCGCCGACGTCGACCACGCCATCGACTGGCAGAACAGCAGGAAGTTCACCCTCGACTTCGCCTACAACGGCGCCGGCAGCGCCGACCACCGCGAGGACCACAACGGCGCCGACCCGCTCGCCGACCGGCTGATCGCGCGGCGGGGCGAGTTCCGGTGGATCAACCACACCTACTCGCACCCCTTCCTCGGCTGCGTGCAGGACACCACCGTCGTGCCCTGGAAGTGCGCGACCAACGCCGACGGCAGCACCCGTTGGATGAGCCGGAACGACATCTCCGACGAGATCGCCACCAACCGGGTGTGGGGCGAGAGAGCCGGACTGCCCCTGGTGAACGACGAGTTGGTGACCGGCGAGCACTCGGGCATGAAGGTGCTGCCGCAGCAGCCCGAGGACAACCCCAACCTGGCACTCGCCCTCGGCGACAACCGCATCACCTGGCTCGGCTCCGACAACTCCCGTGAGCCCGCCCAGCGCCGGGTCGGCCCGGCCACGACCGTGCCCCGCTACCCGATGAACGTCTTCTACAACGCCGGCCGGGCGGCCGAGCAGGTCGACGAGTACAACTGGATCTACACCAGCCGCGCCCAGGGCGGCAGCGGCATCTGCGAGGACAACCCGGCCACCACCACCTGTCTGCCCGCACCGCTGAACCCCGCCACCGGCTACGCCGAGCACATCGTCCCGCTGGAGACGCGCATCGCCCTCGGGCACGTACTGGCCAACGACCCCAAACCGCACTTCATCCACCAGTCGAACCTGGCCGAGGACCGCATCGCCTACCCCGTGCTCAACGGCGTCCTGGACGGCTACGCGGCACTGTTCGCCGAGGACACACCCGTGGTGAACCCGCGGATGAAGGACATCGGCGTCGAGCTCCGGCGCCGGGCCGACTGGCAGGCCGCTCTGCGCGCCGGGCAGGTCACCGCCCACCGCATCGGAAACACCGTGACCGTCGACGCGCCGAACGGGCTTGCGGTCCCCGCGACCCTGCCCACCGGCGCCACCCTCGCCGGCGCCGCGTTCGGTCAGGCGTACGCCGGTGCCGTGTCCGGCTGGACGCCCTCCACGGGTACGCCGCTCACACTCACCCTGCCCGCGTCCGCGGCGCCACCGGCCACCGACGCCGAAGCCGGGCCCGCCCCGGCCACCGGCACGGCACCGCGCACCCGGGTCCCCGCGGGTGTCACCGACCCCGTGGGTCACACCTCAGACGGCTGAACGGCGCATCCACCCCGTCCGACCGACGGTCCTGGCCGCTCAAGCGGCCAGGACCGGCCCGAACCACCCCACTCCTCGGCCGTGGAGCACATCGATGCCCGTTCCCCAGGGCGCGCGACGTACCGGAGCAACGCGCGTCACCCTGCTCACCGAAGGCACCTACCCGCACAGCCACGGAGGCGTCAGCGTCTGGTGCGACCAGCTCGTCCAGGGCATGCCCGACCTCGCCTTCGACGTCATCGCCGTCACCGGCACCGGGCGTGAACCGGTCGTATGGGACCTGCCCGCGCACGTCTCGAGCGTGCTGTCCGTCCCCATGTGGGGCGCCCCGCCCGAGGGCCGCCCGCCCCGGGGCAGGGCCCGCAACCAACTCGCAGCCGCCTACGAACGGTTCCTGGCCGCGCTGCTCGACCCGCACGCCGAGGACGGGTTCGCGCCCGCCCTGTACGCCCTGGCACGGGCCGCCTCGGACGGGACGCTGAGCCCGTTCCTGCGCGCGGACCGGGCGATCGGCATCCTCACCGCGCTGTGGAACCGCCCCGGTCTCGCCGTGCGCGAGGCGCAGCCGACGCTCCACGACGCGCTCACCGCGACCGCCCTGCTGGAGCACGCCCTGCGTCCACTGGCCGCGCCCGTCCCCGAGCACGGGGTCGCGCACGCGGTCAGCGGCGGAGTCGCCGTGCTGCCCGGCCTCACGGCCCTCGAACGCCACGGTGTTCCGCTGCTGCTGACCGAGCACGGGGTCTACCTGCGCGAGCGCTACCTCGGCTACCGCACGGCGCCCTACCGCTGGCCGGTGAAGGCCGTGATCCTCGGGTTCTTCCGGCTGCTCGCGCGAGAGAGCTACCGCCGGGCCGCGCTGATCACCCCCGGCAACCGCTACAACCGGCTGTGGGAGGAAGAGGGCGGCGCCGACCCGGAGTCGATCCGCACGGTCTACAACGGCGTCGACCCCACCGCGTTCCCGGCGGCGGGACCGGAGCCGGACGTCCCCACCCTCAGCTGGGCGGGCCGCGTCGACCCCATCAAGGACCTGGAGACCCTCATCCGGGCCTTCGCCCTGGTCCGCGCCGAACTCCCGCACGCCCGGCTGCGGTTGTTCGGCGGCACACCACGGGGCGGAGAGGCCTACCGCGAACGCTGCGAAGCCCTGGCCGCCGAGCTCGGGCACGCCGACGCCGTCACGTTCGAGGGGCGGGTCGACGACATCAAGGACGCCTACGCCGCCGGGAACGTCGTGATGCTCTCCAGCATCAGCGAAGGCTTCCCGTTCACACTGATCGAGGCCATGTCCTGCGGCCGGGCGACCGTTTCCACCGACGTGGGCGGGGTGCGCGAGGCCGTCGGCGACACCGGGCTCGTGGTGCCCCCGCGGGATCCGGAGGCGATGGCCGCGGCCGCGCTGGAGCTGCTGGGCGACCCCGGGCGGCGCGGGGCGATGGGCGAGGCGGCCCGGCTGCGGGTCATCGAGCAGTTCACCCTCCGGCAGACCATTGACACGTTTCGATCCATCTATATGGAACTGGACCACCCGGAACAGGAGTTGACGGTCATGCACTCGGTCAGGTTCTCGGCCCCGGCCGTCCACGGCACCGGAAGCCTCGCCCTGTGAGCGGGCCGATATCCCTCGAACCCGGGGGCGCCGAACAGGACACACTGGCCATCCGGCTGGCCGGCGCCCGCCCACCCCGTCGGCGGCCGCGCTGGGCCCTCGACGACACCACACTCGCCATACGGCTGGCCCGGCGCGGCCCCGACGAGGAGGCCGTCAGCGAACTCGCCGCCGAGCTCGCCGACCGCATAGGACCCGCCGTCCACCCCTACGAGGTCGCCGCACTGCTGGAGGCCGAGGGGCTGTCCGCCTCGCTCATCAACGAGCGGTACGGTCACCCGAACCTGTTCTCCCTCGCCTCCGCCCTGTACGAGCGCGTGCCGCGCACCTTCCCCGAACCCGCCCCGACGGCCGACCCCTGGCGCCCCGACACCGTGCGCTGTCTGCTGCGGGGCGTGCTGTTCGCCCTACCCGGGCTCGCCTACCTGCTGACCGCGCCCCTGTGGGACGCCGGCGGGCACGCCGCCGCCCTCGTCGTGGCCGGACTCGTCTCCTGGGCGTGGGGGCAAGCACTCGGTCACCGCGCGCACCTGCGGATGGCGACCGGACGACGGGAGGCCGGCCGCACCCTCCTGGCCGGTGCCCCCGTGGGCGCGGTGGTGGCCACGGCGGTGGCCGCGCTGCCGGCCGACGGCGGGCCGGTGACTCTGGTGGCCGCCGCGCAGTCCGCGTATTTGGCGGCCGCCGGTGTCCTGCTGGTGCTGGGCCGCGAGCGGCTGCTGCTGGCCGCGCTCAGTCCCCTGCTCGCCGGGGCGGCGATCCTGCCGTGGTGGGAGCCGGGCCACCTGGTCCGGGCCGGTCTGCCCCTGCTGGCGCTGCTCGGCACGCTCGGCGTCACCGGCTGGGTCCTGAGGGGCGCCCTCGCCGTCCCGGCTGTCACCGCCGCGACCCGGCCGCGGCTGCTGTGGTCCCTGCCGTACGGCCTGTTCGGGCTGGCCGCGGGGGTGCTGGTGCTGCTGGAGGGGCGGGAGGAGCCGTACGCGGTGATCATGCTGACGCTGAGCATGGGGCCGGCGGAATGGCTGCTGTACCGCTACCGCGGGCTGTCGGTCGCCGCGTTGCGCGCCACCGCCACCCCCGCCGGGTTCCTGCTGCGTTCGGCCGGCATCCTCGGCCTCTGCCTGCTCGCCTACCTCGCACCGCTGCTGCCCGCGGCCCTGCTCACCGGGGCCGACCCGGCCGCCCTGCTGCCGCTCGCCGCGGCCTTGTGGACCGCGCTGCTGCTCCAGGCGTTCGGGGCGGCCTGGTCGTCGGCCGGCATCTGCCTGGCGGCGGCCGGTGCCGCCGGAACCGTCGTCCTGTTCGGGCTGCCACCGGGCGCCGCGCTCGCCCTGCCGGCCGGCTGCGGCGCCGCCGCCCTGTGTCTGTCGGCGTGCGTGCTGCGGCTGCTCGGCCGGCCCGCACCGCACGCCTGAACTCCGCTTCTCCGCTTCTCCCCCGCTTCTCTCCTCATCGAAGGGACAACGCAGTTGACCTCCGCACCGCTCGCCGCCGTCACCGGGGCCGAGGGCTTCATCGGCTCGCACCTCACCGAGGCGCTGGTCGCCTCCGGACACCGTGTGCGGGCCATGGCCCAGTACAACTCCTTCTCCTCCTACGGCTGGCTGGAGACCCTGCGCCCGGACGTCCTGGACCAGGTGGAGATCGTCCTCGGCGACGTCCGGGACCCGGGCTCGGTCCGCGGTCTCCTGGAAGGCGCCGACACCGCCTACCACCTGGCCGCCCTCATCGCGATCCCGTACTCCTATCAGGCCCCGCACAGCTACGTGGACACCAACGTCACCGGCACCCTCAACGTGCTGGAGGCGGTGCGCGCCCTCGGTACGCCCCGGCTGGTGCACACCTCCACGAGTGAGACGTACGGCACCGCGCAGACGGTGCCCATCACCGAGGACCATCCCATCAACACCCAGTCCCCGTACGCCGCTTCGAAGGCGGGCGGGGACCGGCTGGCGGACAGCTACCACGCCAGTTTCGACACCCCGGTCGTGACGCTGCGGCCCTTCAACACCTTCGGGCCGCGCCAGTCGATGCGCGCGGTCATCCCCACGGTCATCGGGCAGGTCGCCGCGGGAGAACGCACCATCACCCTCGGCGATCTGCGGCCCACCCGGGACTTCACCTTCGTCAAGGACACCGCGCAGGCCTTCCTCGCCGTCGGCACCGCGCCCGCCGGGCGGGTCGTGGGCCGTACCTTCAACGCCGGGACCGGCGGGGAGATCTCGGTCGGCGACCTGGTCGCGCTGATCGGCAAGGTGATGGACACCGCCCTCGACGTGCGCGAGGACACCGCCCGCATCCGGCCGGCCAACTCCGAGGTGATGCGGCTGGTCGCCGATGCGAGCCGGCTCGGCGCGGCCACCGGCTGGCAGCCCGCGCACTCCCTGGAGGAAGGCCTCGCGGCCACCGTGGAGTTCTTCCGCGACCCGGCCAACCTCGCCCGGTACAAGACCGGCATCTACAACATCTGACCCGCCCAGCGGATCTCGTCCGTCACGTCGCACACGTCTGCGCACGTTCGCGCATGTCCACGAAGCGTTCACGAAGGAGGAGCCCCATGCACGCAGTGATCCTGGCGGGAGGCAAGGGCGTCCGGCTGCGGCCGTACACCACCGCGCTGCCCAAGCCGCTCGTGCCCATCGGTGACCAGCACGCCATCCTGGAGATCGTGCTGCGCCAGCTGTCCACGGCCGGCTTCACCAGCTGCACCATCGCCATCGGCCACCTCGGGGAGATCATCCGCGCCTACGTCGGCGACGGCTCCCAGTGGGGCCTGACCGTCGACTACGCCACCGAGGACAGCCCGCTGGGCACCATGGGACCGCTGCTCACCCTGCGCCACCGGCTGCCCCAGACGTTCCTGGTGATGAACGGCGACGTCCTCACCGACCTCGACTACGCCGACGTCCTGCACCGGCACCGTGCGTCCGGGGCGCCGCTGACCATCGCGACGTACGCCCGGAAGGTGCACATCGACTTCGGGGTACTGACGACGGACTCCAGCAAGGTCGTCGCGTTCACCGAGAAGCCCAGCATGGACTACCGCGTGTCCATGGGCGTCTACGGCCTGTCCCGCAGCACCCTGGACGGGTACACGCCCGGACTCCCGCTCGGCTTCGACGAGTTGGTGCTGGACCTGCTCAAGACCGACAACCAGCCGCATGCCTACGAGTTCGACGGATACTGGCTGGACATCGGCCGCCCGGACGACTACGACCGGGCCAACGCCGAGTTCACCACCCGCAAGTCGCTTCTGCTCAAGGGAGCCTGAGCACGTCATGCGCATTCTCGTCCTGGGCTTCACCGGCTATCTCGGGGCTCATGTGATCGAGCGGCTGCGCGCCCTGCCGGGCGCGCAGGTCCTCGGCGGCGGCCGGTCGCCGGCCGCCGACCTCGACGTCGACCTCGCCCGTGTCAGCCCGGAGCGGCTGGTGAAGGCCCTCGCGTCCGCCGCGCCCGACACGGTCGTCAACTGCGCGGGCGCGACCGGCGGTGACGCCGTCACTCTCGCCGAGGTCAACGCCCGTGGGCCGGCCGTGCTGTGCGCCGCCTTGCGCGAAGCCGCACCCGCGGCCCGCCTGGTGCACCTGGGCTCGGCCGCCGAGTACGGCCCGGGCACGCCGGACGCCGCGGTGACGGAGTCGGCGCCCACCTGCCCGGCCGGTCCTTATGGCGCGACCAAGCTCGCGGGCACGGTCGCGGTGACCGGCTCCGGCCTGGAGGCGGTGGTGCTGCGGGTGGGCAATCCGGTGGGGCCCGGAGCTCCGCCGACCGGTCTGCCCGGCCGGATCGCCGCGCTGCTGCGCGAGACCGATGGGGGCCCGGAGGCGGTGCTGCGGCTCGGCGATCTGTCCGCCTACCGCGACTTCGTCGACGTGCGTGACGTGGCGCGGGCGGCGGTCCTCGCGGCGACCGCCCCGGGGCCGTTGCCGCCGGTCCTCAACATCGGCGGGGGCACGGCCGTCCCGGTGCGCGACCTGGTGCGCGCTCTGGCCGCGCTCGCCGGCTTCCGGGGCCGGATCGAGGAGAGCACGGCAAGCGCGGCGGGCTCGGTACGTTCCGCGCAGGTGTCGTGGCAGTGTTCCGACATCACCGCGGCGGAGCAGGCCCTGGGCTGGCGTCCGGCCCACACCCTCGACGATGCGCTGACCGCGCTGTGGGAAGGCGGCCGCACACCGTGAGCCTGCTGATCCCGCTGTACGTCCATCCGGCCGAGGACCCCGGCGCGTGGCACCGGCTCATCACGGCCGCCACCCGCACCTACGGTGTGGTCCTCAATCCGGCGAGCGGGCCGGGCGAGGTGCCCGACCCGGCGTTCACCGCGGCGGCAGGGGCACTGCGGGCCGCGGGTGCGCGTCTGCTGGGCTACGTCGACACCGACTACGGGGTGCGCGCACCCGCGGACGTCGCCGAGGACGTTCGCCGGCACCAGGAGTGGTACGCGGCGGACGGCTGTTTCCTGGACCGGGTGACGGCGACCGCGGAGGGACTTCCGGCCTGCCGCAGGCTGGTGCGGACGGTACGCGGGCTGGGTGCGGGGACGGTCGTCCTCAACCCCGGCGTCCATCCGGCGCCGGGGTACGCCCGCCTCGCCGACCTGACCGTCACCTTCGAGGGCCACTGGTCGACGTACGTCTCCGCCTTCAGCCGGCCGGCGTGGACCGCACGGCACCAGCCCGAGCGGCTGTGCCACCTCGTCTACGGCGTACCCGAGGCCCTCGTGCCCCTCGCCGTGCGCACCGCGCACGACAGGGGGGCGGCGGTGTGTGGCCCCGTGACGGGCGAACCGCCCAATCCCTGGGCCGAGTTGACGCCCGCGCTCACGGGGGCGAGTCGATGAGCGGGCGGGCGGTGACCTGCGCGGCCCTGCTGACGGCGCTGACGGCCGTGGCGCTGACGGGCTGCTCCGGCGGCGCCGGACGTCCCGACGACGGTCATGGCACGGTGTCGCCGTCGCGGGCCGTGTGGAAGCCCCGCCCGGGCCTCGCCTGGCAGTGGCAGCTCGACGGCAGGGTCGACGGGGCGGCCGACGTGCCCGTCTACGACATCGACGGCTTCGAGAACTCCGCGGCGGACGTGGCCCGGCTGCACCGCGCGGGGAGGAAGGTCATCTGTTACATCAACGTGGGGGCGTGGGAGAACTTCCGGCCGGACCGGGGCGCGTTCCCGCGTGCGGTGCTCGGCGAGCCCAACGGGTGGGCGGGCGAACGCTGGCTGGACATCCGGCAGCTGACGGTGCTGCGACCGATCATGGAGCGCCGCTTCGACATGTGCCGCGACAAGGGCTTCGACGCGGTGGAACCGGACCTGGTGGAGGGCTACGGCAACGACACCGGCTTTCGCCTCACCGCACGCGATCAGCTCCGTTACAACCGCATGATCGCGGACATCGCCCATGAGCGGGGGCTGTCGGTGGGGCTGAAGAACGACCTCCCGCAGATCCCCCAGCTCGTGCGCGATTTCGACTTCGCGGTCAACGAGGAGTGCGCCCAGTACGACGAGTGCGGCGAGCTGTCGGCGTTCATCGCGGCGGGTAAGGCGGTGTTCCACGTGGAGTACGCGGAGCCACGAAGCGCCTTCTGTGCCGAGTCGCGCCGGCTGGGTCTGTCGTCGATGCGGAAGGAGCCGGAGCTCGGGGCTTGGCGAAGCCCCTGCTGAGCGTGGTGCATGGTGTGCGGTGTGGCGATCCTTGAGGGTGAGGACAGCAGCGACTGGCTGGACTTCTACGTACCCGACGGAGGGCCGGACGACGCGGGTGTCGCTCACTGGGACGGCCGGGGCGGCTGACGACTGAGCAAACCCTGACGGCTCCTCCCTCGTATGGAGGGGAGGAGCCGTCCAGGTGTGTTGTTCAGGTGTGCGCCGTCAACGCATCACGCGTGACGGTGCGAGTGTCGGCTGCCGGTGACGAGACGGTAGAGGGCGAGCAGGATGAGGGAACCGACGACCGCAGCGATCCACGTGGAGAGGTCGAAGAACCCGTCGATGGAGTCCACCCCGAAGATCACCTTGCCGAGCCAGCCGCCGAGCAGACCGCCGACGATACCGATCAGCATGGTGACAATGATGCCGCCGGGGTCCTTGCCCGGCATCAGGGCCTTGGCGATGGCGCCAGCGAGAAGGCCGATGATGATCCACGCGATGATGCCCATGGTGCGTCTCCGCTTCCTCGTATAAGGATTCTGTTAAGTCATCGGGTGCGCCGATCCCGCCCGATCAAACGTCTCCTTCCGATATCGGCTCTGTCCGCCCTGGATCACGACGGGTTGGGCGGGGCTCAGCGAGAGCCGGAACGGTCGAGGTCGGCGACCTCGCGGACGGCGTCGGCGATGGCGGCGAAGTCCTTTTTCAAGATGGCGCCGTGGTTGCTTGCGACCTTCGCGCTGCGGATGTTGGCGCGCCGCGCCGTCACCGCTTCGAGGCTCGCCCTGATCCGCTCCTGCTCGTCGCCACGACTCCCGAACGACGTCCCCGAGGCGACGACGTATCGCACCGGGACGTCGATGCGGTCGAGCACGGGGCCCAACTCACGCTCACGGGAGAGCCTGCCGAGTTCGATGTTGCTGTTCGCCTGCTCCTCGGCGGTCATCCGCGGGGCGAGGCCCGTCGGGCGCAGCAGCGGCATCACCCAGGACAACCGCCGGAACAACGTCCGGATCCGCTGTTCCATGGCATCGTCGAGCCAGTCGTGGGGGAACGCCCCGTCGACCATGATCGCGCCCACCGTGCGGCCGGGATTCCGGGCGGCCCAGTGCGCCGCGACGACCGCTCCGTAGGACCAGCCGACCACCACGGCCCGGTCCACGCCCCTGGCCGCGAGGACGGCGTCCACGTCCCGGACGGCCGCCTCGAAGGAGTAGTCCGCCGAACGCTTCGATTTACCACGTGCCCGTTCGTCGTAGGTGATGTGCCGCCATTGCGGCCCCAGTTCGGCGAGGGTCCGTCGCCAGTACCCCTGCGTGGCGAACTGGCCGTTGAGGTAGACCACGGGGATGCCCGTGCCGCCGCTGTCGGTGACCGCCAGGGCCGTGTCCTCGACCGGCACCATGCCGGCCCAACTGCTGCGATGCGGGGTCGTGTTGTGCTCGGCCATGTCGTGCTCCTGTCCGTGTGAGGTGTGCTGCGGGCTGCCGGGGATCGGCGCCCGGTTAGCGGCTGCGGGCGGTGATGTCGCCCTGGGCAGTGGTGGCGTGGATGGTCAGAGGGGCGGCGGAGCCGTCGGTGTTGTGGAGGGAGTTGTGGATACGGCCGTAGGCGGTACCGGCGTCCAGGGCGGCGGAGACACCGCGGGCGGCGCCGACGCAGATGTCGCCCTGCTCGGT
>NZ_JAKEIO010000127.1 GCF_021474405.1 [Streptosporangium] indianense
GGTTGTCGGGGTGGCGGGTGCCGGGGTCGTCCAGCGGAACCGCGAGCCCTTCCGCAGCGGGCCCGTGTCGAGGCGTTCCACCGAGGTGACCGGCGGCTGCCAGGAGGGCCAGTCCTCGACGTCCGTCTGAAGCTTCCAGACCGTGCGCAGCGGTGCCTTGATCACGATGTCGGACTCGTGGCGGATGAGGACGCGGGGGTCGACGCCGTGCCCCGCGCACCGGGACGGGCCGGCGGCGCCGGGGGCGTCCGCCCGGGCGGTGGGGGCCGTGGCGGCGAGGACACCGGCGACGGCGAGTGCGACCGCCGCGACGCGCGGACGGCGGGTACGGGGCCGGAGGTGCCGGCCGTATGCGGTCGGCCGGGTACTGGTGCCGGACATCGCGTGCCTTTCGATGGGGTGGACGGAGTGGGCCGGCCGGTTGGAGGCGGGGCCCGTCAGGGGACGAGGACGACCTTCCCGGCGACCGTGCCGGACTCGGCCAGGCGCAGGGCCTCGGCGGCGCGGGTGAGCGGCAGTTGCGCGGCGATCCGGGCGGTGACCTCGCCGCGCTGGAGGGCGTCGAAGACCTGGGCGAGGTCGGCGCGCAGCCGGGAGCGGAAGCGGTCGCGGGAGAGGGCCTTGCCGGCCCAGACGTTGTAGAAGAAGGCGCGGCGGCGGTTGGGCAGCGCGTTCCACATCCACACCCGCAGGAGCAGCTTGAGCACGGGCCACTGCTTGGAGCCCTCGTCGTCGCGGGTGGAGGCGCTGCCGTAGGAGACGAGGGTGCCGCCGGGGGCGAGCAGGCGCCAGGAGTCGGTGATGCCGCGGCCGCCGACGTGGTCGAAGACGGCGTCGACCCCGCCGGGGGCGAGGGCGCGGACGCGGGCGGCGACGTCGCCCGCGCGGTAGTCGACGGGGTCGACCCCCTGGGCCCGCAGGGCGTCGTGGTGGCGCGCCGACGCCGTGCCGATCACCCGCGCGCCCGCGGCCAGGGCGAGCTGTACCAGGACCGAGCCGACACCGCCGTTCGCGCCGTGCACCACGACGGTGTGCCCGGCGCGGACGCGGGCCTTGCGGTGCAGCATCTGCCAGGCGGTGATGCCGTTGACGACGAGGGTCTCCGCCTCCGCCGCCCCGATGCCCTCGGGCACGGGTACGACGTCCGCCGCGTCGAGCAGCACGTGGCTGGCCCAGCCGCCGACCTTCACCAGCGCGGCCACCCGGGTGCCGGTCAGGCCCGCATCGGTGCCCTCGCCGGCCGTCAGCACCGTACCCACGAGGTCGTAGCCCGGCACGAAAGGGAAGGGCGGCTGGTCGTAGTAGCGGCCGCGTCGCATCTGCTGCTCGGCGAAGGAGACACCGGTCGCCTCCACGTGGACCACGACCTGGCCGGGGCCGGGGACCGGTACGGCCCCGTGGCGGATCGCCAGCCCCTCGGGCTCCACCCGGCCCGGCAGGACGACCTCGACGAGTTCTCCGGTGCTGTTCATGACGACCTCCGCTGACGCCTGATGCGTTACTTGCCCTTGCGTTCGCTATAGGTTGTAACGCGAATGCAGCGCGAGTGTCAATAACTTGAGTGATAACCTCTAACCATGACCCCGTCCGAAGCCGGCACGACCCCCCGCGAGCGCTACCGCGCCCAGGTGCGTGCGGAGATCAAGGACCGTGCGTGGGAGCAGATCGCCACGGCGGGCGCCTCCGCGCTGTCCCTGAACGCCATCGCCAAACAGATGGGCATGAGCGGCCCGGCGCTGTACCGCTACTTCGGCGGTCGCGACGAACTGATCACCGAACTGGTCCGGGACGCGTACCGCAGCCTCGCCGACGCCGTGCGGGCGGCCGCCGCGAAGGACGGCCCCGACGTGCGGGTGCTGGCGCACGCCCTGCGGGACTGGGCCCTGGAGGATCCGCAGCGGTACTTCCTCATCTACGGCACCCCCGTGCCCGGCTACCACGCGCCCGACGACATCACCGCGATCGCGTCCGAGATCATGGCCCACCTCCTCGACGCCTGCGCCGAGGTGGGCGGCGACGCCCCGGAAGGCCCGTTCGACACCCACCTCGCGGAACACCGGGACTGGGCGGACGGCCACCCCGCCCCGCCCGCGGCCCTGCACCGCGCCCTGACCTTCTGGACCCGGCTGCACGGCGTCCTGTCCCTGGAACTGGCGGGCCACTTCACGGGGATGCGCTTCGACCCGGCCCTGCTCTTCACGGCCGAACTCGACGACCTGACGGGCCGCCCGCCCGCCCAGGGCCTGTGCTGAGTCGGGATCACGGAAGAGCCGGCAGGCTACGTCACCAGAGGATGGATCCGCGCAGGTGGAGCCCGGCGGCGTAGCTCCCGGGTGTCTTGTCGTAGCGGGTGGCCGGCCCCCGCCACTCCTTGAACTTGTTGATGGCTCGCTCGACGGTGTTGCGAACTTTGCAGAGCGTCGCGTCGTGGCTGACCGGGCGGCCGCCGGCGTCCATGACGGTCTCGAGGACCGCGTCACGCGACCACATCCGGAACCGGTCGTAGAGGGTCGACCAGGGGCCGTAGCTGTCCGGCATCCCGCCAAGGGCTGCCGGTACGGAACCGCCACATCACCGCGTTGCAATAGCTACGCAGGTCAGGGATCAGTCCGAAGGCCCCCAGCGGCAGGTGCGGCTCGATCAAGTCCCACTGGAATCGGTCAGGTCACCACGAGGCACGCGGACTGCTTGGGTGCCGGCGCGGGTGGGCTGGGGCCAGCCGTGGTGGTCGGCTCGTCTGAGCCGGGCATCGGCGTCCGGACTCGACATCGACCACACGGCCCCCTCGTCGAGGCATAGGACAGCGGGTGCGGTGCATCCGCCTGGACCCCGTAACGCCGGGAAACCTACGCCAACGACCAAGGCGACGAAACGTCGGTGGTCGCGGCACTCAGCGCACCAAGGGGCTGACGAGGGCCCCCTGCCCCTGCCTCAAGAAGTTTAGCGAACTCCAGTACAACCCTCGCGTACCGTCACGGGTCATCTTCTCGCGGATCTCTCGTGTCACACGGCACACGGTAGTTGGGCCGCGCCGAAGGGGCGCGCCCCCCGGCTCCTGGCTCTTTCTGGAGTTTCTTTGCGCACTCGTCCATTCCTCCTGGCCGTCGGCCTGCTCACGAGCACCCTCGCGGTGACCGCGCCCACCGCCCACGCGGCTGGTCCGGCCGCCCCGTACGACTTCAACGGCGACGGCTACCGCGACCTGACCATCGGTGCCCCCGGCGCGACGGTCGGCGGCAAGACCAAGGCCGGCGCGGTCACGGTCGTCTACGGCGGCTCGACGGGCCCCAGCACCGCCAAGTACAAGCTCCTCACCCAGGACACGACCGGCGTGCCGGACAGCGCCGAGTCCGGCGACGGCTTCGGTACGGCTGTGGCCTCGGCCGACCTGAACAAGGACGGTTACGCGGACCTGGTCGTCGGCACACCGGGCGAGGACCGAAACGGCGACACCGACGACGGCATGGTCCAGGTCGTCTGGGGCGGCTCGTCGGGCCTGTCGGGCTCCCTCACCCTCTCCGGTGGCGGTGCCGACACCGACCGTCTCGGGCAGGCCCTCGCCATCGGCGACTTCGACGACAACGACATGATCGACGTGGCGATGGGCGGCAGGGGCGCCGTCGACCTCGTCATCCTCCAAGGCCCCTACACCAAGGCAGGCGGCGCCGACGGAGGCCTGCGGGCGGCGTCGATGGCGAACGCGCCCAAGCCCTATGACCCCGCGTACGGCGTGGAGTACCTGTCGGCGGCCGACATCTACGGCGAGGGCTTCGACAGCCTCGTCGTCCACGGCCGCAAGAAAGGCACCGACGACGCGCTCACGGCGGTTGCCGACACCCGCGTCCTGGACTTCCTCGGCTGGATGGAGTACGTGCCGGGCGGTTATGTCTCCGCCGTCGGCGACGTCACCAAGGACGGCCGCGCCGACCTCCTGATCGGCAACCACCGCGAGCCGTCCGCCGACCCCTCCGGGGCGCTCGGCGGCAAGGTGACGCTCGTGCTGGGCGCACCCGAGTCCCAGTGGGTCAACGCCCGCTCCACCGCGACGATCACCCAGGACGTCCCCGGTGTCCCCGGCGCCGCGGAATCCGGCGACGGTTTCGGTGGCGGCGTCGCCATCGGCGACTTCACCGGCGACGGCTACGGCGACCTGGCTGTCGGCACGCCGTACGAGTCCATCGGCACCGCCGAGGACACCGGCACGGTGACCCTGCTCCGCGGCATGAGCGTCGGCTGGTCGTCGACCGGCGCGGTCACCCTTTCCCAGTCCACCGCAGGCATCCCCGGCACGGCCGAGACGGGCGACCGCTTCGGCGCCCGCGTCGTCCTCTCCGACACGACGAAGGACGGCAAGGCCGACCTGACGACGTCCGCCCCCGCCGAGAACTCCGGCGACGGCGCCCTGTGGTGGCTGAAGTCGGCGACCACGTCGACCGCGAGCAGCTACGGTCCCGCGACGTTCGGCATTTCCACCACCGGCACCCCGGCCTTCGGCGCGACCCTGCGCGGCTGACCCGTGTCCCTCGCGGCGCGGCGGCCGGGCGCGCCGCCACGGCTGCCTCCGGGTGAACGCGGCCGTCCTGGCGTGACCGGCGGAGCCGCCGCGGGAAGGGCTGCCGCATGCCGAAGTTCCTCATCCAGGCCTCCTACACGTGCGACGGCACCCGCGGGCTCCTCAGGGAGGGCGCGAGCGGTCGGCGGGCCGTCGTGGAGCAGGTCGTCACCGGGCTCGGCGGGCGGGTCGAGGCCATGTACTTCGCGTTCGGGGCGGACGACCTCGTCATGATCGTCGACCTTCCCGACAGCGTCTCCATGGCCGCCGCGAGCCTCACCGTCAAGGCCAGCGGCGCCCTCCACACCCGGGCCACCCCGCTGCTCACCCTCGACGAGATCGACGAGGCCGCCCGCCGGGAGGTCTCCTTCCGCGCACCCGGCGCCTGAACCCCGCCCGTCCCGCTACGGTTCCGGACGTCGGGCCGTACGAGACGGGGGGTCGCACGTCGCCATGGGCATACGCGGGGAACTGCGCGGGTGGTGGGAGCGGGGCCGGGTCCTCGCGGTGACCCATCCGCTTGTCGTCGACATCGGCGTCGCGCTGCTCGTCCAGGGCGCGATGTCCATGCCGTTCCTCGTGCCGCGGGCGGCCGGGGCTCCGCCGGCGACCTGGGCCGCCTACGGCCTGAGCACGCTCACCGTCGTCCCCCTGGTCTGGCGCAGGCGCGCGCCCCTCGCCGTGCTGTTCGCGGTGCTGGCCGCCAACGCGCTGTACCGGCTGACCGTCGACGGGCCCGGGCAGCCGCTGCCGTACACCGGGCTGATCGTCACGTACACCATCGCCGCGCTCACGCCCCCGCTGCGGCGGCTCCTCGCCGGGCTCGTCCTGCTGGTCGCCGTGCCCGTGGGGGTCTGGCTCAACACCCGCTCCGCCCGTGAACTGACCTTCTCCCTCTTCGTGTTCGCCGCCGCCTACGTGTTCGGACGGCTGACCGACGCCCGGCAGCGGGCCCACCGCGTCGAGGCCGAACAGGCCGCCGCGCGCGAACGGGCCCGGATCGCACGGGAGATGCACGACGTCCTCTCCCACGCCGTGAGCCTGATGATCGTGCAGGCGGAGGCCGGACCGGTGGCCGTGCGGGCCGCGCCGGAACGGGCCGAGGCCGCCTTCGACGCCATCTCCGCGACCGGCCGGGACGCCATGGCGCAGCTGCGGGACATGCTCGGCGTGCTGCGGGACGGGGATGAGAAGTCCCCTCCCGCCGCCCCGCGCGAGCCGCAGCCCGGGCTCGCCGCGCTGCCCGGGCTGCTCGACCGGGTGCGTGGGAGCGGACTCGACGTGACGTACCAGGTCGTGGGGGACGTCCGGCCCGTCCCGGAGGGTGTCGGGGCCACCGTCTTCCGGGTGGTCCAGGAGGCCCTGACCAATACCCTCAGGCACGCGGAAGCGCGTACGGCGCAGGTGCGGTTGGCGTACGGGGAGGGCGAGTTGGAGGTCGGGGTGACCGATGACGGGCAGGGGCCGCGTCCCGTGTCCCGCCGGGGCGGGCACGGGCTCACCGGGATGCGTGAGCGGGCGGCGGCGCACGGGGGCAGCGCGGACACGGGGCCCGGCGCGGACGGGCGGGGGTTCGCGGTGCGGGTGCGGATTCCCGTGCCCGACGCGGCGGGGGCGGGGCGATGACGATCCGCGTGGTCGTCGCCGACGACCAGGAACTCGTGCGCAGCGGCTTCGCGATGATCCTGGACGCGCAGCCGGACATCGAGGTGGTCGCCGAGGCGGCCGACGGCGGCGAGGCCGTCGACGCAGTACGGCGGCACGCGCCCGACGTGGCGCTGCTCGACGTCCGGATGCCCCGCATGGACGGCATCGAGGCCTGCCGCGCGATCAGTGGGAGCGGCGCCTGCCGGACGGTGATGCTGACGACCTTCGACTCCGACGAGTACGTGTACGACGCACTGCACGCGGGCGCGAGCGGCTTCCTGCTCAAGGACGTCCGCCGGGACGACCTCGTGCACGCCGTGCGGGTCGTCGCCCGGGGCGACTCGCTGCTCGCGCCCTCCGTCGCCCGGCGTCTCGTGGAGCAGTACACCCGGCCCGCCGCCACCCGGATCCGCCGGCCCGATCCCCGGCTGGACGTCCTGACCGGCCGGGAGCGCGAGACGCTGCTGCTGCTCGCGCGCGGTCTGTCGAACGCCGAGATCGCCGCCGAGCTGGTGGTCAGCGACCACACCGTCAAGACGCACGTCGGCAACGTGCTCGCGAAGCTGGGCCTCCGGGACCGGATCCAGGCCGTGATCTGCGCCTACGAGACCGGCCTCGTCGCGGCCGGGGATCCCCCGCCCGGGGGAGCGGCCGGGGCCGGGCCCTCCCCCGCCCCGGCGAGGAAGTGACGCCGCAGGACCGCCCGCGGGGGTGATCCGCGGGGCGGCTGCGCTGCGGAGGATGAAGCCGTCCTCGCAACGCCACTGCCTCGCACCGGAGTTCGCCATGAAGACCCGTACCCGTCTCCTGACCGCCACCGTGCTCGTCGTCTCGGTCGCGGCCGGGCCGTCCGTCCTCCCGGCCGCCGCCTCCGGCCCCGCCGCACCGGCCGCCGCGCGGGACACCACGGCGCGGTCCCCGTACACCGCCCTCGAAGAAGCCATCGCCGGCCTGCCCACCGCCGACGCCACCGCCGCCCTCGTGCGCGTCGGCGGCACAGAGGGTGCCTGGCACGGCAGTTCGGGCGTGCACGACCTGCGGTCCGGGCGCCCCGCGGATCCGGACGCCCGCTTCCGCGTCGGGTCCGTGACCAAGGTCTTCACCGCCGCCGTCGTCCTGCAACTGGCCGCGGAGGGGCGCCTGGACCTGGACCGCAGCGCCCGCTCGTACCTGCCGGACCTGATCCCGGCGTCGTACGCGGGCGTCACCGTCCGGCAGCTCCTGAACCACACCCACGGCATCCCCGCCGCGGACCTCCCCGGCGCCACCGTCGAGGAGTGGTACGCGAACCGTTTTGAGGTCCACGACCCCGAGGACATGGTCCGCTCGGCCACGTCGAAGAAGCCCGAGTTCACCCCCGGGGAGCGGCAGCACTACCTCAACATCGGGTACACCGTCGCCGGCCTGATCGTCGAACGCGTCACCCGCGACTCCTACGAGCACCAGGTCGCCCAGCGGGTGCTCGGGCCGCTGCGCCTGCGGGACACCTACTTCCCGGGGACCGATCCGCGCATCACCGGGCCGCACAACCACGGCTACCAGACCATGCGGCTCGACGACGGCACGACCGGGCTCCGGGACGTCTCCGTGTGGGGGGCGACGGACGCGTGGGCGGCCGGGGACCTCATCTCGACCACCGCGGACCTGGAACGGTTCACCCGCGCCCTGTTCCGGGGGCAGGTCGTGCGCGGGCCGCTGCTGGACGAGATGTTCACGCTGCCCGAGGTGACCGACGTCGAGACCGGCGAGCCGGCCGCCTACTCCGTCGGTCTGTCCATGAAGGTGCTCGGCGGGCGCGAGGTCTGGGGCAAGACGGGCGGGCGCTGGGGCTACAACGCCGCCATCGCCTCCACCCGCGGCGCTACCCGCACCCTCGTGTACAGCGTCAACTCCACCGACGCCAAGGGCCAGGACATGAACGCGACCGCCGAGAGAATCCTGGTCGCCGCCTACGGCAGGCCGTACGGGCGAGAGAAGGCTCACACCGGTGGCGTCGCCCGGACGAGTCCGGTCCGGTAAGCGATGACGACCAGCTGCGCGCGGTCCCTGGCGTGTGCAGCCTGGTCATGGCCCGGTGATGTGCGTGCGGACGGTCAGCGGGCTCAGGGCGAGGTCCTCGGCGATCTCCGTGTCGGACCTGCCCTCGGCGGCCAGGGCCATCACCTCGCGTGCGCGGACCGTGAGGTCGGCGAGGCGCTCCGGCGGGGTCAGGTGGGTGCCGGGGGCGGGCGCCGGCACCATCGGTGTCGAACGTCTGCCGGGCTTCTCGGGCGGCGGCCTGTCCCGTCGTCGTGCCCGCTGCCGACAGTCTCCGGCACCCGGTACGCAGGACGAACGGCCCTCCGGGTTCCCCCTCGGGTGCGACAATCCCGAGCCGTCCGATCCGGCCTGTGCTACCTTGGCTGACGTTGCAGTTTTGGTTCCCAGAGACTTCGAGTGCTCTTTCGACCTTTCGTCGACGAGCACTTTTTTTGTTTCCGAGGCTTCTCGGATCTCCCGCGGGTGATCATTTCGGCGACTACGGGTCCGCAAGGTGCGGGCCCTGAGTACTGCCCTCAAAGGAGATTCAGATGGCGAACGGCACCGTGAAGTGGTTCAACTCGGAAAAGGGCTTCGGCTTCATCGAGCAGGAGGGTGGCGGCCCGGACGTCTTCGCCCACTACTCGAACATCGCCACCTCGGGCTTCCGTGAGCTCCAGGAAGGCCAGAAGGTCACCTTCGACGTCACGCAGGGCCAGAAGGGCCCGCAGGCCGAGAACATCCTTCCCGCCTGACGCGTACGCGCATGCCCTGACCGGGGCCCGCACCCTCGCGGTGCGGGCCTCGGCTCGTTTTGTTCTTCTCCGGCTCAACTCTTGCGAATCCAGCGGCCTTGCCGGGCCGCCGCGCATTCCTCGACGCGTGCCGCATCGAGGAAGGTTCCCCATGGACCGTACGGCTCGCAGGAACAACGGCTCCCCCCATTCCCGAGGCAACGGGTCCCGGTCCCGTAAGCCCGGTGGCGCGAACAGCACCTCCCGCCCGTCGGGCGGCGGCCGCGGCGGGCGCCGCCCCGGCGCCGGCGGGGAGTTCGCACCGCCCGTCACACTCACCCCGGCGCTGCCCGCCGTCGAGGCGTTCGACGACCTCGACCTGCCCGAGCGGCTGCGGGCCGCGCTGCGCGCCGAGGGCCTGACCGCGCCGTTCCCGATCCAGGCGGCGACGCTGCCGAACTCACTGGCCGGCCGGGACGTCCTGGGCCGCGGGCGCACCGGCTCGGGCAAGACGCTCGCCTTCGGGCTCGCCCTGCTGGCCCGTGTCGACGGGCGGCGGGCCGAGGCCCGGCAGCCCCTCGCCCTCGTCCTGGTGCCCACCCGCGAGCTGGCCCAGCAGGTCACCGACGCCCTCACCCCCTTCGCCCGCGCGCTGCGGCTGCGGCTCGCCACGGTGGTCGGCGGCCTGCCGATCGGCCGGCAGGCCAACGCACTGCGCAGCGGCGCCGAGGTCGTCGTCGCCACGCCCGGGCGCCTCAAGGACCTCATAGACCGAGGCGACTGCCGTCTGGACCAGGTCGACATCACCGTCCTCGACGAGGCCGACCAGATGACCGACATGGGGTTCATGCCGCAGGTCACCGCCCTCCTCGACCAGGTGCGGCCGGGCGGGCAGCGGATGCTGTTCTCGGCCACCCTGGACCGCAACGTGGACCGGCTGGTCCGCACCTACCTGCACGACCCGGTGGTGCACTCCGTCGACCCCTCGGCGGGCGCGGTCACCACGATGGAGCACCACCTGCTGCACGTGGAGGACGACGACAAGCACGCCACCACGACCCGGATCGCCGCCCGCGACGGACGCGTGATCATGTTCCTGGACACCAAGCACGCCGCCGACCGGCTGGCCAGGAAGCTGCTCGCCGTCGGCGTGCGCGCCATGGCCCTGCACGGCGGGAAGTCCCAGTCCCAGCGGACCAAGACCCTGGCGCGCTTCAAGGACGGCGACGTCACGGTCCTGGTGGCGACCAACGTCGCCGCCCGCGGCATCCACGTCGACAACCTCGACCTCGTCGTCAACGTGGACCCGCCGGGCGACCACAAGGACTACCTGCACCGGGGCGGCCGTACCGCGCGGGCCGGCGAGTCCGGCACCCTCGTCACACTGGTCCTGCCGCACCAGCGGCGCGAGATGACCCGGCTGATGGCCGACGCCGGGATCACCCCGCAGATCACCCGGGTCCGCCCGGACGCGTCCGAGCTGAGCCGCATCACCGGGGCGCAGGAGCCCACGGGCGTGCCCGTCGTCCTCGCTCCCCCGGCTGCCGAGCCGCCCGCGCGCACGGGCTCCGGCCCGAACCGGCGCCGGAGCAGGCCGTCCCGGGGCCGCCGCCGCTGAACCCACGGGAGCGGGGCGGAGGGAAGCGCGGCACGGCGCCGTCACACGGCGCGGCGCCCCCGTCGGCCGTCGCGCGGGGGCGTCGGCGAACGGGGGCGTCGTTGCGGAAGGCGTGCGGGGAGGTCAGCCGCTCGTCACGTCCGTCACCTTCCAGCGCTGGTTGGAGCCGGAGTTGGGCTGCCAGACGCCCACGGAGGCACCGTCGTTCGTGGACTGGCCGCCGACATCGGGAAGTTGCCCGGTCGCCGCGTTCACGAGCGTCCATGAACCGTCGCCGGTCGAGGACGCGATCCACTGCGCGGCGTCGTCGCGCCGGCCCTCGTCGGGTTCGGCGACGAGGGCTCCGTCACGGACGGCCAGACGCTTGCCGGAAGCCGTCTCCGTCAGCACGTACCGCTTGCGGTTGTCCTCGCCGCGGATCTGCGCCACCCGCCACTGCTGCCCGCTGGGGTCGGTCGTGTCCGGGGTCCTGATGACCAGGCCCGTGCCGTTGCCGGCGAGAGTGAGGTCCTTGCCGCTCTGGACGCCGGTGAGCCGGTAGGTGTGGCCCGTGCGCAGCTCGGCCGCGTCCTTCGCGACCCCGGACACTCCCTTGACCAGGAAGGACGTCACCGACTGGCCGGGCACGGCGAGCGTGGCCCGCTTGCCGGAGACCCGGACGGGCTTCTGCTTCTCCAGCTTGCCGTCGGAGCTGGTCACCACCGGGGTGACCGTGGCGCGGGAGGAGACCCGGCCGAACTTCGACAGGTCGAGCGTCACCTCGTGCGCCTCGGTGGCGCTGTTGACGTGGACGACGGTCGCCGCGTCGCCCTTGCGGGAGATCGCCGCGGTGCTGGACGTGTCGTCCGTCTTGATCAGCCGGTCGCCGGGCTTGATGAAGTGCGTGAAGTTGCGGGCCGTGTCGAACTTGGTGTTGGTGTGGATCGGGCAGGACTTCAGGGTGTCCTTCGAGGTGCAGCTGAACGGGAGCTGGATCTCGCCCCAGTTGCCGCCCTTCGCGGACTCGCCGCCCGGCTTCATGTTGTCGTAGTCCTCGACCGGTTGCCAGAACACCCAGGCCTTGGGCTCCAGTTCGCGCAGGTCGTCCACCATGCGCTGGGCGAGGCCCAGACCGGGCCGCATGTCGGTGAAGCTCTGGCCGTCGCCCCAGTCGCCCTCGACCTCGCTCATCCACAGCGGCTTGTCGGCGGCCTTGGCCAGGTCGCGGACGGTGGTGCGCTGCCCGGTGCCGTAGGTGTGGACGTTCATCCGGCCGACGAGGTCGCGGACCTCCTGGGGGTAGGAGTTCCAGTTCGTCGCGAAGATGCCCGGGTTGGTCTCGTCCATCGCGGATATCTCCGCCTTCGAACGGGACTTGTCCAGGACCGGGGCCAGCGCGCGGAGCACCTTCTGCTGGAGCTCGGGGCCGATGTGGGCGCCCTCCTGGCGTCCCCCGACCGGCTCGCCGTCGGGGCCGAGCTGGGTGCCCCAGTAGTCGGTGTTCGGCTCGTTGAAGGGATCGAGGGTGTCGACCTTGATGCCGTGCGCCTTCTCCAGCCGCTCGGTCGCGCCCACCAGGTACTCGGCGAAGTCGTCGACGGAGTCGGTCTTCAGCTGGTCCTTGCCGGCGTCGAAGTTGCCGGAGACGTAGCCGCTCTCGGTCATGAACCAGGGCGGGGAGTTGCTGAAGGTCTCCCAGTGGGTGATGTCCTGCTTGATGCGGTCGACCCACCAGCGCTGGGTTTTGTCCGCGTTCTTGTTCCAGTCGGCCGGGTCGTCCGAGTCCCACCAGTCGACGTCCTCGCGGGTGGTGCCCGCCGGGGCCTTCCACCAGCCCTCGACGGCGCCGCCGGCCCGCAGGTAGTCCTTGACGTCGGGGGCGTTGCCGCCGCCGATGTTGTAGCGGGCGATGTTGAGGTCGAGACCGTCGTCGCCGAAGAGGAGCCGGTAGAGCTTCTCGCGGACCGCGGGCGGGTAGTCGCCGGTGGCGTTCGCGAACCAGACCAGGCTCGTGCCCCAGCCCTCGAACTCGTCCCCCGCGTAGGAGGGGTCGGGCCGGACGGTGACCCCGGCGGCCGCGGCCCCGGCCGGCTCGGCGTGCGCGGCGGGCAGGGTCGTCGTGGCCAGGAGGGTTCCGGTCGCCACGGCGGTGACGCCGATGGCCCCGAGGAGCCTTCTCTTACGGGTGCGGTGTGCCATCTCGAGTACTCCAGCTCTTCTGCGTGCCGCGCGTCCCGGCGGGCGCAGAGATCGAGGCCTGCGTAGTACGACTGGTACGGGTTCGGTGGCTTTGCATACGATTTCGACCCGGCGATGTTTACGTAAACATCCGCTGGCGGGATGTCTACACTGTCCGAATCTCAGGGGTCAAGGAGTCGTTCCGGACCCGAAGTGCGCGCCGGGAGCGCGGCGAGGGAGGCGAGGGGCGGGTGGGCACGGTGAACGGCGAGAGCGAGCCGGGCGGCACGAGTCGTACGCGACGACGCGCGGCCCGGCCCCGGCAGGGTGCCTCCATGGCGGACGTCGCCCGGCTCGCCGGGGTCTCCGCGCAGACCGTCTCCCGCGTCTCCAACGGCTTCCCGGGCGTCACCGCGGACACCCGCGCGCAGGTCCTGGCCGCCATGCGGGAGCTCGGCTACCGCCCCAACAGCGCGGCGCGGGCGCTGCGCCGGGGCGAGTTCCGCACCCTCGGCGTGATCACCTTCTCCCTCTCCACCATGGGCAACATCCGCACGCTGGAGGCCATCGCCACCTCCGCCGCCGAGCACGGCTACGCCGTCACACTGCTGCCGGTGGCCGTCCCCACCCAGGACGAGGTGAACGGCGCCTTCTCCCGGCTGGGCGAACTCGCCGTGGACGCCGTCATCGTCATCATGGAGATCCACCTGCTCGACGCGGCGACGGTGTCCCTGCCGCCCGGTGTGCAGGTCGTGGTGGCCGATTCCGACGCCGGTGACCGTTACACGGTCGTCGACACCGACCAGGCGGGCGGTGCCCGGGACGCCGTACGGCACCTGCTGGACCTCGGGCACGACACGGTGTGGCACCTGGCCGGCCCGGAGGGCTCCTTCGCCGCCCAGCGCCGCGCCAACGCCTGGCGCGACACCCTCACCGAGGCGGGCCGCACGCCACCGCCCCCGGTCCGCGGCGACTGGTCGGCGGAGTCCGGCTACCGCGCGGGACTGCGGCTGGCCGACGAACCGGAGTGCACGGCGGTGTTCACGGCCAACGACCAGATGGCCCTGGGCCTGCTCCGCGCCCTCCACGAACGCGGCCGCCGCGTCCCCGAGGACGTCAGCGTCGTCGGCTTCGACGACATCCCCGAGTCCGCGTCCTTCCTTCCGCCCCTGACCACGATCCACCAGGACTTCGCTGAGGTGGGGCGCCTGTGCGTGGAGGGGGTGCTCAGCAAGATGCGGGAGTCCGGCACGGGACACGGGACGACCCTGGTGCCCACGCGTCTGGTGCGGCGGGCGAGCACGGGAGCGCGGCGGCCGAGCTAGTGCCGCGGCAGGCAACGTTTGCCCGTGAAGGAGCGGCGTCCGTGCGTGCTCTGGGGGTGCCCCCTGCTCGAAGAGCTTGGGGGAGTGCCGGCCGGAAGCCCTCGTACTGGACGTACGGCCGGTGCGGCGAGAGGGCGTGCCGGGCGTCGCGACGGGGCGAACGTTGCCTGCCGCGGCACTGGGTCGTGTCCGCGGACGCCGGTTCGCTTCGGTCTCAGCCGGTGGGAGGAGTGAACTCGGGCTGGTCGAGGACGCGCAGCCAGCTTCCGTCGGCCTGGCGCCTGACGACCTGCGCGCGAGCACCCGCCCCGTCCTTCGGAGGGGTCGACGTCAGGGCGATGTCGCCGCTGACCAGGGTGGGCAGCGGCGCTTCCGGCTCGAAGCGGGGGCCTGCGGCCAGCACCTTCTCCCACAGTGCGCCGATCGCTTCCCGCCCCACCGTCCGTTGGCCGGGCGGGTAGGCCAGCACAGCGTCCACTTCGTACAGCGCGGCCACTCCGGCGGCGTCGCCGGCGTTGGACCGCTCGACGAACAGGCGGGTGATGTCCTCGGGGCGCATGGCTTTCTCGTACTCCGGCACGGGTCCTCCTGGTGTCGGGATGTCTTGGTGCGTCCAGCGTCTTCGGGCAGTGATCAGAAGTCCAACAGATGGATCTGATGGAAGTGAGAATTCCCAGTCATGGAACTCAGGCAGCTGGAGTACTTCGTCGCGGTCGCCGAGGAACGGAACTTCACGCGGGCCGCCGAGCGGGTGCACATCAGCCAGTCCGGAGTCAGCGCCCAGATCCGCCAGTTGGAGCGGGAGCTCGGGGCCGAGCTCTTCGACCGGTCGGCCCGTACCGCGACGCTGACCGCCGCGGGGAAGGCAGCACTCGACCACGCCCGGGCTGCCCTCGCTGCGGCGGCAGCGGTCAGGCAGACGGTGGGCGAGGTGACCGGTGTGCTCCGGGGCCGACTCGTGGTCGGCATGGTCGCCGGCTGCACTGTCACGCCCCTGTTCGAGGCGCTCTCCGCGTTCCACCGCGCGCATCCGGGGGTGGAGATGTCCCTGCTGGAGGACAGCTCCGACCGGCTCGTCGAAGCCGTTCGCCTCGGCACGCTCGATGTGGCCCTCGTCGGCACGGCCGCCGCCCCGGAAGGCCTCGAGTCGCTGACGGTGATCAGCGAACGGCTCGTCGCGCTCGTCCCGGAGAGCCACGCCCTGGCGGCACGGCGGCGGCTCGCGCTGCGGGACATCGTCGACCATCCGATCGTGTGCATGCCCCCGGGCACCGGTCTGCGGGCCGTCTTCGACGGAGCCTGTGCCGCGCGGGATCTCCGGCCCCGGATCGCCCTGCAGGCCGGCGCCGCGGACGCCGTCGCGGACCTCGCGGCGCGGGGGCTGGGGGTCGGCGTCCTGAGTGAGTCGATGGCCGCACGGCACCGGGACCGGCTGGTCGTCCACACCGTCGACGACGTCGAGACACCGGCCCTGCTCGCTCTGGTCTGGCGGAAGGGGCGGAGTCCCGCGGTGCGCGCGATGCTCACGCAGTGCGGGCGGGCGTTCGGCCTGCCCGTCGGCCCCGTGTAGCGGTCAGCGCCGCCCGATGACCTCCGCGACGCGGATGAATCCGTCCTGCCCGTGTCCGAGGCCGACGGCGCGGCGGGCCATGCCCTCGGCGGCGCGCATGACACCGGCGTCGATGCCGTGCGACTCGGAGACCTGGACGATGTGGGACATGGACGAGACTGCCGAGGTGAGCGGGTTGCCCTCGCCGGAGTAGGTGCCGGCGTCGGCGTCCACGGCGGTCTCCTCGAACAACGGGGGGAGGATCGCGCCGATACCCCGGGCGAAGGGCGCCAGTTCCCTGGCGGTGACGCCCTCGGCCCCGGCCACCGCCATGGCATGCGCATAGCCGGCCATGGCCGTCCAGAAGATGTCGAGCAGGGCGATGTCATAGGCCGCCGCCCGGCCGATCTCCTCGCCGAGATGGGTATGGGTGCCGCCCAGCGCCGCGCGGACAGGGGCGAGTTCGAGGTAGAGGTCCTCGGGTCCACTGTTCAGGAAGACCGCGTCGGGCGTGCCGATGGTGGTCGCGGGTGTCATGATCGCGCCGTCCAGGTAGCGGACACCGTGCGCGGCGGCCCAAGCGGCGGTGTCCCGGGCCCGGGCGGGGGTGTCGGCGGTCAGATTCACGACCGTACGGCCCTTGAGGGCGGCTTCGACCTCGTCCTGGCGCAGCACGGCGTCGACAGCTTCATAGTTCACCAGGCAGACGACGGTCACCTTGCTCGCCGCCGCAGCCTCGGCCGCCGACGTCGCGCCCACCGCGCCGCGGTCCAGGAGCTCCCGGTCGCGGCCCGCAGTACGGTTCCAGACGGTGGTGCGCAGGCCCGCGTCGACGAACGCACCGGCCAGGGCCCGGCCCATCGGGCCGAGACCGAGGACGGTCACTGTGGTGGCGGGGTGATCGGCGCGTGTCCGGGTGGAATGCTCCGGAGCCGGAGTGACGCTGGGTGAAGACATGCTGAACTCTTCTCTTCGATGGTGCAGTTGATGACAAAGGGGGCAACTGTGACGCGTCGGCGCCAGGATCCGAACGTCTGCGGAGTGACTGCCGCGATCGCCGTGATCGACGGCAAATGGAAGACGACCCTGCTCTGGCTGCTGGAAGCGGGCCCGCACCGCCCGGCGGAGCTGCGCCGGCACGTGCCGGACATCTCGGAGAAAGTGCTGACCGAGACGTTGCGGGAGATGGCGGTGGACGGACTGGTCCACCGCGAGGTGCACGATGTGCTGCCGCCGAAGACGGTCTACTCCCTCACCGACTTCGGCCGTGAACTCGCCGAGGCGGTGGCCCCGTTGTCGGACTGGGGTCACCGTCGGCTGGAGAAGCTGGCCGAGGCTGCCCGGCCGGCCTCCTGATGCGGGTACCACCTCCGTCCCTTCCGCCACCGTGTGCCTCACCGGCCGCCCACCACCAGGTTCACCCGGCGTCCACGCCCTGCCAAGTCCCCACAAAAAGGTGGGTACTCCGGCGGCCCGAGCAGCCGGGGCGGTTACCGTGGGGCGGTGATCACGCTGCTGCAATGGGACGGGCTCACCGATCGCGCGCGCTTCAATCAGTGGTACCTGGACCGGCGGGACGGTTTCTCGGACCTGGCGCGGGACGCCGACTGGGGGCGGCTGTTCGAGGCGTTGGGGGAGTGGCCGGAGTGGGTCAATCTGCCCCGCCCCGGGAACCACAGCGGTTTCTCCCCCCTGCATCAAGCGGCCTGGCACGGCGCCGAGTTCGCCGTGGTGTCCCGGCTGATCGCGCACGGCGCCTGGCGCACCCAGCTCACCCGCGACGGCCGCCGCCCCGTCGACATCGCCCGGGAGCGCGGGCACACGCACCTGCTGGAACTCCTCGAACCGGTCACGGTGCGGCCCCTGCCCGCCCCGGCGGACGCCCTGGAGCACCACTTCCACACCCTGATGCGCGAGACGACCGGCCGGTGCTTCGAGGAGATCGAGCACCTGCTGCCCCCGCTCGCTCCCCTCACGGAGGGCCGCCATGTGAAGGTCGTCTTCACGGTGGTCGGCATGATGGGCGGCTTCCGCTACCACCACGAGGGGGACTACGTGCACGTGCACGCCAGCTCGCGGATGGACGCCGACGACGGGGACCACTACAAGGTGACGCCCGAGGGCTGGGCCAAGATCAAGTAGTCGGGGCGCACGGCCCCGGCCGGGCTGCGGCGGACGGGCTCTCGTCGCGTCGACCGTACGAACGGTGAGAGGGGGCACCCCGCATGACCGAACTCCATCCCGCCGGCATCGAGCCGTACGCGCACGGCATGCTCGACGTCGGGGACGGCAACCGCGTGTACTGGGAGACCTGCGGGAACCCCGCGGGCAGACCCGCCGTCGTGCTGCACGGCGGGCCCGGGTCCGGGGCGGGACCGTACTGGCGGCGGCTGTTCGACCCGGCGGCGTACCGCATCGTGCTGTTCGACCAGCGCGGATGCGGGCGCAGTACGCCCGATGCCGCCGATCCGCGGACCTCGCTCGCCGCCAACACCACCCGCCATCTGATCGCCGACATCGAGCGGTTGCGGGAGCACCTCGGCATCGGGACATGGCTCGTCCTCGGCGGCTCCTGGGGCGCGACCCTCGCGCTGGCCTACGCCGAGCGGTACCCCGCCTGCGTCTCCGCGCTGGTCCTCTTCAGCGTCACCCACACCACGCGCCGCGAGGTCGAGTGGGTCACCCGGGACATGGGGCGGATCTTCCCCGAGGAGTGGTCCCGGTTCCGGGACGCCGTGCCCGAGGCGGAACGCGGGGGGAGTCTGGCCGACGCCTACGCCCGGATGCTCGCCGACCCCGATCCGGCCGTACGGGAGCGGGCCGCGCGGGAATGGTGCCGGTGGGAGGACGTGCACGTCTCCACCGCGCCCGGGCACCGGCCCGACCCCCGCTACGACGACCCGCGCTTCCGGATGCGCTTCGCCCGCCTCGTCACGCACTACTGGCGGCACGCCGCGTTCCTGGAGGACGGGGCGCTGCTGCGGGACGCGGGAACGCTGGCCGGCATCCCGGGCGTGCTGATCCACGGCCGGATGGACGTCAGCAGCCCCGCGGACGTCGCGTGGCACCTGGCCCGGGCCTGGCCGGACGCCGAGCTCGTCCTGATCGGCGAGGAGGGCCACGGGCTGTCGGGGACCTCGACGACAGCGGCCGTCGTGGCGGCCGCGGACCGGTTCCGGAACACCTGAGCCGGCCGACGGGGGCGTGACGGACGCCTCACGCGTCCTGCACGCACGGTACTTTCCCCGCCGCCCCGCTCCGCCCGAGGGTGGGCACCATGAAGGATCACGCCGCCGAGTCCGACGCCGTCCGCCGCTTCCGGGAGCGGCTCGGGCTCCCCGGCCTCGTCGACGTGCACACGCACTTCATGCCCGAGCGGGTCCTGCGCAAGGTCTGGGAGTACTTCGACTCCCTCGGGCCGCTCACCGGCGGACTGGAGTGGCCGATCACCTACCGGGAGGCGGAGGCCGAACGGACCGCGATCCTCCGGGGGTTCGGCGTGCGGGCGTTCACCTCGATGCTCTATCCGCACAAGCCCGGCATGGCCCGCTGGCTCAACGGCTGGGCGGCCGACTTCGCGCACCGCACCCCCGACTGTCTGCACACCGCCACCCTCTTCCCGGAGCCGGGCGTCGAGGCCTACGTCCGGGAAGCCGTGGAAGCGGGCGCGCGGCTCTTCAAGTCGCATGTGCAGGTGGGCGCGTACGACCCGGCCGACGAACTCCTCCGGCCCGCGTGGGGCCTGCTGGCCGAGGCCGGGATCCCCGTGGTGATCCACTGCGGTTCCGGTCCCGCGCCCGGCAAGCACACCGGCCCGGGGCCGATCGCGCGGGTGCTGGCCGAGCACCCCCGGCTCCGGCTGATCGTCGCGCACATGGGGATGCCCGAGTACGAGGAGTTCCTCGACCTGGCCGAGCGGTACGGGGAGGTGCGGCTGGACACGACGATGGCGTTCACCGACTTCGCCGAGGCGCTCATGCCGCTCCCCCGCCGGGCCCTGCCCCGGCTGGCGGCCCTCGGCGACCGTGTGCTGCTCGGCTCCGACTTCCCCAACATCCCCTATCCGTACGTGCATCAGCTCGATGCCCTGGAGCGGCTCGGCCTCGGCGAGGAGTGGCTGCGGGCGGTGTGCCACGACAACGGGGCGAAGCTCTTCCGGTTGTGAGGCCGGGCCGCGGGGCCTGCCGCCCCGGTCAGCCGATGTCCACCACCCGGGCCCACTCCGGGGGCGAGTCCGGGACGTACTCGGGGTGGGACTCGTCGTAGGCGTGGTTCTCGTAGCGGCGGGGGAACAGGCCCACCACCGTGCGGCACGGCGGCCGGGTGTCCGGCCAGGGGGTCTGGCCGTCGGTGAGGACGACGACGACGTCGGGGGCCGGGCGGGTGCGCAGGGCCCGGGAGAAGCCGGCCCGCAGGTCCGTGCCACCGCCGCCGGTGAGCGGGATGCCCTCCGCGCGGCACAGGCGGCGTGCGGCCCCGGCCGAGGCGTCGCAGGGCACGACGGTGACCAGGTCGCGGCGGCCTCCCACGGCCCGGGCGATCGCGGCGACCTCCAGCAGCGCACTGCCCAGTTCGGCGTCGCTGACCGAGCCGGAGGTGTCGATGACGACGGACACGCGGGGTGGCCGGCGGCGCAGACTCGGCAGGACCGTGCCGGGCAGTGCGGTCGAACGGCGGGCGGGCCGCCCATAGGTGTAGTCCTCGCCCGCGCCGGGGCCGGACGTCGCCGAGCGGACCGCCGCGCCCAGCAGCTCCCGCCACGGCTGCGGCGGGTGGAAGGCCTCCTCCGCCCAGCGCCGCCAGCCCCGGGGGGCCCTGCCCGGGCGGCCGGAGATGCCCTGCGCGACCCGGAAGCGGACCGCGTCCCGCTCCTGTTCGCTCAGGCCGTGCGCCCCGTCCGGGCCCAGTTCCCAGTCCCGGTCCAGGCCGTCGGCGCCGCTGCCGCAGTCCAGCCAGGCCAGGTCCTGCGCCCGCGGCCCGAGGCTGAACTGCCGCAGGTACTCCTCCATCAACTCATCCTCGGAGAGGCCGAGATCGCCCGGATCGACCACGCCCTCGGGGCGGGCCAGGCCGTCGCCGTAGACGTCGTCGTTGATCTCGAAGTCCGCGGCGATGTTCATCCGCAGCCGCTCCCCCGGGCCGTGCAGACCGCGCTCCCGGGCGACCCGGTCACTGCGCCCGTGGTGGTCGCGCAGCAGGTGCGACACCTCGTGCACCCACACGCCCGCCAGCTCCTCGACGGGCGTACGGTCCACGAACCCCGGCGAGACGTAGCACCGCCAGTACCGGTCGACGCCCATGGTCGGCACGCGCCGCGATTCGACGACGTGCAGGGCGAACAGGGCGGTGGCGAGGTACGGGCGGACCCGGGCGGCGTGCAGGCGGGCGGTGAACAGCTTGTCCCGGTCGAGGGCCCCGGGGACGGCCCCCGAGGTGGCCCCGCTTCCGCGCGCCTTCCCCGGCCCGCCCCGAGGGCGTGGTCGATCCGGGCGA
>NZ_JAKEIO010000128.1 GCF_021474405.1 [Streptosporangium] indianense
GCCGGGGGGCGGCCTGACCACCGGCGAGGTGGCCAGGAGGCTGGGCGTGGCGCCCACCACGGTCCGTACGTGGGATCGCCGCTACGGCCTCGGACCCGACGCGCACACCGGCGGCCGGCACCGGCGGTGGACCCCGTCGGACGTGGCGCGGCTGGAGCGGATGTGCGCCCTGACGGCGACCGGGATACCGCCCGCCGAGGCGGCACGCGCGGTGCTCGCCGAAACGACGCAGCGGGCGGACCCCGCGGGTGGGGCCACGCGGGCAGTGCGGCGGACGGACACGGCGGACACGGCACACATGGCGGGAGGGGCGACCCCGGCGGCGCGGCAGACGGACACGGCTGGAGGCGCGGCCCTGGCGCCGCGGCCGACGGGCCCGGGCGGCCGGGCCGACCGAGCGCCCTGCGAGGCGCTCCCGGAAAGGGCCCCGGGGGCGGTGTCGGATGCCGTCCCGGGGGCGGTCCCGGATGCGGCCCCTGACGGGGTCCCGGGCCGGTCGACCGGCGACCCGGTGGCGCCAAGGTCTGCGGCCCCCGGACAGGCCTCGCAACCGCAACCGCGGCCGTCCGCCCGTACCCGCACGCGCAGCCGGGCCGGCAGCGGGCTGCGCCTCGGTGACGTGCGCCAGGAATGCAAAGGCATCGCCCGTGCCGCTCTGCGCCTCGACGCCTCCGCACTGGACGACCTGCTGGAGACCGCGATAGCCGAGCACGGCCTGGTCGCCGCCTGGACGGAGGTGATCATGCCGACGCTCCAGGCGGTCGGCCGCAAGTGGGAGAGCTCCGGCGAGAAGTACGTCGAGGTCGAGCACTTCCTGTCCTGGCACGTCTCCGGCGCGCTGCGGCGAGGTGCCCCGCCCACGGCCGCCGACCGCCCGGGCGCGACCATCGTGCTCGCCTGTGTGCCGGGGGAGAACCACACCCTGCCCCTGGAGGTGCTGTCGGCGGCCCTGGCCGAACGCGGCCTGCCGGTGCGCATGTTCGGCGGTGCCCTGCCCGTGGAGTCCCTCGTCACGGCCGTCCGCAGAACGGGGCCCGCGGCGGTGGGGCTGTGGGCGCAGTCCCGTACGACCGCCAGCCGGCCGCTGGCCCAGCACGTGGCCGCGATGGAGTGGGGGGTGCGGGGCGCCCGCCGCAAGCCCGTCGTCCTGACGATAGGGCCCGGCTGGAGCGGCCGGACCGTCCCCGGACTGCCCCGCCCGACGGGACTGGCCGAGGCCGTCGCGGTGCTGGAGTCGGTCGTGTCGCGCTAGCCCCGGCCGGCTGCATCCGAACCCCGCCTCCCGCGAGAAGCGGTGAACGGACGGACCGAACCACGCGAACGGACCGAACCAGGTGAACGGTCCGAACCAGGCGAGACGACCACACTGAACGAACAGTCCCAGTCAGCACGACGGCCGGAGCGGGGTGCGGAGATGAGCGGCGCGTGGTGGGCCCGGTGAGCGCAGGGCCCGTCGACACGTCGGACGTGGTGATCCTCGGGGGCGGTGCCGCCGGCCTCAGTCTCGCGTACCGGCTGCTCGACACCGACCCCGACCCCGACACCGACGCCGCGACCGTCACCGTGGTGGAGCCGCCCGACGGCCCCGTACGCCCGGCGGAACGTACCTGGTGCTATTGGGACCAGGGCGACGGCGACAGCGACGGCGATGCCGGGTTCGGCGAAGCGGTCACCGCCACCTGGCCCCTGCTGCGGGTGCATGGCCCCGACGGCAGCCCCCTCACCGTCGATCCGGCGCCCTTCCGCTACCGCATGGTCCGTTCCACCGCGTTCGAGCGGCTGGTGCACACGCGACTGGAGCGGTCGCCCGGCGGGCGGCTGCTGCGCGCGACGGCGGACACGGTGCGCGACGTACCGGCAGGCGCCGAGGTCCGCTGCACGGCACCCGGCGGGTGGACCCTGACCCTGCGCGCCCGCCACGTGTTCGACTCGCGGCCGCTGCGCGCCCTGCCACCGGCCCGGACGCAGCTGCTGCAGCACTTCCGCGGCTGGTTCGTGCGCACCGGCACCGACCGGTTCGACCCCGTGGTGGCCGACCTCATGGACTTCCGGGTGCCCCAGCCGCGCCACGGCCTCGCCTTCGGCTACGTCCTGCCGCTGGCCCCGGACCGGGCACTCGTCGAGTACACCGAGTTCTCCCGGCGCCCGCTGACGACGGCGGCGTACGAGGCGGCGCTCGGCCACTACGCCCGCGAGGTGCTGCGCCTGGGCGAGTTCGCGGTGGAGTCGGCCGAGCAGGGCGTCATCCCCATGACCGACGCCCGCTTCCCCCGGCGCACCGGCCCGGCGGTCTTCCGCATCGGCACGGCGGGCGGTGCCACCCGCCCCGCCACCGGCTACACCTTCGCGGCCGTGCAGCGGCACAGCCGGGCCGTCGCCGCGGCCCTGCGGGACGGGCGCGCCACCGTGCCCGCGCCCCACGGCCGGCGGGCGCTCGCCATGGACGCGGTGCTGCTGCGGGCCCTGGACACCGGGCGGATCGACGGCCCCGCCTTCTTCACCGGCCTCTTCCGCCGCACACCCGCGCCCCGCCTGCTGCGCTTCCTCGACGGCGCCACCTCGCTCCGGGAGGAGTGGGGCATCGGACTGCGCACCCCGGTGGGCCCGATGCTGCGCACCGCGCTCGAAGTGCCCTTCCTGCCCCGCCGTACCCACCCCGCCCCAGGAACCTGAGAGAGCCCCCGATGACCCTGCTGCGCGACCGCGAGCTGGCATACGCCTTCGACCACGCGTCCCAGACCTACGACCGCCTCACCGGCCTCAATCCGGGCTACCGCGCCGACCTGCTGCGCTCGGCCCGACGGCTCCGGCTCCCGCGGGACGGGGCGGGGCTGCACCTGCTCGACCTGGGCTGCGGCACCGGCGCCTCCACCCGGGCCCTGCTGCGGGCCGCGCCCCGGGCCCGGATCACCGCGGTGGACGCCTCCTCGGGCATGCTGGGGCGGGCGCTGGCCAAGCCGTGGCCCGACACCGTGCGCTTCCTGCACCTGAGCGCCGAGGAACTCGCGGCGGCCGGTGAAGGGCCCTTCGACGCGGTCTTCGCCGCCTACCTGTTCCGCAACGTCTCCGACCCGGACGCCGTCCTCGGCACGGTGCGCGCACTGCTGCGGCCGGGCGGGAGGCTCGCCGTCCACGAGTACAGCCTCGGCGGCTCGCCCGCGCACCGGGCGCTGTGGACGGCCGTGTGCCAGGGCGTGATCATCCCCGCGGGCACCCTCACCGGCGACCGCGCCCTGTACCGGCACCTGTGGCACAGCGTCCTCGACTTCGACACCGCTTCCGCCTTCACCGGACGGCTGACCCGGGCCGGGTTCACCGGCGCGCGCGCCCTGCCCCTGGCCGGCTGGCAGACCGGCATCACGCACACGTTCGTCGCGGCGGCGGGGGAGGCCGGCCGATGAGCCACCCGACGAGTCCCCGCCCCGCCGCCCGCCGCGGCCGGGACCGCAAGGCCGAGGTCCTCATGCCCGCGCCGGGCCGCGACCGGTTCACCCCCGGGGACGCGCCGTCCGTGGCCGTGGTCGGCGGCGGCATCGCAGGACTGGCCGCGGCCACCGGGCTGGCCGAACGCGGCGCCCGGGTCACCCTCTACGAACGCGAGGACGCACTCGGCGGCCGTCTGGCCGGGCACCCCACCCGGCTGGCCGACGGCTCCGAGGTGACCATGAGCCGCGGCTTCCACGCCTTCTTCCGCCAGTACTACAACCTGCGCGGGCTGCTGCGGCGCACCGACCCCGCCCTCGCCCGCCTCACCCCGCTGCCCGACTACCCCCTGCGGCACAGCGGCGGCCTCACCGACAGCTTCGCCCGCGTCCCGCGCACCCCGCCCCTGAGCGCCCTCGGCTTCGTCGCCCTCAGCCCCAGCTTCGGCTGGCGCGACCTCACCGCCCTGGACGCACGGGCGGCGCTGCCGCTGACGGACGTACGCGTGCCCGAGGTGTACACGCGTTTCGACGGGATCAGCGCGACCGCCTTCCTGGAACGCGTCCGCTTCCCCGAGGCCGCGCACCACCTGGCCTTCGAGGTGTTCTCGCGCAGCTTCTTCGCCGACCCGCACGAACTGTCCGCCGCCGAGCTGATGCTGATGTTCCACATCTACTTCCTCGGCTCCTCGGAGGGGCTGCTCTTCGACGTGCCCGACGAGCCCTTCCCGCAGGCCCTGTGGGAGCCGCTCGCCGACTACCTCCGGCGCCTCGGCGTGACCCTGCGCACCGGCACCCCCGTAGACGGTGTGGAGCCCGTGGACCAGGGGGGAGCAGAGGTGCGCACCGGCACCGGCACCGGCAGCGACCGGCACGACGCCGTGGTGCTGGCGCTCGACACCGCCGGGCTGCGACAGGTCGTCGCCGCCTCACCCGGCCTCGGCACCGCCGCCTGGCGCGACGGCATCGCCGCCCTGCGCACCGCCCCGCCGTTCCTCGTCTCACGGCTCTGGCTGGACCGGCCGGTCCGCGCCCACCGCCCGGGCTTCCTCGGCACCAGCGGCTACGACGGCCTGGACAACATCAGCGTCCTGGAACGCTACGAGGGCGAGGCCGCCCGCTGGGCCGCGAAGCACGACGGTTCCGTGGTGGAACTGCACGCCTACGCCGTCACCCCGGGCGCGGACCGGGAGAGCGCGCAGGAGGCGCTGCTCGGGCAGTTGCGGCGGGTGTACCCGGAGACCGGTCGGGCGCGTGTCGTGGACGCCCGGCACGAGTGGCGGTCGGACTGCCCGCTCTTCCCGGTCGGCACCCACCACCGGCGCCCCACCGTACGCACCCCGCTCCCGTGGCTGACGCTGGCCGGCGACGGGCTGCGCTGCGACCTGCCCGTGGCCCTGATGGAACGCGCCGCCACCACGGGCTTCCTGGCGTCCAACGCCCTGCTCGCCGAGTGGGGCGTGCGCGGCCAGGCGCTGTGGACCGTGCCACGGTCGGGCCGCTCCCGGCTGCTGCGGGCCCTCGGGGCGCTGGCGGAGCACCCGGTGCGCCGGTGACGTCGTGACCTCGTGACCTCGGGCGGCCGTGACGCCGTGCCCGTCCGGCCGCTGACGTCGGGCCGCCGGACGGGCCCGGGCCGCTCCGCGCAGGCCCGTCCGGCGGGGTCGTGTCAGCCGGGGAAGCGGCCGGTGCTGCGCAACTCCCAGCGCCTCTCGGCGTAGGCGAGGTCGTCGCGCCACAGCCGCCCGGCCGTGTGCCGCATCAGAGGGCGCAGCACGGGCGCCGCGGCCCGGGCCAGGGCGAAACCGCGCCGCTCCGAAGCGGCGACGACCGCCTCGATCACGGCGGTCCGCGGCTGCCGCGCGTCCGCGGCGGTCAGGGGCGTGGCATGGGTCTCCACCACGGACGTGGCCCCCTCGCCGTCGGTGATCCGCATCAGGACGGTACGCGGATCCGGCGCGGTGAACTCGGCCCGCACGGGCACCACCAGACGGCCCGCCACCCGGAAGGAGACGTCGACCACGAAGGCGTCGTCCTCGTCGCCCGCCTGGTCGCCCCGCGGTTCCCGCACCACCGTCAGATCGACGAAGGAGTACGGGTGGAACCAGGATCCGTGCCACGGGTCGAGCCGGTTGGCGACCACGTCCTGCGGTTCGCACCGCCCGAAGGCCGTGAACACCGCGTCCACCCCGCTGCCCGGTGCGGGCCGGGCCGGCACTACGGGCCGCTCCGACGGCTCCTCACCCCCGACCGCGTCCAGTCGCACCCACACCAGCACCCCGTCGTCGTGGACGGGGTACGGCCGCCAGCCGGCGAACGCGGAGCCGTCCAGGGCCAGTCCGTGCCAGTGGCACACGAGCGTGCCGCACACCACCCGGCTGTCGCGCAGCGGGGCACCGAGGTGCGGGCAGGCGCCGGGACCCGCCCGGAGTTCACCGGCCGGCGAGCGCCACAGCACCACTTCGACGCCACCGACGGTCCTGCCGCAGGGGCGGCCGGGGCGCACGTCCCGGGAGGCGCCCACCACGAACCAGTTGCCCGACGGGCGGGCACAGGCCCGCTTGAGGGTGTCGGCGATCAGCGCCGGACGGGCGTCGCGCCAGGTCGGCGTCTGCTCCGCCCAGCCGGGGCCGCGGCGTCGGCGCAGCGGTGAGGTCCAGCCCGCGCGGTCCGCTCGGTCAGCCATGGTCCGGCCCCTTCCGTTCCCGTCCTTCCGGCTTCCGCGGCTCGGTTCCCCGCGGTCCGGGTTTCTGCCGCTCGGGTCCCCGCCGTTCCCGTCCCTCCGGTCCCCGCCGCCTGGGTTCCCGCCGTTCGGGTCCCCGCCGCCCGGGTTCCTGCCGTTCGGGTCCCCACCCTTCGGTTTCCTGCCGTTCGGGTTCCTCGCGTCGCGGTGCGGCCCGGTTCGCCGCGGGCGGCGCGTGCCACCGTGCGCGGGCGACCTTGAGGACACCGGCCGCGGCGGTGGCGGCCCGTCGCCGGCGGGGTACGACGGCACGGCGGTGCAGCACGGTGTAGTCGTGCCGCGCGATCGCGTCGAGGATGCCGCCGTACAGCGTGAACGCGGTCCTGATGCAGGGCCGCACCCGCGGATCGAGCATCGCGATGCCCGGTTCCGCCTCCCGGTACACGTCCCTGGTCAGGGCCTCGGCCGCGACCAGTGCCGCCCGGATGCGCGGGTCGCGCCGGCCGCTGCGCCGGCTCCACTCCAGCAGCGGCCGGTCCACCCCGTGGGCGGCGAGCAGATCCGCGGGCAGGTAGACGCGCCCCCGGTCCAGGTCCTCGCCCACGTCCCGCAGGAAGTTGGTCAGCTGGAACGCCACCCCGAGGGCCGCCGCGTGCGGTGCCGCCTCCTCGCGCGGGACGACCGTGCCGAGCACGGGCAGCATCTGCAGGCCGATCACCGCGGCCGAGCCGTGCATGTAGGCCCGCAGGTCGGCGTAGGTCGGGTAGTCCGTGACGGTCAGGTCGGCACGCATCGAGGCGAGGAAGTCGGCGAACAGGTCCACGTCGATGCCGTAGCGCTCGGCGGTGTCGGCCACGGCCCGGACCACCGGTTCGTCCCCGCCGCCGGTGCGCAGCGCGAGGGCGAGGTCCTCCTCCAGCCGCTTGAGCAGCAGGTCCCGCTCGTCGGGCGTCAGCCGCCGGTCCAGGTCGTCGACGATGTCGTCGGCCCAGCGGGCGAAGCCGTACAGCGCGTGCACGGCCGTACGGCGTTCCAGCGGCAGCAGGCGCGTGGCCAGGAAGTAGGTGCGGCCGTGGCGGGCGTTGAGCTGCCGGCACCGGCTGTAGTCGGCCCGCAGGCCGGGGTCGGTGATCCCGGCGGCGTCCAGTTCACGACGGGTCATGGGCACCTGCTCCGGTCGGGGTGGACGGGCGGCGGTACGAAGACCGGCCCGCCCGGGGCGCGGTGGCGGGGCCTCCGGTGACGCGGGCGGCGGCGAGCTTCCCGCTGATGAGCACGGTCGGTACGCCGACTCCGGGTGTGGTCCCGCAGCCGGCCAGGACCACGTTGTCCAGGCCGCGCACGAGGTTGCGCGGCCGGAAGGGTCCGGTCTGGGCGAAGGTGTGGGAGACGGAGAAGGGACTGCCCGCCGCGTGGCCCTGGGCCGTCCAGTCCAGCGGGGTCACCAGCAGTTCCTCCTCGACGCTGTCGGCGAAGCCGTCCAGGCCGCGGCGCTCCAGCTCGGTGACCAGGCGGTCGCGGTAGCGGGGGCCCAGGTCCCGCCAGGCGGCGGCGGAGGGGCCCACGGCGGTGTTGGGGCAGGGCGCCAGGACGTAGTGGAGGTGGCGGCCGGGCGGCGCCAGCGAGGCGTCGTGCGCGGTGGGGCGGGTGATCAGCAGGGACGGGTCGCTCATCAGCGTCCCCGTCCGGGTCAGTTCATCGAAGGTGCGCTCCCACGCGGCGCCGAAGGACAGTGTGTGGTGGGCGAGGTGGGGCCAGGTGCGGTCGGTGCCCGCGTGCAGGATCACCGCGGACGGCGAGTGCCGCAGCGGCACCGGACGCCGGGGCGCCCGGCCCAGCAGACGGTGCGCGGCGGGCAGTTCACAGGTCAGCACCACCGCGTCGCACGGGATGCGCTCGCCCGAGGCGAGACGGACGGCCCGCACCCGGCCCGCCGAGCGTTCCAGCGTGCTCACCTCGGCCGACCAGCGCACCTCGGCACCGGCGGCGGCCGCCACGTCGGCCATCGCCCGGGGCAGCGCGTGCATGCCGCCCTTGGGGAACCAGACCCCGGCCACGGTGTCCATGTAGGCGATCACCGCGTACGCCGCGAGGGCCCGGGCCGGGGCCACACCGGCGTACAGGGCCTGGAAGGAGAAGACGCGGCGCAGCCGGGCGTCGGAGAGGAAACGGCCGATCCGGGCGTCCAGCCGTCCGAAGCCGCCGAGCGCCGCGAGGCGGGCCAGGTCCGGGTGTGCCAGCTGGAACGGCGAGTCGAAGTTGGTGTCGATGAACCGGCGCATCTGCGCCCGGTACAGCCGCTCCAGCCAGCCGCGCAGCCTGCGGTAGCCCGCCGCCTCCGCGGGCCCGGCGAAGCGCCGTACCTCCGCCTCCATGGCGTCGCCGTCGGTGTGCACGTCGAGCGAGGACCCGTCCGCGAAACCGGCCCGGTAGGCGGGGTGCAGGGCCACCAGCTCGACGTGCCGGGAGAGGCTCTCGCCGACGGCCGCGAACGCCTCGTCGGCCAGGTGCGGCATGGTCAGCACGGTCGGCCCGGTGTCCACCAGGTAGTCGCCGAGCCCGACCCGGCCGGCCCTCCCGCCCGGGCCGGCGTCCCGTTCGACGAGTGTCACCCGGCGGCCGGCGCCCAGCAGGTGCAGGGCGCACGCCAGCCCGGACAGGCCGGCGCCCACCACCACGACATGGTCCGTGGGACCCGTCACGGTCCTCATACGAGCTCCTGCGCGTGCTGCGGGGCGACGCCGGCGGCGCGCCGGACGAGCTCGGCGAACTCCCGCCGGACGGCGGGGGCGGCACCGGCCGCCTCGAAGTGCCGCAGGGCGGCGGCCGCCAGGTCCGCGATCCTCGACTCCACCTCGGCCCGGGCGCCCGTCCGCTCCAGCGCGGCCCGCATCCGCTCGACGGTGTGCCCCGGCCGGGCGTCCGCGTCCGGGGCGAGCACGGCGGCGGCGTCCTCGTCGCCACCGGCCTGCGCGAGCCGGACGGCGACGGCGAGAAGAGGGGTGAGCTTGCGGGAGCGCAGGTCCTCGTCGGCCGGTTTGCCGGTCAGCGCCGGGTCCCCGAACGCGCCGAGGAGGTCGTCGCGCAGCTGGAAGGCGAGCCCCGCGCACCGGCCCGCCGCCCGCAGCGCGCCGAGGGTCCGCGCGTCGGCGCCGGCCAGTGACGCGCCCAGCGTCAGGGGCCGCACGACCGTGTAGCGGGCGCTCTTCAGGACGGCGATGGTCAGTGCCTCCTCCGCGCCCGACGAGCCGCTCGCCTGCGCCCGCAGGTCGCGGTACTGCCCGGCGACCATCTCGGTGCGCATGGCCCTCCACTCGTCGTTCAGCCGGGTGCCGTACGGCGAGGCGAGCGCCGTCTCCGTGAGCAGGTCGTCCGCCCATGCCAGCGCCAGATCGCCGGCGAGCACGGCCGCCGACGTCCCGAACGACTCGGCGGAGCCGCCCGCCCGTCCGGCCCGGTGCCCCCGGGCGAAGTCCACGTGCATCGCGGGACCGCCCCGGCGCAGCGGCGATCCGTCCATCACGTCGTCGTGGATGAGTGCACAGGCCTGGAGCAGTTCGAGGGCGGCCCCGGTGCGCAGGACCGCGCCCGTGTCGCCCGAGCCGCCCGCGGCCCGCCAGCCGCACCACACGAACGCGGTCCGCAGCCGCTTGCCGCCCCGCCGGACGAACGCGGCGACGCGCTCGGCCATCTCATGGGTGAACACCGCATCCGTGTCGCGTGCCTGCCGCAGCCGCGCGTCGAGCACCCGCTCGAGGACCGCCTCCATGGCACGCGTGGCTCCGGGAGCCGTGAGCGGGGCGTCGTTCGTCTCCGCCGGTCCGGCCACCGTCGGCCGCGGTCCAAGCATGCGCAACCCCTTCTCGCTTCCGGTCATCCGCACATCAGTGCTTCCGCGGGGAGCGGTGTTTCGGATGCGCCGGGTTCCGGGCTGTCAGTCGCGGCCGCGGGCCTGCCGGAAACGGGCCAGGCCCTCGCCGAGGTCGAGGAGCGGTTGCGGATAGCGCAGCCGGGCCCGCCGGTGCTCCGGCAGCCGCCACGGCTCGTGCACCGCGGAGCCGCGGACGTCCGCCAGCTCGGGCACCCAGCGGCGGACGTAACCGCCGTCCGGGTCGTAGCGCTTGCCCTGCAGGACGGGGTTGAGGACGCGGTTCGGGCGGGTGTCGGTGCCGGTGCCGGCGACCCACTGCCAGTTCAGCTGGTTGTTGACGAGGTCGCCGTCCACCAGGAACCGCAGGAAGTGCCGGGCGCCGATCCGCCAGTCCACGTACAGCGTCTTGGTCAGGAAACTCGCCACGACCAGCCGGGCCCGGTTGTGCATCCAGCCCTCGTGGCGCAGCTGGCGCATGCCCGCGTCGACCACCGGGTAGCCGGTACGGCCCTCCCGCCACGCGGCGATGTCCTCGGCGGCCTCCTCCTCGCCGCGCCACCGGTCCTCCCGCGAGCGGTAGTCCCGCAGGGACACCTCGGGCCGGGACGCGAGGACCTGGTGGTGGAAGTCGCGCCAGCACACCTGGCGGACGAACGCCTGCGCCCCGGCCCCGCCCTTTTCGCGGGCCCGCCGGACGACCTCCACCGGCGAGAGCGCCCCGAAGTGCAGGTAGGGCGACAGGCGTGACGTCGCGTCACCCGCCAGGTCGTCGTGCCGGTCCTCGTAGCGGGACAGGTCCGCCTCCGCCCAGCGCGCGAACCGGTCCCGCCCGGCGGACTCCCCGCCGGGCGGGAGGTCCGGGGACAGGTCCGGCCCCGCCGGGCGTTCGGGCGGGTCCTCGCCGCGGGCCGCTTCGGGGACCCGCACCGCACGCGGCGCGGGCAGGGGGTCGCGCAGCCGCTCCTTGGACCAGCGGCGCATGTACGGGGTGAACACGGCGAAGTGGTCCGAGCCGGCCGGTGTCACGGCCCCGGGCGCGAGGGCGGTGACCACGCCCTCGTGCACCCGCAGCCGGACACCGTCGGTGTCGAGTTCCTTGCGCAGCCGCTCCTCCCGGCGGTGGGCGAAGCCGGTGACCCCCGCGGCCATGTGCACCTCCGTGGCGCCACACGCGGCGGCCACCGCGCGGACCTCGCGGGCGACCGGCCCGCTGCGCACGACCAGCCGTCCGCCGAGGCGGCGCAGCGACGCGTCGAGGTCGGCCAGGCAGTCCGCGAGGAAGGCGGCGCGGTTCGGCACGTCGAAACCGGCGGCGTGCACGGCCGGGTCGCGCACGAACAGGGGGACCACCTCGTCCGCCGCGTGCAGCGCGGCGTGCAGCGGCGGATGGTCGTGCAGACGCAGGTCCGAGGTGAACAGGACGACCGCGACGGTCATGGTGTCACTCCTGGTGCGGTGGTGCGGATGCCGTTCGTTGGTGCCGGACACTTCGCCGCTCGCGGGCCCGCCGGATGCGCGAGGCCCTGCGGCGCCCGTCGGTGCCCTCGGACGCGGCCCGGGCGATGTTGCGCGCCATGCCGCCGAACACGACGGAGTGGAACGGGGCGACGCTCCACCAGTAGGCGTGGCCCAGCAGGCCGCGCGGATGGAACAGGGCGCGCTGCCGGTAACGGGTACGGCCCGCCTCGTCGGTCTCGGCGTACATCTCCAGCCAGGCGAGGCCGGGCAGCCGCATCTCGGCGCGCAGTCGCAGCAGATGCCCCGGCTCCAGCTCCTCGACCCGCCAGAAGTCCAGTGAGTCACCGACCCTCAGGCGCTCGGTGTCCCGCCGTCCGCGGCGCAGCCCGACCCCGCCCGCGAACCGGTCGAGCCACCCCCGGACCGCCCAGGCCAGCGGGGAGGAGTACCAGCCGTTGTCGCCGCCGATGCCCTCGACGACCTTCCACAGAGCCGCCCGGGATGCGTCGACCGGGCGCTGCCGTTCGTCCTGGTAGAGGCTGCCGCCCGCCCAGTCGGGGTCGGTGGGCAGCGGGTCGCTGGGAGCTCCGGGCACCGAGGCCGAGGACCAGCGCGTGGCGACCTGTGCCTCGCGCACCTTGCGCAGCGCCAGGGTCAGCGCCTCGTCGAACGGCAGCGGCCGGCCGGGGAGGTCCGGCACGTACCGGGCGATGTCGTGCTCGCGGCAGACGACCTCGTGCCGCAGCGACTCGGTCAGCGGCCGGGCGAGGCCGGCGGGCACCGGGGTGACCAGGCCGACCCAGTGGCTGGACAGCCGCGGGGTGAGCACCGGGACCGGCACGATGAACCGCCGCGGCAGCCCGGCCACGGCGGCGTAGCGCAGCATCATGTCCCGGTAGGTGAGGACGTCCGGACCGCCGATGTCGAAGGCCCGGTCGACGTCGTCCGGCATGGTGGCCGAGCCGACGAGGTAGCGCAGCACGTCGCGCACCCCGATGGGCTGGGTGCGGGTGTGCACCCAGCTCGGGGTGACCATCACGGGCAGGCGTTCGGTGAGGTAGCGCAGCATCTCGAACGACGCCGAGCCGGAGCCGATGACGACCGCGGCCCGCAGCACCGTCGCGGGCACGGGGCAGTCGAGGAAGATCTCCCCGACCTCGGCGCGGGAGCGCAGGTGCGGGGAGAGCGACTCCGCGGGGACGTCACGCGGCGTGAGCCCGCCGAGGTAGACGATCCGCCGTACGCCCGCGGCCCGGGCCTGCTCGGCGAAGACCCGGGCGGCGGCGCGGTCGGTGTCCTCGAAGCCGGAGCCGGAGCCGAGGGCGTGCACCAGGTAGTAGGCGACGTCGACCCCGCGCATCGCGGCGGCGACCGACTCCGGGTCCGTGACGTCGCCCCGGACCGTCTCGGCGTGCGCCGCCCAGGGGTGGTCGCGGAGCTTGCCGGGGGAGCGGGCCAGGCACCGGACGCGGTGGCCCTCCTGCAGCAGTTCCGGCACCAGACGCCCGCCGACGTACCCGGACGCCCCGGTGACCAGACAGTGCAGCCGCCGCCCGTCCGTCGCCATACCCCTGCCTCCCGGCGTCCCGTACCGCTGCCGTGCCGCCGGATCGCGACCGGCCCTGACGGGAAACACTTCCGGCCCGGCGGCTGCGGCGGATGCACCGTCACGGGCCCGGCGGGCGGTTCAGCCGTCCCGGCGGGCCAGGACGCTCGGCCACCACGCCCGCGGCCCGATGTCGATCACCAGCGCCGGCACCAGCAGGGAGCGCACCACGAGCGTGTCGAGCAGCACCCCGAAGGCGACGATGAACGCGATCTGCACCAGGAACGCCAGGGGGATCACCGTCAGCGCCGCGAACGTCGCGGCCAGCACCACACCCGCCGAGGTGATCACGCCGCCGGTGGTGGTCAGCCCGCGCAGCACCCCCTGCCGGTTGCCGTGCGCCAGTGCCTCCTCCCGGACCCGGGACATCAGGAAGATGTTGTAGTCGACGCCGAGTGCCACCAGGAACACGAAGCCGTACAGCGGTACCGAGGCGTCCGTGCCGCTGAAGCCGAGCAGGTGCTGGAAGACCAGGGCCGACACCCCGAGCGTCGCCAGGAAGTTGAGCCCCACGGTCGCCACCAGCAGCACCGGCACGAGCAGTGAGCGCAGCAGCAGCATCAGGATCAGCAGGATGACGGCCAGCACGATCGGCACGATGACCGTCCGGTCCCGGGCGGCGGTCCGCTGGGTGTCGTACTGCTGCGCCGTGTACCCGCCGACCAGCGCGTCGGCCCCGGACACCGCGTGCACCCGCGCGCGCAGCCGCTCGACGGTCTCCTTGGCCGCGTCGCTGTCCGCCGCCGCCTTCAGGGTGACGTCGACGCGCACCCGCCCGTCGACGACGAGCGGCTCGCCCGCACCGGGCCGTCCGGAGGCGGAGACGGCACCGGCGGAGGCCACGCCCTCGGTGCCGCGCGCGGCGGCCGTCACCTCGGCGGTGCGGTCCGCGTCGGCGATGACGACGGCGGGGTTGCCGGAGCCGCCGGGGAAGTGCGCGCCGAGCGTGGCCTGCGCGGTCACCGACGGCGCGTCGTTCACGAAGATCTCGTCGAGCGGCACGCCCTGGGAGGACAGGGAGGGCGAGAAAGCGGCGCAGACGGCCAGGACGAGCGCCGTCACAGCCCAGGTCCGCCGGGGCCGGCCGTCCACCGTCCGGGCGACGCGCCGCCACAGGCCGCTGCCCTCGGCGGACTCCTCGGGGTGCTTGGGCCGGGACGGCCAGTAGGCGGTGCGGCCCAGCAGGGCCAGCGCGGCCGGCAGGAAGGTGAGCGTGACGAGCACGGCGCAGCCGATGCCGACGGCGCCGACCGGCCCGAGGGCACGGTTGTTGGTGAGGTCGCTCGCGAGCAGGGCCAGCAGCCCGAGCGCCACGGTGGCGGCGCTGGCGGTGATCGCCCCGGACGACCGGCGCACGGCGGCCACCGCAGCCGCCGAACGGTCCTCGCGCAGGGCGAGTTCCTCCCGGAAGCGCGCAGCCAGCAGCAGGGCGTAGTCGGTGGCGGCGCCGATCACGAGGATCGACAGGATGCCCTGCACCTGGCCGTCGACCCGGACCACGTCCCGGTCGGCCAGCGCGTAGACCACGGCACAGGCGAGGCCCAGCGCGAAGACGGACCCCAGGATGATCAGGAACGGCAGCAGGACGCTCCGGTACACCAGCAGCAGGATCAGCAGCACGGCGCCGAGGGCCACGCCCAGCAGCAGTCCGTCGATGCCCGCGAACGCGTCCGACAGATCGGCCTGGACGGCCGCGGGGCCGGCGATGCGCACCGTGGTGCCGGGCACGCCCCGGGCCGCCTCGCGCACCGTGTCGAGGGCGGCGGGCAGTCGGTCGCCGAGGTCGGGCTCCAGCGGGACGACGGCCTGTATCGCCTCGCGGTCGTCGGAGAGCAGGGCGGGGGAGGGGCGGCCCACGACGCCGGGCTTCCCGGCGAGCGCGGCGACGGCGTGTCCGGCCTCGGCCTGCCGCTGCGCGGTGAACCGCTGCCCGTCCGCCGTCCAGATCACGACGGCCGGCACGGTCTCGGCCCGGTCGAAGGCGGCCCGGGCCTCCAGGACCCGGGTGGACTCGGCGCTCCGCGGCAGGAAGGCGGCCTGGTCGTCGGTGGCCACCTCGCCGAGCTTGCCGGCGTAGGGACCGAGCGTCCCGCCCACCCCCAGCCAGACGAGCAGCAGAACGAGCGGTACGAGCCGTCGGGCCCGACGCGGTGCGGTACTCATGCACATCCCAAGCCGTAGAGGAAGTGACCGTGGAAGAAGTCACTCAGGAAGTAACTCACTCATAAAGTATCTCAATGATTGAGAGATACTAGGCTGGGGGGATGAGCGGATCCGGTGCACCCACGGCATCTCTTCCGGCGGAGGACCCCACCGGGTTGCAGTCCTTCGCCGTTCTCCTGCGCCGGATGAACAGCGAGTTCAACCGCATCGCCCAGGAGTTCGCCCAGGAACAGGGCCTGCATCTCACCGACATGCAGGCCCTGATCGCGATCCTCGACGCCGACTCCGACCCGGACGCGGCGGGCGAGCCCATGACGCCGGGCCGTCTGCGGGGGCAGCTCAACCTCACGTCCGGCGCCGTGACCGCGTGCCTCGACCGGCTGGAGCGGGCCGGACACATCCGCCGGGTCCGCGACGCCGGCGACCGCCGCGTGGTGCACCTGCACTACGCCGAAGCGGCCCGCGGCCTGGCCCGCGACTACTTCCGGCCCCTGGCCCGGAGCACCGACGCCGCCCGGGGCCGTTTCAGCCCCGAGGAACTGGAGGTGGTCGTCCGCTTCCTGGCCGAGATGAACGCCGAACTCGCCCTCCTGCGGCGGCACTCCGCCTGAGCGCAGGGCCCGCAAGGCCGCGGCGCCGGGCGTCGCACTCGATCCGTTCCGTACCCCGCCTTGAGCGCGGGACTCGACACCCTGGTCGTGGACAAGGACCTGCGACTGTCCGGCCTTCTCGCCTTGTTCACGGCAGTGAGGAGCGCCTCGGCAGGCGGCGGGCAGTTGAACGTCCCCGTGTTCGGCGCCGGTCGGACCGGCCGGCGGAAGTGCCCTGCAGCGGGACGAGGCGGAGGCGCGGAAGCTCTTCGCCGTCCTGCGCAACCATGGGCGGGTCTCCGCCGGCATGTGATGTGAGGGATACCGGGTGCGCTGTGACACTTCTGTGTACACGCGCGCTTGTCTCCATGAGGGTGCCGCAGCGAACGGGGCGGGTCGGGCGGCACGGGCTCACCATGAACCCCGGTGCGAACGAGGACGGTCTTGGGTCAGGAACGGCAATCTCGCTACCCGCAGCCCACGACGACGAGCTGGGTGAGGCCGTGGCGCGGGCCCAGCAGGGCGACGAGGCGGCCTTCGCCGTCGCCTACCGGCTCGTGCAGCCGGGCCTGCTCGGCTATCTGCGCGGACTCGTCGGCGACGACGCGGAGGACGTGGCGTCCGACGCCTGGCTGCAGATCGCCCGGGACATCGGACGGTTCACGGGCGACGGGGGCGGCTTCCGCGGCTGGACGGCCACCATCGCCCGGCACCGGGCACTGGACCACGTGCGCCGCCTGCGCTCCCGCCCCCGGCCCGGGGTGATCGAGCAGGACGTACTCGACCTGCCCGGCCCGCACAGCACCCAGGAGCTGGCCCTGGAGACCATCTCCACCGAGCGGGCCCTGGAGCTGGTCCGCGGGCTGCCGCGCGACCAGGCCGAGGCCGTGCTCCTGCGCGTCGTCGTGGGCCTGGACGGTCCCGCCGCCGCGCGTGTCCTGGGCAAGCGCCCCGGCGCGGTGCGCACCGCCACGCACCGGGGTCTGAAGCGCCTCGCCCGCCAGCTGGGTCTCGGCCCGGAGGGCGGCCAGGACGTGCCGGACGACGCGCCCCGGACGCTGGAAGGCCGGCACCGCCCGCCACAACGCCGGCGGCCGGACCGACCTGTGTCACGGGTCGGCATCGCGGACCAGTCGAACAGCTCAGGCAGGAACGGACAACACGCATGGGTGACCGGTTGAGTCGCGACCGGGCGGCGACGGACCGTGGGCGGGCCCACCCCGGCGACGCCGCGCCCGGGCCGTGGGATCCGCGTGACGACACCGCGCTGCACGCGGTCCTGGCCACTGCCCTGCGAGCGCACCATACCGGGCCCGAGGCCGAGCGCCGGGCCGTCGCCGCCTTCCGGACAGCCCGCGACACGGGAGCGCACGCGGCGCGTACCCGGCACCGGGACGACTGGCGGCTGCCTGCGCAGGGGCGTACGGGCCGCCAGGTGAAGACCACGATCGCCGCCGTCTTCACCAGCGTCGCTCTGGGAGGCGTCGCGGTCGCCGCCATCGGTTCCGTCGGCTCGCCCGCGAACGGCTCCGGCGGGACGACGCCCTCCTCGCCTCCCGCCCCCGCCCGGCCGGACGGCCAGGTCTCACACACTCCCTCGGACGGCCCGGGGCGGGACGATGGCCCGCCCTCCGCCCAGGACACCGACGCCCAGTGCCGCGCCTACGAACGGGTCGACGGCCGGGGAACGGCGCTCGACGCGACCGCCTGGCAGCGGCTCGTCGCGGCGGCGGGCGGTGCGGACGAGGTCGACGCGTACTGCGCCGGGCTGCCGGCCCGGTCCACGCCCGAGCCCGGCCGGCCCGGCGAGCCGGGCAGGGCCGGTGAGGTCGCCGCGGACCCCGGCGCGGGGACGGGCTCGGCCGGCAGCAGGACCGGGGCGGGCAAGGGAAGCACCAAGGGCGGCCGCCCGGGCGGCGGTCCGGGCCGGTGACCCCGTCACGGGCCCTCGCCCGGGCGCCCCGTGCCGATCTCCGGGCCGAATCACCGGGGCCGCAAGCCCCCTGTGACGATTCCGGCGCCACTTTCGGTGTGTAAGCAGTGAAGAAATTGGACGCAGTGTTGCCGGTGATGTGGATGAGGCGTGATGAGTGACTCCTGTGCGGGGTTCGCGCGCGGAACCGCACACGGGCGGCGCGCGAACCCGGAGGCTTCGAGTGCGACCGTTCACCCTCAACTACATACGGCCCGCGTCCCATCCGACGGCGGTGCCGCCCTACCGCTTCGACGACTCGCTCCAGCTGAACGTGCTTCCCGACGGCCGCCCCGCGGTCAGCGACCCGGAACTCCTCCTGGCGGTCGGGACGACGGCGTCCACCGCCGGATCCAAGACGCACTTCGACGACTGACCCCGTGAGCGCATGACCGTACTGATCCTCACGTCCAAGGACGACGTCACCGCCGACATGGTCGTGACCCGACTGCACGACGCAGCGGTGCCGGTCATGCGCCTCGACCCCGCGGACCTGCCGGTCAACACCTTGCTGTCCGCCCGCTACGCGCACGGTGACTTCGAAGGGCTCCTGTCGGCGAACGGGCACGTGGTCAGCATGGGAGGCCTGCGGTCCGTGTGGGTGCGCAGGCCCGGCGAGCCCGCCGCGCACGCGGACGAGCCCTCCGCCTGGCTGACCGCCGAGACCCGCCAGGCCCTGTTCGGCATGCTCTACTCGGCCTCCGCGCGCTGGATGAACCACCCGCGCGAAGCCGAGCGGGCCCGGCTGAAACCGTGGCAGCTGAGAACCGCCCACCTCACCGGCTTCGCCGTGCCACCGACGGTCGTCACCACCGTCCCGCGCCTGGCACGGCAGTTCGCCGAGGAGTACGGGGAAGTGGTGGTCAAGTCCGCCTCGGGACCGCCGCCCGGCGAGCCCCCGATGGCCCTGCCCACCACCCTGATCGGACCCGACTCGGACTTCTCGGGCGTCGCGGCCGGCCCCGCGCTGCTCCAGCGATACGTCCCCAAACGCGCGGACATCCGCCTGACCTGCGTCGGCGGCCGGCTGTTCGCGGCGCGGAAGGAGGCCGACCCCGACCAGGTGGACGGCCGCTACGGCGACACCGGGCACACCTGGGAGCCGGCCGAGGTGCCCGACCGCATCCGCAAGTCCGTGCACGACTACGTCGACATGGCGGGACTGGCCTACGCGGCCTTCGACTTCGCCGAGGACGAGGACGGCTTCTGGTGGTTTCTCGAGTGCAACCAGAGCGGCCAGTTCGGCTTCGTGGAGCTGGAGACCGGGCAGCCGATCTCGGAAGCGGTGGCCCAGTGGCTGTCCCGGCCCGCCCGGGGCTGACCCCCGGCGGCTCCGGCGTGCCGGCGGCCCGTCAGTCGTCGAACGCGGTGTCCCGGGCCCGCTTCTCCCACGTCAGGACCTCGTCCCGCACCTGGTCGAGATGGCCGAGCACCGCGCCGACCCCGTCGTCGCCCAGGGGCAGGCGCAGGGGCGTGCGCTCGGCGTCCAGGGCGGCCAGGATGAGGGCGGCGGCCTTGGCCGGATCGCCCGGCTGGGTGCCGTCACCGCCGACGACGGCACCACGCGTCTCGCTCACCTTGCCGTACACCCCGCTGTCCGCACTCGTCCCGGCCCGCCCGGTCTCGAACAGGCCGGTGCGGAAGGCGCCCGGCTCGACGATGAGCACCTTGACGCCGAACTCGGCGACCTCGTCCGCGAGTCCCTCGGACATGCCCTCCAGGGCGAACTTCGTGGCGCTGTACGCCGAGAAGCCGGCGAACGACAACTGCCCGCCCATGCTGCTCATCTGCACGATCGCGCCCGACCGCCGCTCGCGCATGTGGGGCAGCACGGCCCGGGTGAGGGCGGCCGGACCGAAGACGTGCACGTCGAACAGCGCCCGCAGCTCCTCCTCGGTGGTCTCCTCGAACGCCCCGACATGCGTCCGGCCCGCGTTGTTGACCAGCACGTCGATCCGCCCGTGCCGTGCGACGACGTCCCGTACGGCGGGCTCGGCGGCACCGGTGTCGGAGACGTCCAGGCGCAGCGCCTCCACCCGGTCGGGGTGGGCGGCGACCAGTTCGTCCAGCGCCTCGGGGCGCCGGGCCGCACCCACCACCACGTCGCCCGCCGCGAGGGCCGCCTCGGCGATCGCCCGCCCGAAGCCGCTGCTCGCGCCCGTGATCAGCCACACCTTGTTCATGACGCACTCCCCGTCTCGTGTCGTTACGTCAGTCACCCTCTCGCCCGGGATGATGGCCCGTCCAAGACATTTGGTGATAGCCGATGGGCATGACCATGGACGTTCATCTGAGGGACCTCCGCTACTTCGTGGCCGTGGCCGAGGAACTGCACTTCACCCGCGCCGCCGAGCGCCTCTACGTCTCCCAACCCGCCCTGAGCAAGCAGATCCGGGCGCTGGAGCGGCAGTTGGGGGCCGAGCTGTTCCGGCGCGACCGGCACGGCGTGGAGCTCACCGACGCCGGTACGGCGCTGCTGCCGCACGCGCGCGGGGTGCTGGACACGTGGCAGGAGGGCGCCGCCGCGGTGGACGCCGTCCGGGCGGCGCGCCGCAGCACCCTGGTCGTCGGCATGAGCACCAGCCCGGTCCGCGGCGGCCTGCTGCCCGCGATCCGTTCCCGCTTCACGGCGGCGCACCCGGAGGCCGCCGTCCGGCTCCGGCAGATCAACTGGGAGGACCCCACGGCGGGCCTCGCCGACGGCACCGCCGACCTCGCCTTCGTCTGGCTGCCCCTGCCGGGCCGGGACCGCTACGACTGGACGGTCGTCGCCGAGGAACCGCTCATGGTCGCCCTGCCGGACACGCACCCGCTCGCCGCCCGCACCGCGATCGACATCGCCGACCTCCTGGACGAGCCGTTCCTCGCCCTGCCGGAGAGCGCGGGTCCGCTGCGGGACTACTGGCTCGCCCTCGACGCACGCGGTGGCAGCCCGCCCCGCATCGGCGCCGAGATCGCCGGTACGGAGGAGACGTACGAGGCGCTGGCCGCAGGCCTCGGCGTCTGCCTCGTGGCGGAGGGCAACGTCCCCCTGCTCACCCTGGGCGGCGTGACGGCCCGCCCGGTGCACGGGCTCGCCCCCAGCCGGTACGTCCTGGCCTGGAGACGGCAGGACGGGCGACGGCCGCTGGTGCGGGCGTATGCCGAGGCCTGCCGACGGGCCACGGGCGCCCGCGACGACTGAGGTCCGGGCCGCTTACGATGCGCCCAGCCGTACGTCGGTCGCGGACGGCCGCTCTCTCACCGCCTCAGCCAGGAGCACCGTAGCCGTGTCCGTACCCCCGCCCCCTGGGACCGAGCAGCCCCGGGACC
>NZ_JAKEIO010000129.1 GCF_021474405.1 [Streptosporangium] indianense
AGCGCCATGACGCCGCCGATGACGAAGAACGCGAACGACGTCGCCAGGTACAGCGTGCCGATCGTCTTGTGGTCCGTCGTCGTCAGCCACTTGACCACGACACTGCCGCGGTTCTGGCGCCTGACCGGCAGCTCGTCCTGGTAGTGGGACCCTGCTGCCGCGGCACCCTGGGGTTCGTTGAGGATGCTCACAGGTTGTTCGTCTCCCGGTTCTTCTCGTGGCTCGTCTGCGCGATGCCGGCAGGAACGTAACCGTTCTGCTGCTTGTCCACGAGGTCCTTGAGGTGCTGCTCGTAACGCTCCGGGGAGACGACCTTCACGTTGAACAGCATCCGAGAGTGGTCGACGCCGCAGAGCTCGGCGCACTTGCCCAGGAAGGTGCCCTCCTTGTTGGGGGTCACCTCGAAGGCGTTGGTGTGGCCCGGGATGACGTCCTGCTTCATGAGGAACGGCACCACCCAGAAGGAGTGGATGACGTCACGCGAGGTGAGGACGAAGCGGACCGTCTTGCCCTTGGGCAGCCACAGGGTCGGGCCCGGGTTGCCCGTCTGCGGGTTCCGCGTGCCGGGGGTGCCGCAGTCGTAGACGCCGCCGGCGTTGGCCGGGAAGTCCTTCTTGAAGCGGTCCGGGATCGCGTTCAGGTCCTTCGAGGTCTTCGCGTCCCCGGTGGAACCGGCGACCGGCTCGATGTAGTTGAAGCACCAGCTCCACTGGAAGCCGACCACGTTGACCGTGACGTCGGGCTTCTTCTTGAGGCTGAGCAGCTCGGACTCGTCACGGGCGGTGAAGTAGAACAGCACCGAGACGATGATGAGCGGAACCACGGTGTACAGCGCCTCGATGGGCATGTTGTACCGGGTCTGCGGAGGAACCTCGACCTTGGTGCGGCTGCGCCGGTGGAAGAAAGCACTCCACAGGATCAGACCCCACACCAGCACGCCGACGGCGAGCGCAGCCGCCCAGGAACCCTGCCACAGGGAGAGGATCCGGGGAGCCTCTTCCGTGGTCGGGGTGGGCATACCAAGGCGGGGGAAGTCTTCCCAGTTGTACGAGCAACCGGTGGCTGTCGCCAAGACCAGGCCCGCGGTCAGTGCCTGCAGCAGCTTCCGCCGCATCGGGCGCCGCGGCGAGCGGTCGGAGCCGTTGGGACTCACGTAGCGCCTTCCCGAGAGTCTCGCCCGCGCGGTCGGCTGCGGCCTGGCCTTCTCGCTGGTCGGTCGCCGCCCTGCGTCGGGCAGGGGTTTGGATGTTTATGCGGACCAAACCCTAGCCGACGCCCTCCGGGGGTTCTCGGGGAGGGGTGCCCAACGCGCCGCGGGTTACGCCGGGCGCCCACCAGGGCGGGAGATCTGCACATCGGCGACCGCGGGTCGTGGTGGTCGAGCGCGCAGTTCCCCGCGCCCCTTCGGGGCGCTTAGCGTTGAGGTGTGCCCTACTTCGACGCTGCTTCCGGTGCTCCTCTTCATCCCGTCGCCCGGCAGGCTCTGCTGGCCTCGTTCGACGAAGGGTGGGCGGATCCTGCGCGGTTGTACAGGGAGGGGCGCCGGGCCCGGATGCTGCTCGACGCGGCGCGGGAGGCCGCCGCAGAGGCGGTGGGGTGCCGTCCGGACGAGCTGATCTTCACCTCGTCCGGAACCCGTGCCGTGCACACGGGGATTGCCGGGGCGCTGGCCGGCCGGAGGCGGAGCGGGCGTCACCTGATCGTGTCGGCGGTCGAACACTCCTCTGTACTGCATTCGGCGGAGGCGCACGAGGCCGACGGCGGGTCCGTCACGCAGGTGGCCGTCGACCGGGGCGGGGCGGTGGACCCGGCAGCCTACGGCGACGCCCTGCGCACGGACACGGCGCTGGCGTGTCTGCAGTCGGCCAACCACGAGGTGGGCACGGAGCAGCCGGTCGCCGCGGTGGCGGAGCTGTGCCGGGAGTCCGGGGTGCCGTTGCTGGTGGATGCGGCGCAGTCCCTGGCGTGGGGGCCGGTGGCGGGGGACTGGTCGCTGCTCACGGCCAGTGCGCACAAGTGGGGCGGCCCGTCCGGGGTGGGGCTGCTCGCGGTGCGCAAGGGGGTGCGGTTCGCGGCACAAGGGCCGGTGGACGAGAGGGAGTCGGGGCGGGCGCCCGGTTTCGAGAACATCCCGGCGATCGTGGCGGCGGCCGCGTCGCTCAGGGCCGTACGGGCCGAGGCGGCCGAGGAGGCGGTGCGCCTGCGGGAGCTGACGGACCAGATCCGGGCGCGGGTGCCGCGGCTGGTGACCGACGCGGAGGTCGTCGGTGATCCGGTGCGCCGGCTGCCCGGGGTCGTCACCTTCTCCTGCCTCTACGTCGACGGCGAGGCCCTGCTGCACGAGCTGGACCGCGAGGGTTTCTCGGTCTCGTCCGGATCGTCCTGCACGAGCAGCACGCTGACGCCGAGCCACGTGCTGCGGGCGATGGGTGTCCTGAGCGAGGGAAATGTGCGGGTCTCGCTGCCGCTCGGCGCGGCCGAGGAGGAGGTGGAGAGGTTCCTGGAGGTGCTGCCCCGGGCGGTGGCGGCGGTGCGGGAGAAGCTGGGGGCGCCGGCCTCGGAGACGGTGGTGCGGGAGGCCGACGTGCTCGTCGTGGACTCCCTGGGCAAGAGGTGCCCGATCCCGGTCATCGAACTCGCCAAGGTCATCGGTGACGTCCCCGTGGGCGGCCTGCTCCGGGTCCTGTCGGACGACGAGGCCGCCCGCCTGGACATCCCCGCGTGGTGCGAGATGCGGGGCCAGGAGTACGTGGGCGAGGAGCCGGCGGACCGAGGGGCCGCTTACCTGGTCCGCCGGGTGAGCTGAGTCACTCAGGGGCGCGGGGCTGTGTCGGCTTGCGGCTGCCGCCGCGGGGCGCGAACAGCCCCCACGCGCCCCGCGGACGGCAGATCAGCCCAGATGCGCCCGAACCTCTTGTGCGGCCTCGTCCCCGTAGGCCTTGGTGAACCGCTCCATGAAGTGCCCGCGCCGCAGCTGGTACTCCTGCGTCCCCACCGTCTCGATGACGAGGGTCGCCAGCATGCAGCCGACCTGCGCGGCACGCTCCAGGGAGACGCCCCACGCCAGGCCGGAGAGGAAGCCCGCGCGGAAGGCGTCGCCGACGCCCGTCGGGTCGGCCTTGCGCTCCTCGTCGGGCGTGCCGACCTCGATCGGGTCCTCGCCGACCCGCTCGATGCGCACGCCGCGCGCGCCGAGGGTGGTCACCCGGTGACCGACGCGCGACAGGATCTCCGCGTCGCTCCAGCCGGTCTTGGTCTCGATGAGGCCCTTCTCGTACTCGTTGGAGAAGAGGTACGTCGCTCCGTCCAGCAGGATGCGGATCTCCTCGCCGTCCATCCGGGCGATCTGCTGGGAGAAGTCGGCGGCGAACGGGATGTTCCGCGAGCGGCACTCCTCCGTGTGGCGGAGCATCGCCTCCGGGTCGTCGGCGCCGATGGAGACCAGGTCGAGGCCGCCCACGCGGTCGGCGACGGTCTTCAGCTCGATGAGGCGGGCCTCGCTCATGGCGCCCGTGTAGAAGGAGCCGATCTGGTTGTGGTCGGCGTCGGTGGTGCACACGAAGCGGGCGGTGTGCAGCGTGTCGGAGATGCGGACGGACTCCGTGTCCACACCGTGCCGGTCGAGCCAGGCCCGGTACTCGTCGAAGTCCGCGCCCGCGGCGCCGACCAGGATCGGGCGGGTGCCGAGCTGGCCCATGCCGAACGCGATGTTCGCGGCGACGCCGCCGCGGCGGACGTCGAGCTTGTCGACCAGGAACGACAGCGAGACCGTGTGCAGCTGGTCCGCTACGAACTGGTCGGCGAAGCGGCCGGGGAAGGTCATGAGGTGGTCGGTGGCGATGGAGCCGGTGACTGCGATGCGCACGGCGTGGATTCTCCTGAGGGAGGCGGACCTTGTCGGTTCACGCTATCGGGTGGGCGGGACGGCTCTGAAGGCATCGAAACTACCCGATAGTAGATCTTTCTCGGTTAGCTCGACCGTGCATACGGTGCCGCTATGACGAACCTCAAGGTCCATGCGCCCGTTCCGGTCGATCTCGAGGGCGATCTGGCGTCGCTGCCGGGTGACGGGGCGCGGATGGCTCCGCACTGGGCGGTCCCCCGGATCGTCTCGCGGCCGGTCTCCCCCGCCCTCATCCACGGCGTGTCCGTACCCCTCGCATCGGCGCGGCTGCTCGACGCCATGTCCGACTACGGGGACTGAACGGCGCACACGCGGGAACCGTGTGCTCCCCCGCTGCGTCCCATCGCTGTCCCCCGTAAAGGGGAGGCGGGATACGACCCACCAGCGGTCCGGGTATGACCGGGCCGGGTCCCATGGGACAGCTGTGCAGCCGAAGGAGCGATGCGGTGAACACCGAGCGACCCGACAACGACGACGACGTCAGGGAAGCGGCCGACGCCTCCGCGGATGCCGCTCCGCAGACCGAGGCGCAGGGCACGACGAAGGCCGGGGCATCGGCCGAGCCCGGCGCATCGGAGGAGGCCGGCGCGCCTACGGAGCCCGGCGCATCGGAGGAGGCCGGCGCGTCTGCGGAGCCCGGCGCGTCGGAGGGCGTCGGGGCGTCGGCGGAGAACGGGGAGCCGTCCGAGAACCAGGAGCCCTCGGAGTCCGACGAGACCGGCACTGGCGTGACCGGCGAGGCTGCTGATGCCGCCGTGGACGGCGAGACACCGGCCGCCGAGGCGGAGTCGGCCGAGACCGATGAGCCGGGGGCGGCTGCCCCGGCCGTCGCTGAGCCCGGCGCGCCGGGAGAGGATCCGCAGACGGGTGCGACGGGAGGGCTGGAGGACGCCGAGCCGACCGGGGCCCGGACCGATGGAGCCGAGTCGTCCCCGGATCGCGAGGCCGTCGCCGAGGGCACGGACGTCGAGGAGGCCCGCTCCGCCTCGACAGCGGCCGCACCTGATTCCACCCCTGCGCCCACTCACGAAGCCGCCGCGGACCACACCGAAGCGCGGGCGGCCCGCCCCCGTGCCACGCCCGCGCCGGTCCGCGAAGTGCCCCGTGACGAGGAGGACCTGGTCCGTCACGGCGGCGGGCGGTCGCGTACGCCCGCGATCATCGCCTCCGTCGCCGCCGCCGTGCTGCTGATCGGCGGGGGCGGGGCCTGGCTCGCCTCCAACGCCTCCAGTGGGTCGGGCGGCGGTGCGACCTCCGGTGCGCCCGGCGGGGACGACACTCCCCCGCCGCTCGCCCTCGACGGCTACTCGGAGTCCACGGCCGGCGGCGGCAACGGCATCGCGCCCGGCGAGCCCAACCCCTACGGCGCCACCTACCGGCTCGGCGGCCCCCTGCCCGACGGACCCGCCAAGGCCCCGGTGTACCGGGCGCAGGGCGAGGTCGGCACGGCGGACGTGGCCCGGCTGGCGAAGGCTCTCGGCGTCGAGGGCACCCCGGTGGCACAGGGCGAGGTCTGGAGGATCGGGGGCCAGGACGGGTCGGGGCCGAGCCTCCAGGTCGACCGGCAGGCCCCGGGTTCCTGGACGTTCAGCCGGTACGCGCCGGGGACCGACGACTGCAAGGGCACCGACACCTGCGGCGGCGCCCCGCAGCCCGGTGACACGCCGGTGAGCGAGGACGTGGCCGAGAAGGCCGCCGCGCCGGTGCTGAAGGCGGTGGGTCAGGACGACGCGAAGGTCGACGCGAGCCAGGTCATGGGGGCCCAGCGGGTGGTCAACGCCGCTCCCGTGGTCGGCGGACTGCCCACGCACGGCTGGCCGACCGGCATCACGGTCGGCGCGGACGGCGAGGTCGTCGGCGGCACCGGTCAGCTGAGCACGCCGGTGAAGGGCGACACGTACCCCGTGGTCACCGCCGAGAAGGCGCTGGAGCTGATGAACGGGCAGCCGAAGAAGGACCACCGGATGGGCATCGGCGGCTGCGCCAGCCCCGTGCCGCTGAAGGACCGGCTGGAGCAGCCCTGCGGCCAGCCGGCGAGCGGCTCCCCCCAGCAGGACACGGTGACCGTGGAGGGCGCGGTGTTCGGGCTGGCCGCGCACGTCGTGGACGGCCGGCAGGCACTGGTGCCGTCCTGGCTGTTCGAGGTGTCCGCGCCGGGCGCGAAGGACCCGTTCACGGTGACGTACCCGGCGGTGGAGCCGAGGTACCTGGTCACGCCCGAGCCGAGCGCACCGAGTGACCGGCCCTCGTCGGCGCCGGGCCCGCGCGAGGTGAAGGTGGACGGTTACCGGGCCGAGGGCGCGGAGCTGACGGTGTCCTTCACCGGCGGCGTGTGCGCCGACTACGACGTGAAGGCGAGCGAGAAGGGCGACGAGGTGACGGTCACCGTGACGTCGACGCCGTGGCCGGACAAGGTCTGCATCATGATCGCCAAGCAGTTCCAGAAGACCGTGCAGCTGGACGAGCCGCTCGGCGACCGGGCGGTCGTCGACGCGGACGGCAAGGCGGTCCCGCTGGCGAAGGACGGCGCGCGGCTGCCGGCTCCTCCGACGCGGGAGCGGTAGGCCCGGGCGCACAGCGCGAAGGCGGCGGCCCCGTCGGAGGGGGCCGCCGCCTTCGTCGTGTCCACGGCCGCCCGGTGGCGGCTCGGCGGGCTCAGCTGAAGGAGTCGCCGCAGGCGCAGGAGCCCGTCGCGTTCGGGTTGTCGATCGTGAAGCCCTGCTTCTCGATGGTGTCCACGAAGTCGATCGTGGCACCGCCGAGGTACGGGGCGCTCATGCGGTCGGTGACGACCTTCACACCGCCGAAGTCCTTCTCGACGTCGCCGTCGAGGGCGCGCTCGTCGAAGAAGAGCTGGTAGCGCAGGCCGGAGCAGCCGCCGGGCTGGACGGCGACGCGCAGCGCGAGGTCCTCGCGGCCCTCCTGGTCGAGCAGCGCCTTGACCTTGGACGCGGCGGCGTCGGTCAGGATGATGCCGTCGGTGACGGTGCTGGTCTCGTCCGATACGGACATCTACATCTCTCCCGGGTTGTACGGAGACTGCTTGCCGACGGTTGCAACCGGCGGGGCCGCGGATTCATTCCGGGCCGGGCGCTCGATCTCGGCTCCTTTTCATGCTCGCACACGCGCCGGGAACCGGAAAACGGCTCTTTCCGGGTCTTCCCGGGAATGAACGCGGGCTCACCGGGATTCACGTCACACAGACGCTATGGCCATCGTCAAAGTGACGTGAAGCGGTTATGATAGATAGCGTCAAATCGACGAAAAGTCGCAGAAACAGAAAGGGTGCGTGTCGTGACCACCGCCCAGACCCAGGAGCTCGACGTCCAGCCGACGCCCCTCGCCCTGCTGCTCCTCGGCCGTGAGGCCGACCCGAAGAGCGAGCGCGGTGTGGAGTGTCCCGGCGACCTGCCCTCGCCGTCCGACCCGGACCTGGTGGAGCGCGCCCGCAAGGCGAAGGAGAAGCTCGGGGACAAGGTCTTCGTGCTCGGCCACCACTACCAGCGTGACGAGGTCATCCAGTTCGCCGACGTGACGGGTGACTCGTTCAAGCTCGCCCGGGACGCGGCCGCCCGCCCGGAGGCCGAGTACATCGTGTTCTGCGGCGTCCACTTCATGGCGGAGTCGGCGGACATCCTGACGTCCGACGACCAGAAGGTCGTCCTGCCCGACCTCGCCGCCGGCTGCTCGATGGCCGACATGGCGACGGCCGAGCAGGTCGCCGAGTGCTGGGACGTGCTGACCGAGGCCGGCATAGCCGAGCAGGTCGTGCCCGTCTCGTACATGAACTCCTCGGCCGACATCAAGGCGTTCACCGGCAAGCACGGCGGCACGATCTGCACCTCCTCCAACGCCAAGCGGGCCCTGGACTGGGCCTTCGAGCAGGGTGAGAAGGTCCTCTTCCTGCCGGACCAGCACCTCGGCCGCAACACCGCGGTCCGCGACATGGGCATGTCCCTGGAGGACTGCGTCGTCTACAACCCGCACAAGCCGAACGGCGGCCTGACCGCCGACGAGCTGCGCGCGGCCAAGATGATCCTGTGGCGCGGCCACTGCTCGGTGCACGGCCGCTTCAGCCTGGACTCGGTCAAAGACGTGCGCGAGCGCATCCCCGGCGTGAACGTCCTGGTCCACCCCGAGTGCAAGCACGAGGTCGTGGCCGCGGCCGACTACGTCGGCTCGACGGAGTACATCATCAAGGCCCTGGAGGCCGCCCCGGCCGGCTCCAAGTGGGCCATCGGCACCGAGCTGAACCTGGTCCGCCGTCTGGCGAACCGTTTCGCGCCCGAGGGCAAGGAGATCGTCTTCCTCGACAAGACGGTCTGCTTCTGCTCCACCATGAACCGCATCGACCTCCCCCACCTGGTCTGGGCCCTGGAGTCCCTGGCCGAGGGCAACCTCGTCAACCGCATCGAGGTGGACAAGGAGACCGAGGCGTTCGCGAAGCTGGCACTGGAGCGGATGCTGGCGCTGCCGTAGCCGTCCCGCCCCACGTCACCCCGAGCGCGGTTTCCGCTCGGGGTGCGCGGGGTCGAGGCTGAAGACCGTGCCGTCGGGGGTGGAGGCGACCAGGGCACCGTCGAGGGCTCCCACCTCGGTGGCACCCCAGTCGGTGTCGTCGCGCCCGGCCCGTGGCAGCGTCTCCCAGAGCAGGGTGCCCTTCCTCGCGTCGAGCGCCCCGACCCGCCCGCTGGCACTGCTCAGGTACACGGCCCGGGCCCGCGGGTCGTACGTCGCCTCGCTCGGCCGCTCCAGGCTGGTCGGGGTCCGCCACAGCGGCCGGCCCGTCTCGGCGGAGACGGCGCTGACCTGTCCGTTCGACGCGGCGAACCACAGGGTGCCGTCCGCCAGCGACACCTGTCCCCCGTACTCCCCGGACAGTTTCGTGGTGTGGTGGGCACCGGTGCGGGGATCCACCGTCCGGATCGCCGCGTACGGTGCGTCATGGCCCATGAGCAGGTTTCCGTCCTCGTCCTCCCTGGTGTCCAGGAACACGAGCAGGCCGTCGAGAGCTCCGAGGAGGCCGGACTTCGCCGGGACGGTCAGCCGCCGGTCCCGGCCGTCGGCTCGGCCGGCTTCGACGACCAGGGAGGGGCCTCCCGCCTCCGGGACGCATTGGAGGTACAGCCGCTCGCCCAGTCCCGTGGCCCCGCAGTAGTGACGGGCGGGCAGCCGCTGCGTCCAGCGCTCGGCTCCGCCGCGGGGCGAGCGGGCGGTCACGGACGTGCCGTCGCCCTCCGGGAGCACGACGAGGCCGCCGTGCAGCACCGGATCGATCCGCTCCGCGTTCACCGCGCGCTGCCACAGCGACTCACCGGTGCCGGTGTCGAAGGCGAAGATCCGGTTCGGCCCCTCGCCCTGCGGTTCCTGCTGCACCACCACCGTGTCGTCGATGACGCCGAGGATCTTGAACCTGGCGAAGTCGTCGCCGGTGACGGACGCCGCCGGACCGGTGCGCCAGACGGTCGCCCCCGTCCTGCCGTCCAGCCGTACGGGCAGGATCCCGTCGCCCGCGCAGTACACGGCGCGCTCGTAGACGCGGCACTGGGGCCCGCCCCGCGTCGTTCCGCCCTCCTGCCGGCCGGGCGTCGTGCGTACTCCGCGCCCGGCCGTCTCGTACACAGTTGTCTGCCAGGGCCTCCATCCGGCCGGCGGCGCCGCCCATCGGGACGGGGACGATTCGGGCCTGTCGCCGCTCAGCGCCCAGCCGGGGCCCAGGGTCAGATAGGCCGTCAGGCCCAGGACGACCGCAACCGCCGCGCCCGTCACGACCGGCAGCCGCCGAACACGTCGGCGGAGCCGTCCGGCCCGCGGCGGGGCCGCGGTCACGGGGCGGACGGGCTCGACGGCCGTGAGCCCGTCCGCGCGGAGGGGCATCGTGGCCGGTTCGCTGTCCACCGGCTCGGGCAGGACGGCCGCCAGCTCCCGGGCCAGCTCGTCGAGTCCGGGCCGGTTCTCCGGCTCCTTGGACAGGCAGCGCTCCAGCAGGGCGCGCAGCGGCCCGCCGGCGTCCTCCAGCACGGGTTCGTGGTGCACCACCCGGTACGCCGTCAGATAGGGGCTGTCCGCGTCGAAGGGGCCACGCCCGGTCACGGCGTACACCAGCAGGGATCCGAGCGAGAAGACGTCCGACGCCGGGCCGACCGCGCGGGCGTCGACGAGCTGTTCGGGGGACATGAAAGGCGGTGTGCCGATCATCTGGCCGGTCTCGGTGAGCGTCTGGTGGTTCTCCGCCGCTCGGGAGATGCCGAAGTCGATGACGCGCGGGCCGTCCTCGGCCAGCAGGACGTTGGCCGGCTTGAGGTCCCGGTGCACCACCCCGGCCCGGTGGATGTCGCGCAGCGCCTCGACCAGACCCAGGGCCAGTCGGCGCAGCTCGGAGTCGGTGAGGGCGCCCCGGTCACGGACCCGGTGCGCCAGGGAGGACCCGGCTACGTACTGGGTGGCCATCCAGGGCCGCGCCGCATCGGGGTCGGCGTCCAGGACCGGCGCGGTGAAAGCACCGCTGACCTTGCGTACGGCCGCGATCTCCTGCCGGAACCGGCTGCGGAAGACCGGGTCCTCGGCGTACTGGGCGTGCACCACCTTCAGGGCCACGACACGGCCCGACCGCGCCCTGCCCCGGTAGACCACGCCCATGCCCCCGGCCCCCAGCCGGTCGAGCAGGCGGTAGCCGCCGACCGACTTCGGGTCGTCCCTGTGCAGCGGCACGCCCGAAACCCCTTCCCCCGTAGTGGCGTTCGCGATCCACAGGATACGGAACCGCACAACGCAACGGCCGGGCACCGGCCCTGGAGGGCCGGTGCCCGGCCACCGGGGTCAGGCCGTCACACGTTCGCGGGCTCCGGCTCCACCGTGTCCGTCCGCTGGGCCGAGAGGCCCTTCTTCGCCGCGCGCTTCTTCGCCCGGCGCTCCTTGCGGAGTTCGACCATCGCGTAGAGCGTCGGGACGAGCAGCAGGGTGAGCAGCGTCGACGTCACCAGGCCGCCGATCACGACCACGGCCAGCGGCTGGGCGATGAAGCCGCCCTCGCCGGTGATGCCGAGGGCCATCGGCAGCAGGGCGAAGATCGTCGCCAGGGCGGTCATGAGGATCGGGCGCAGCCGGTGCCGGCCGCCCTCGATCACGGCCTCGATGACGCCGTGACCCTGCTTGCGGTACTGGTTGATCAGGTCGATCAGCACGATCGCGTTCGTCACCACGATGCCGATCAGCATCAGCATGCCGATCATCGCCGGGACGCCCATCGGGGTGCCGGTGGCGATCAGCAGGCCGATCGCGCCGGTGGCGGCGAACGGGATGGAGACCAGCAGGATCAGCGGCTGGACCAGGGACTTGAAGGTGCCGACCAGCAGCATGAAGACGATCGCGATCGCCGCGAGCATCGCCAGGCCCAGGTTGGCGAACGCCTCGTCCTGGTCCTCGGAGACACCGCCGATCGACGCCGTGGCGCCGTCCGGGAGCTTCAGCGCGTCGATCTTCGACTGGAGCTGAGCGCTGACCGCGCCGGTGTTGTCGCCGGTCGGCTTCGCGGTGATGGTGGCCGCGCGCCGGCCGTCGATGCGGGTCATGGAGACCGGCCCGTCGACCTCCTTCACCGTGGCGATGTCGCCGAGCTTCACCGCGCCGCTCAGGCGCAGGTCCTGAAGCTGCTTCAGGGTGGTGGCGGGCTTCGCCGAGCGGATGACGACGTCGCGCTCGGTGTCGTCCAGGACCGCCTTGGCCACGGTGGTGCCGCGGACGGCCTGGGCGACGACCGCGCCGAGGGTCTGGTCGTCGAAACCGGCCGCGGCCGCCTTGTCGTCGGCCTTGACGGAGATGCGCGGCACGCTGGTCGCCAGGTCGCTGGAGACGTCCGTGACGTCGTCGAGGGAGGCGACCGTCTTGCGGACCTCCTCGGACGCCGTGCGCAGGACGTCGGCGTCGGCGGCCTTCACGACCACGCTGAGGTCCTGGCTGCCGAAGCCGTCACCGGCTGCGACCGTGGTCGTGCCGATGCCCTTCAGACCGGCCAGGCCCTTCTCGATGCTGTCCTGGACGTCCTCGTAGGAGGCGGAGTCGTCCAGCATCACCTGGTACGAGGCCTGGTTGGTGTCGGTGCCGCCGCCGAAGGCCGCCATGAAGCCGGACGAGCCGACGGTGACCTGGTAGTCCTTCACGCCCTCGGTGTCGGCGAGCAGTTGCTCGACCTTCTTCGCCTGGGCGTTCGTCGCGGCCAGGCTGGTGCCGGGCTTCAGCTCCTGCTTGACGGTGAGGACCTCCTGCTCGCCCTGGTCGAAGAAGTTCGTCTTCAGCAGCGGCGCCATGCCGAACGTGCCGACCAGGACGACGATCGCGAGGGCCACGCTCGTGAGGCGGCGGCGGGTCGCGAAGCGCAGGACGGGGACGTAGAGGCGCTGGAGGCGGCTCCTGGCCTCCTTCTCCTCCGCGATCCGGCGCGCCTCGTCCGCGTCCTCGGGGGTGCCCTTCGGGGGACGCAGGAACCAGTACGACAGGACCGGCACGACCGTCAGGGAGACGAGGAGCGACGCCAGCAGGGCGGCCGTGACGGTGAGGCTGAACGAGCCGAACAGCTCGCCCACCATGCCGCCGACCAGGCCGATCGGCAGGAACACCGCGACCGTGGTGAGCGTCGAGGACGTCACCGCTCCGGCGACCTCGCGCACGGCGCTGAGGATCGCCGAGTGGCGCTCCTCGCCGTAGCCGAGGTGGCGCTTGATGTTCTCCAGGACCACGATCGAGTCGTCGACGACCCGGCCGATGGCGATGGTCAGGGCACCCAGAGTGAGGACGTTGAGCGACAGGTCGCGCGTCCACAGCACGATCAGGGCGAGCACCACGGACAGCGGGATGGACACCGCGGTCACGAGGGTGGAGCGGATCGAGGCCAGGAAGACCAGGATCACCAGGACGGCGAAGAGCAGTCCGAGCGCGCCCTCGGTGGTCAGGCCCTCGATGGACTTGGACACGGCCGGGCCCTGGTCGCTGACGACCGTGAGGGTCGCGCCGGAGCCGAGGTCCCTGCGCAGGTCCGGGAGCTTGTCCTGGACGGCGTCGGAGATGGCGACCGCGCTGCCGTCGCGGTCCATGGTGACGGCGACGGAGAGGCTGGGCTTGCCGTCGGTGCGGGTGATGGAGTCGGCCGTGGCCTCCTGCTGCTTCACCGTGGCGACGTCGCCGAGGCGGGCAGGCTTGCCCTTGCCGGGCTCGCCCTTGACCATCAGGTCGCGGATCTGCTCCACCGAGGTGAAGCCGCCGCCGACCTGGACGGTGCGGTTGGCGCCGCCCTCGTCGAAGGAGCCCGCCGGGACGGTCGCGCCGCCCGCCTTCAGGGCCTCGCCGAGGGACTGGGCGGTCAGGCCGGCCTTCGCCAGCTTCGCGTCGTCGGGCGTGACGGTGACCTGGACGTCGCGCACACCGTCGACGGTGACCTGGCCGACGCCGTCGATGCTCTTCAGGTCCGGCACGACCGTCTTGTCGAGCTGGTCGGCCAGGGCCTGCTGGTCGCGGCCGGAGGTGACGGCCAGGACGACGGTCGGGATGTCGTCCGTGGAGCCGGCGACGACCTGCGGGTCGACGTCGTCCGGGAGCTGCGCGCGGGCCCGGTTGACGGCCTGCTGGACGTCGGCGACCAACTGCTTGGTGTCGTTGCCGTAGTCGAAGGACGCCATGATCACGGCGTTGCCCTCGCCGGCGGTGGAGGTGACGCCGCTGATGCCGTCGACGGCTTCGAGGGTGTCCTCGATGGGTTCGACGACCTGCTTCTCGACCACGTCCGGGGACGCGCCCTGGTAAGGCGCCAGCACCGACACCATGGGCAGTTCGATGGTGGGTAGCAGCTGCTGCTTGAGCTCGGGTATCGCGATCGCCCCGAAGACGAGCGCGATGATCGACATCAGCCCTGTCAGGGCCCGTTGCGCGAGGCTGAATCTCGACAGCCAGGACATGGGTGAGGGTCTCTCTTCTGTTTAACGGCAGAAGCGGCTGCGGACGCGCAGATGAGCGCCCGCCCCTACACCCTGAGCCATGGAAAAGGGGGGTTCCGTAGGCCCCAGGTCCAAACTCTTATGCGGCGCATACTCCGTCCGCAGTACGCCCGGGTGGAGCTCACTCCACCCTTGGACGGACCAGGCCGGACTCGTACGCGGTGACCACGAGCTGGGCGCGGTCCCGGGCGCCCAGCTTGGCCATGGCCCGGTTGACGTGCGTCTTCACCGTCAGCGGGCTGACTTCGAGGCGCTCGGCGATCTCGTCGTTGGAGTGTCCGCCGGCGACCTGGACCAGCACCTCGCGCTCGCGGACGGTGAGCGAGTCGAGCCGTTCGCCGCGGGCCGGGTCGCCGTCGCCGTCGGCCGGGTCCTGCGTGGCGAGGAACCGGGCGATCAGGCCCGTGGTGGCCGCCGGGGAGAGCAGCGCCTGGCCGCCCGCGGCGATACGGATGGCGTTCAGCAGTTCCTCGGGTTCGGAGCCCTTGCCGAGGAAGCCGGAGGCGCCCGCGCGCAGCGACTGCACGACGTAGTCGTCGACCTCGAAGGTCGTCAGGATGACCACCCGGACGTCGGCGAGGTCGGGGTCGGCGCTGATCATGCGGGTCGCGGCGAGACCGTCCGTGCCGGGCATGCGGATGTCCATGAGCACGACGTCGGCGTGCTGCTCCTTCGTCAGCCGGACCGCTTCCGCGCCGTCGGAGGCCTCGCCGACCACCTCCATGTCGGGCTCGGAGTCGACGAGCACGCGAAAGGCGCTGCGCAGCAGCGCCTGGTCGTCGGCGAGCAGGACACGGATGGTCATGCGGGGTCCTCCCCGGTCGGTGTGCGGTTCTTCGACGGCAGGATGGCATGAACGCGGAAACCGCCGCCGTAGCGGGGACCGGTGGTGAGGGTGCCGCGCAGGGCGGTGACGCGTTCGCGCATGCCGAGCAGTCCGTGGCCGCCGCCGTCCCGGTTCGCCTGCTCGTCCTCCTGTTCGCCGCTGCCGTCGTCGAGCACCGTGATCTCGATGTTCGGTCCGACACGGACGACGCTGACCTCCGCCTTGGCCTGCGGCCCGGCGTGCTTCTGCACGTTGGTGAGGGCCTCCTGGATGATCCGGTAGGCGGCCAGGTCGACCGCCGCGGGCAGGGTGGTGTCCTGGTCGGCGCGGGCGACCTCGATGTGCAGGCCGGCGTTGCGGAAGGTGCCGGTGAGTTCGTCGAGGCGGTCCAGGCCCGGGGCGGGTTCGGTGGGGGCCTCGGGGTCGCCGGACTGCCGGAGCAGGCCGACGGTGGCGCGGAGCTCGTTGAGCGCGGAGCGGCTGGCCTCGCGGACGTGCCCGAGTGCCTCCTTGGCCTGGTCGGGGCGCTTGTCCATGACGTGGGCGGCGACCCCGGCCTGGACGTTGACCAGGGCGATGTGGTGGGCGACGACGTCGTGCAGGTCCCGGGCGATGCGCAGGCGTTCCTCGGCGACGCGGCGGCGGGCCTCCTCCTCGCGGGTGCGTTCCGCCTTCTCGGCGCGCTCCCGGATCGCCTGGACGAAGGCGCGGCGGCTGCGGACGGCGTCGCCGGCGGTGGCGCCGATGCCGGTCCAGGCGAAGATGCCGAGGTTCTCCTGGGCGTACCAGGGCAGGGGGCCCGCGGCCATGGCGGCGCCGGTCAGCACGGTCATGGTGAGCAGGCCGATGCGCCAGGTGGTGGGGCGGTCGGTGGTGGAGGCGACGGTGTAGAGCGCGATAACGGCGGACATCGCGACGGGGGTGCGGGGGTCGCCCGTGACGGACTCGATGACGGAGAGGGTGCCGGTGACGGCGAGGACCGTCATGGGGGCGCGGCGGCGGAAGACCAGGGCCGCGGCGCCGAAGGTCATGAGGAGGAGGCTGAGCGGGTCGGGGGTGCGCAGGGCCCAGCTGACGCTGTCGCGGTGCCGGGGTTCCACGAACGAGCCGGCGACCATGCAGACGAGGACGGCGGTGGCGAGGACGGCGTCCATGGCCAGGGGATGCGCTTTGGCCTGGCATCTGGCCCGCGCGAGGGTGCTCACGGTTGTTTACCGTAGCCGGGCCGGCTGTGGCTGTGTGTTGCTCGCCGTGAGGGCTGGGGGTGGGGCGAGTGCGCAACCCGGCGCTGCGGGGTGCCGCACGCGGTCACGCACTACCCCGGGATCAGGCCGTCGTCGCTCAGGAGCTCCCGGACTTCCTCCAGCGTCGCGTCCGGGGAGGGCAGGATCAGTTCCGACGGTTCCAGGGAGTCGTCCGGGAGGGGGGCGCCCAGGTCGCGGACCCTGGTCAGGAGGGCCTGGAGGGTGCGGCGGAAGCCGGGGCCGTCGCCGTTCTCCATCTCGGCCAGGAGTTCGTCGTCCAGCTTGTTCAGCTCGGCGAGGTGGCCGTCGGCCAGGCTCACCTGGCCCTCCCCCATGATCCGTACGATCATGTCGCCCTCCTAGGCGTGGACCCCTACTGCTTGTCGAAGCGCGGTGTGTCCTGCGGCTGCTGCTGGGACTGCTGCCCGTTCGAGCCGCCCTCGATGGCCTGCTGCCCGCTGCTGGAGCCGCCGGCCAGCTCGGCCTTCATGCGCTGCAGTTCCAGCTCTACATCCGTACCACCGGAGAGCCGGTCCAGCTCGGCCTGGATGTCGTCCTTGTGCATGCCGGAGGGGTCGTCGAGGGCGCCGGAGGCGAGCAGCTCGTCGATGGCGCCGGCCCGGGCCTGGAGCTGGGCCGTCTTGTCCTCGGCGCGCTGGATGGCCAGGCCGACGTCGCCCATCTCCTCGGAGATGCCGGAGAAGGCCTCGCCGATCCGGGTCTGCGCCTGCGCGGCCGTGTACGTCGCCTTGATGGTCTCCTTCTTCGTACGGAAGGCGTCGACCTTGGCCTGGAGCCGCTGGGCCGCCAGGGTGAGCTTCTCCTCCTCGCCCTGGAGCGTCGCGTGCTGGGTCTCCAGGTCGGTCACCTGCTGCTGGAGCGCGGCCCGGCGGGACAGCGCCTCGCGGGCCAGGTCCTCACGGCCCAGCGCGAGCGCCTTGCGGCCCTGGTCCTCCAGCTTGCCGGACTGCGACTGGAGCTGGTTCAGCTGCAGTTCCAGGCGCTTGCGGGAGGTCGCCACGTCGGCGACGCCACGGCGGACCTTCTGCAGCAGCTCCAGCTGCTTCTGGTACGAGTAATCAAGGGTCTCGCGCGGGTCCTCGGCCCGGTCAAGGGCCTTGTTCGCCTTCGCGCGGAAGATCATCCCCATACGCTTCATGACACCGCTCATGGGCTTCGCGCGCCCCCTTCTGACCGACTCCGGTTCCAGCTCCAGCGACAGAACCCACAGTACGGGCCCTGCATCCATTACCGCACTGTTCGGGGACGGATGCGCTCATCCCCAAGGACGACTGCGTGCGCTCCCGCTCCGGCGTAGGGAGTAGGTGGTCCCCGGGGTCACCGGAGCCGTACACCCCGGGGGTCCGTCCGGAGGCGTACGCGACGTCCCCTCTGTCCCCTTACTGACGACTGGTGTTGCCGGATCGTTCCCCACGGGACTGGGGTCCATGCCCGGAAGCCCTTACCCTTGGGTTTTGTGTTCCGTAGCCGTGCCAAGGATGAGAAGGCCCAGGACGCCGACAAGGCGCCGGTGACCGACTCCAGTCAGCCCCGTCACCCCGAGGCCCCCAAGGGCCGCCCCACGCCCAAGCGCAGTGCGGCCCAGTCGCAGCGCCGCAGCGTGGCCAACACGTCGACGACGCGCAAGGAGGCCGCCAAGCGACAGCGCGAGGAGCGCCGTACCGCGATGGAGCGGCAGCGCCAGGCGCTCGCGAGCGGCGACGAGCGGTATCTGCCCGCGCGTGACAAGGGGCCGGTCCGCCGGTTCGCGCGCGACTTCGTCGACTCCCGGTTCAACATCGCGGAGTTCTTCCTGCCGATGGCCGTGGTCATCCTCGTGCTGAGCATGGTGCGGGTGCCGGCGCTGCAGAACATCGCGCTGCTGCTGTGGCTCGTGGTGATCGTGCTGATCGTGCTCGACTCGTTCGTGACGTCGTTCCGCCTGAAGAAGCAGCTGAACGAGCGCTTCGCGGGTGAGAACAAGCGCGGCGCCGTCGCCTACGCCCTGATGCGCTCGCTTCAGATGCGTCGGCTCCGGCTGCCGAAGCCGCAGGTCAAGCGTGGAGAGCGGCCCTGACCACGACGCCGTTCTCCGGGGGTGCGGCGGATGCCTGGCTGGACAAGCTGGGCGGGCTGCGCGATGTCGTCCGGCAGGAGCTGGTGGCCCGCCAGCTGGACGAGCAGATAGTCGGCCGGTTCCCGGTCGGCAGGCGCCTGCGGGTGCTGGACGTGGGGATGGGCCAGGGCACGCAGGCGCTGCGGCTGGCCCGGGCCGGGCACCAGGTGACCGGTCTGGAGCAGGACGCGACGATGGTCGCCGTGGCCCGGGAGTCCCTCGCCGGGGAACCGGAGGGCATCCGGGAGCGGATGCGGATCATCGAGGGCGACGGTCGCGACACCGGCGTGCACTTCCTGCCGGGCAGTTTCGACGTGGTGCTGTGCCACGGCGTCCTGATGTACGTCGAGGAGCCCGACCCGCTGCTGGCGGGGCTCGCCCGGATGCTCGCGCCCGGCGGGCTGCTGTCCCTGCTGGTGCGCAACGGGGACGCGCTGGCGATCCGGCCGGGCCTGTCCGGCGACTGGTCCGGGGCGCTGGCGGCCTTCGACACCGTCTCCTACCGCAACCGGCTGGGGCTCGACGTACGGGCCGACCGGCTGAAGGACCTGACGTCGACGCTCGCGGGGATCGGGGCGCCGCTGCACGCCTGGTACGGGGTGCGGGTGTTCACCGACACGGCGGCGGACGGCGCGGAGGTGCCGGACGACGTGGAGACGCTGCTCGCGGTGGAGGAGAAGGCCGGGCGGACGGATCCCTACCGCGGGGTGGCGGCGCTGCTGCACCTGTGCGGCGTGCGCGGCTGACACCCCGGAAGGCGGTGGGCGAGGGCCGTGGCCCCCGCCCACGGGCTCACGCCTCGGCCGCGTGCAGGCTCATCGGCCCGTAGATCTCCGTGGCGTCCTCGAACAGCCGCACCTGATCGGCACCGCCCTCCTGGAGGGTCTTCCAGTGCTCCCCGATCCAGGACTCGGCGTCCCCCTGGGTGGGGAAGTCCTCCGGCGGCACCGAGGGCTGGACCTCCGTACCGTCGGTCTTCTCGAACCGCCACGTCCATGCCGCCATGTACGCCTCCCATGTGTGTGAGCACACTGCACAGCGAAAAGCCGGATCTTGGTCCGGCTCCACCTCAGAGCGTAAGCGCTCCGCCGGGTCGCGCGTGATAGGCCCTGCGGAGTGCGGGTGATCGGGCGGGTGCGGGTCGTCGTGGGCCGGTCGCGCCCGCGCGGCGGAGCCGCATATCGACACGGCCCGCGCCCCTGGAGGGGCGTCTCGATCACGCATGTCCCAGGCTCACGCGTCAGAATCGGGGCGTGGAACTTACTCTGCTCGGCACCGGTGCCCCGGCGGGTCTCCCCCGCCCCGACTGTCCCTGCGCTGCCTGTGCGGCCGCTCTCGGACCGGATGCTCGGGCGGCCACCGCGTTGCTGCTGGACGGGGTGCTGCTGCTCGATCTGACGCCGGGTGCGGCGTTCGCCGCGGCACGGGCGGGCCGTTCCCTGACCGGTGTCCGGCAGGTGCTGCTGTCGCATCCGCACGACGGGCCGGCGGTCGAGGTGCCCGCGGGGCTGCCGCAGCCCGGACGGGTGCCCGACGGGCGGGAGTTGACGCTGCTGACGGGGCACCGGGTGCGGGCGGTGGCGCTGGACGCGCCGGGCACGGGGTATGCGGTGACCGGGCCGGAGGGGCAGCGGCTGCTGTATCTGCCGCCGGGCGGGGCGCCGGCGGGGCTGGCGGAGCCGGCCGAGTCGTACGACATGATCCTCGCGGATGTCGTGGGGCGGCCGGACGCGCTGGCCAGGCTGCGGGCGGTGGGGGCGGTCGGCCCGACCACCGACGTGGTCGCCGTCCACCTGGACCACGATCTGCCGCCCGGCCGGGAGCTGGGGCGGCGCCTCGCGGCCGCCGGGGCGCGGGCCGTGCCGGACGGGGTGACGCTCGTGGTGGGCGCGTACGAGGACGTGCCGGACGTGCCGCGGCGGACCCTGGTGCTGGGCGGGGCGCGGTCGGGCAAGTCGGTGGAGGCCGAGCGGAGGCTGGAGGCCTTTCCGGACGTGCTGTACGTGGCGACGGGCGGGTCGCGCAACGGGGACACGGAGTGGTCCTCGCGGGTGGCGGCCCACCGGGAGCGGCGGCCGGGGTCGTGGCAGACGGTCGAGACCTGCGATCTGGTGCCGCTGCTGGAGGCCGAGGGGCCGCCCCTGCTCATCGACTGCCTGTCCCTGTGGCTGACCGACGCGATGGACTCGGCCGGGGCGTGGGACGACGCGGTGTGGGCGGAGCGCGGGGAGAAGGCGCTGCGGGAGCGGGTGCGGGAGCTGACGGAGGCGGTGCGGGCCACCCGGCGGACCGTGGTCGCCGTGTCGAACGAGGTCGGGTCGGGGATCGTCCCGTCGACGGCATCGGGGCGGCGCTACCGGGACGAACTCGGCCGGCTGAACGCGGGCTTCGCGGACGAGTGCGAGCACGTGCTGCTGGTGGTGGCGGGGCAGGCGCTGGTATTGCGGGGCTGAGCGTGGCGACGGTGCTACTGCGGGGGCTGAGCGGGCCGACGCAGGCACTGCGAGGCTGCCCATGCCGACGCTGGCACTGCGGGGGCTGAGCGGGCCGACGCAGGTACTGCGAGGCTGCCCATGCCGACGCTGGCACTGCGGGGGCTAAGCGGGGCGGCGCAGGTACTGCGGGGCGGTGCGGGCCGACGCTGGTACTGCGAGGCCGGGCCGGCGGGCGGCTCGAGCTGCGGCTGGCTCCGTGCCGGCCGGCCGGCCGCAGCCCCGCGGCTCACCTGGTCCTGCCCCTCTCCGGCCCCCTCACTCCGCCCCTCCACGCTCCTCGGCCCGCGGTGCCGTGCGGGCGATCACCCGGTACGTGTTCGCGAAGCGGGTGCGGCGGGTCACGGGGGCGATGAGGTGGTCGGCCAGGGCCGCCGCGGCGACCAGGGGGACGCCCGCGCGGAGCAGGGC
>NZ_JAKEIO010000130.1 GCF_021474405.1 [Streptosporangium] indianense
CTCCCCACCCTCAAGAAGCACGCCCCCGACCTCGCCACCGCCTACAAGGCCGCCGCCAACGCCCTCAAGAAGAACGACCTCACCGGCACCCGCGCCAAGGTCTACCTCGTCCTCGACCGCTCCGCCTCCATGCGCCCGTACTACAAGGACGGCTCCGCCCAGGCCCTCGCCGAGCAGACCCTCGCCCTCGCGGCCCACCTCGACCCCGAGGCCACCGTCCCGGTCGTCTTCTTCTCCACCGAACTCGACGGCACCGGCGAGATCACCCTCACCGAGCACGAGAACAAGATCGACGACCTGCACGCGGGCCTCGGCCGCATGGGCCGCACCAGCTACCACGCGGCCGTGGAAGCGGTCCTCGCCCACCACGACAAGACGGCGGACCCGACCGCCCCCGCCCTGGTGGTCTTCCAGACCGACGGCGCGCCGGACGCGAAGACCCCCGCCACCCAGGCCCTCACCGACGCCGCCGAGAGCCACCCGGCCGTCTTCTTCTCCTTCGTCGCCTTCGGGGACCCGGAGAACAAGGCCTTCGACTACCTCCGCAAGCTCAAGACCCCCAACACGTCCCACTTCCTCGCCGGCGAAACCCCCCGCGAGCTCACGGACAAGGAGCTCTACGAGGGCGTACTGGCGAACTGGCGCCCGTAGCCTCCCACCGCTCACGACGCCGCCCGCTTCCCGTCCCGTAAAACGGGAGGCGGGCGGCGTACCCGTGTCAGCTACGATTTCAAGGTTCCGTAGACGACCGAGACCACGAGATCGTCACCCCACGTAGCGACTTGGGAGCAGCCCGCGATGGCTCGACACCTCATCACCAGCGCCCTTCCGTACATCAACGGGATCAAGCACCTGGGCAACATGGTGGGGTCCATGCTCCCGGCGGACGTCTACTCCCGTTACCTGCGCCAGCGGGGCCACGAGGTCCTCTACATCTGCGCGACGGACGAGCACGGCACCCCCGCGGAGCTCGCGGCCAAGGAGCAGGGCATCCCGGTGGACGCGTTCTGCGCCGAGGCGCACGACCAGCAGAAGGCGATCTACGACGGCTTCAGCCTGGCGTTCGACTACTTCGGCCGCAGCTCCTCCCCGCAGAACCACGAGATCACGCAGGAGATCGCCCGCGAGCTGAAGGCGAACGGCTTCATCGAGGAGCGTTCGATCCGCCAGGTGTACTCGAACGCCGACGGCCGCTTCCTGCCCGACCGGTACATCATCGGCACCTGCCCGCACTGCGGCTACGACAAGGCCCGCGGCGACCAGTGCGAGAACTGCACGCGCGTCCTGGACCCGACGGACCTGATCGACGCCCGTTCGGCGATCAGCGGCAGCAGCGACCTGGAGGTGCGCGAGACCAAGCACCTGTTCCTCCTGCAGTCGGTGCTGGCCGGCGAGGTGGAGGCGTGGGTCGACGAGCGCGCCGACGACTGGCCCGTCCTCGCCTCCTCCATCGCCCGCAAGTGGCTCACGGAGGGCCTGCACGACCGCGCGATCACCCGCGACCTGGACTGGGGTGTCCCGGTCCCGGCCGACACGTGGCCGGACCTGGCCGCGGAGGGCAAGGTCTTCTACGTCTGGTTCGACGCCCCGATCGAGTACATCGGTGCCACGAAGGAGTGGGCGGACCAGGACCCGGAGAACCGCGACTGGCGCTCCTGGTGGTGGGAGTCGGACGCGGACGTCCGCTACACGCAGTTCATGGGCAAGGACAACGTCCCCTTCCACAGCGTGATGTTCCCGGCGACCCTGCTGGGCACGCGCGCCCCCTGGAAGAAGGTCGACGTCATCAAGGCCTTCAACTGGCTGAACTACTACGGCGGCAAGTTCTCCACGTCGCAGCGCCGGGGCGTCTTCACGCACGACGCCCTCGACATCCTGCCCGCCGACTACTGGCGCTACTTCATGATGGCGAACGCCCCGGAGTCGGACGACTCGTCGTTCACCTGGGAGCACTTCACCGCCACGGTGAACAAGGACCTGGCCGACACCCTCGGCAACTTCGTCAACCGCGTCCTGTCCTTCTCCAAGAAGCGCTTCGGCGAGGAGGTCCCGGCGGGTGCCGAGCCCGGCGAGGCGGAGACGAAGCTGGGCGAGGAGATCGCCCGCCTCCTCGCGGAGTACGAGTCCCAGATGGAGGCCATCCAGTTCCGCAAGGCGGCGGCCGCGCTGCGCGCCCTGTGGTCGGCGGGCAACTCCTACCTGGAGGAGAAGGCCCCCTGGCTGGAGATCAAGACCAACCCGGAGGGCGCCGCGCTCACCCTGCGCACGGCGATGAACCTGATCCACCTCTACGCCGTGGTCTCCGAGCCGTTCATCCCGACGTCGGCGAAGAAGATGCGCGAGGCGTTCTCCCTGGAGAACGGCACGGCGACCTGGGTCACCCAGGAGGAGGCGAAGTCCCTCACCACCCTCCCCGCCGGCACCGCCTTCACCATCCCACCGGTCCTCTTCGCCAAGCTCACGGACGAGGACCTGGAGTCCTACAAGGAACGCTTCGGCGGCGAGTCCGAGTAACCCTCGCCCCGCACCCGCCCCTAGGGGGATCTCCTCCTGGGGGCGGACGTGTTTCCCGATCGGTTCGTCCCCTGGCTCATGTCCTACGAAGGCCTCTGTTCGTAGGATGAACAAGGCATCGGGCCAACCAGACGGTCCGGTCAATCAGCGGGGGGACACTCATGGCACTGTTCGGCAACGCGCACACCGTCAATCCGCAGTCGGCCCAGCAGGACTACGCCCGGCTCCTCGGCCACGGCGAGCAGGTGCACGCCGCGTTCCTTCTCATCCGGGACACCATCCTCTTCACCGACCGCCGTCTGATCCTGGTCGACAAGCAGGGCATCACCGGCAAGAAGGTCGAGTACCACTCGGTCCCCTACCGCAGCATCACCCACTTCTCGGTGGAGACGGCCGGCACGTTCGACCTGGACGCCGAACTGAAAATCTGGATCTCCGGCACCCCGACCCCCATCGAGAAGACCTTCACCAAGGGCGTCGACATCTACGAGGTCCAGGCGATCCTGACGCAGTTCGTGGCGAGGTAGCAGGGGAACGTTTTTCCCGAACTCGAAAGAGTGAACGCAGCGCCATGTGCTGCATATGCCAGGGCCACGGGCCTAGCGTGCGCACATGGTCACATCAACCCATGAGACCTCACACCGCCGCGTCGACACGGTGCTCAAAGTCGAACCGTCCGACGGAGACGGTTTCCTGATCGCCATTGAGTCGCAGACCTCTCGATCCCGCGACACGGGATCGAGCTGGTCCTACTACGTGGCGTACCTGTACGCGAAGTTCCGCCTGCCTGTCCTACTGGTCGCGGTCTGCCGCAACCGGGCGACTGCGGCTTGGGCAGCCGGCCCGTTCGAGAGCCGCGTCGGCAGTTGGACGACTCAGGTCACGCGCCCCTTCGTCCTGGGACCGGACAACGTTCCCGAGATCACGGACGAATCCGTCGTTGCCCGGGAACCGGCGTTGGCTGCCTTCTCGGCGATCGTGCATAGCGAGAGTGAAAAGGCCCCCGCCATTCTGGAGATGGTGGCGCGCGGCATGCGGTCGTTCGACAAGGCAACAGCGAAATACTGGTGTGAATGGCTTGAAGTCGGACTGGAGAACACTCCGGTCCGGGACACATGGAGAGGGCTGGAGAAGATGGTCGGCACTTACTTTCCGGGCAGGGGAACCCTTTTCGAGGAGTCGTACCTCGAGGGCAAAGCCGCAGGCAGGGCCGAAGGAAGGGCCGAAGACCGAGTCACCATGATCCTGCGCGTGCTGGAGAAGCGTGGCGTCGGCATCCCCCAGGCCACCCGTGACCGCATCTCCTCCTGCACCGACCTCGACACCCTCACCCTGTGGTTCGACCGCTCCCTGACGGCCGCCACGGCTGAGGACCTGTTCGTCGAGAAGTAGAGGGGGAGCCCGGAGGGGTGAAGGTGCCGGGACCGCTACGTCGTCAGCAACGCCGCAAGACGGGTGGCGGTCCGCTCGCCCGCCCGCTGCCGGATCAAGCCCTCCTTTGCCGCGGCACGGAGCCTGACCTCCGAGTCGGACGCCCCGCCGTATGTCACCCGTGCGGTGACGACCACCGGGTTCATGCCGCCGGTGCCACCGCCGACGACGGCACGGATCGTCCGTTGGCCGTCGCCGGGATCCGGCACCGGGCCGACCCTTCGCCCTGCTTGTTCGAGCACGGAGGCGACGCGCTCGACGGTGGCTTCGAACGGCAGGGCCACGACCAGATCGATCTCGTGGACGTTCTTCCTCATCAGCTTGGCCACGACGCGCGTCAAGCCGCCCCAAGCCCCCACAGCAGCAGCCAGAGCGGCAAGCTCATCGGCCAGGATCCGGTCCTCGTGGTCGTCCATACGGTCCCCGTTCTCGTTCGGTCGCCCACGCTTACCACGAGCCCTCGCACCTGCCGCAGAGCCACCTCCCCCGAACCCCCATGTCCGCGTCAGCTCGCGGTCGCCGAAGCCGACGCGGACGCGCCCGGCTGGACCGAGTCACCCGTGCCGTCGTGTGTCGCCCCGAGGTCGACTCCCATGGTGAGCGTGGCGACGACGCCCTTCTTGTACTTCAGCTTCAGCAGCCCGCCCTCGGTGCCGTTGCCCGGGTAGATGGTGTGGTCGGTCGGGCCGTCTCCTGTCCCGTCATGGGAAGGGAAGCCAGGGAGCACGGCTGGTCAGGAGCCTGGGGGAGAGCCCTGGATACGGAAGTGGCCCGGAACCGGCACCGGTTCCGAGCCACTCACGGGCGTTCAGAGAAGGCGATCGCCTACTTGGGCTGCGGCTTGCGCACCGACAGGTGCAGCTCCTTCAGCCGGGCCTCCTCCAGCTCCGTCGGCGCGCCCATCATCAGGTCCTGGGCGTTGCCGTTGAGCGGGAAGGCGATGGTCTCGCGGATGTTGGGCTCGTCGGCGAGCAGCATCACGATGCGGTCGACGCCCGGGGCGATGCCACCGTGCGGCGGGGCGCCGAAGCGGAAGGCGCGCAGCATGCCCGCGAACTTCTCCTCGACGGTCTCCCGGTCGTAGCCGGCGATCTCGAAGGCCTTGAGCATGATCTCCGGCTCGTGGTTCCGGATCGCGCCGGAGGACAGCTCGACGCCGTTGCAGACGATGTCGTACTGCCAGCCGAGGATGTCCAGCGGGTCCTGGGTCTCCAGGGCCTCCAGGCCGCCCTGCGGCATGGAGAACGGGTTGTGCGAGAAGTCGATCGCGCCGGTCTCCTCGTCCTTCTCGTACATCGGGAAGTCGACGATCCAGCAGAACCGGAAGACGTTCTCCTCGAAGTGCCCGGCGCGCTTGGCGGCTTCGACGCGCACCGCGCCCATGATCTTGGAGACCTCGTCGAACTCGCCCGCGCCGAAGAACACCGCGTGGCCGGCCGCGAGCGACAGGCGCTTGGTCAGCTCGGCGACGTTCTCCTCGGTGAGGAACTTCGCGATCGGGCCGGACAGGGAGCCGTCCTCGCCGACCCGGACCCAGGCCAGGCCCTTGGCGCCCTGCGAGACGGCGTAGTCGCCGAGCTGGTCGAAGAACTTGCGCGGCTGGCCGGAGACGTCCGGCACGGGCAGGGCACGCACGTGCTTGCCGGCGAAGGCCTTGAACTCCGAGCCCTCGAAGATGTCGGTGATGTCGACGAGTTCGAGCTGGGCGCGCAGGTCGGGCTTGTCGGAGCCGTACTTCAGCATCGCCTCGCGGAACGGGATCCGCGGGAACGGCGAGGTGACGTGGCGGCCGCCGCCGAACTCCTCGAAAAGCTCGGTCATGAGCTTCTCGACCGGCTGGAAGACGTCCTCCTGCTCGACGAAGCTCATCTCGATGTCGAGCTGGTAGAACTCGCCCGGCGAGCGGTCGGCGCGCGCGTCCTCGTCACGGAAGCAGGGCGCGATCTGGAAGTACCGGTCGAAGCCGGAGATCATCAGCAGCTGCTTGAACTGCTGGGGCGCCTGGGGCAGGGCGTAGAACTTGCCCGGGTGCAGGCGGGAGGGGACGACGAAGTCGCGGGCTCCCTCGGGGGAGGTCGCGGACAGGATCGGCGTCGCCATCTCGTTGAAGCCGAGCGCGGTCATCTTGTGGCGGATCGCCGAGATGACCGCGGTGCGCAGCAGGATGTTCTTGTGCATGCGCTCGCGGCGCAGGTCCAGGAAGCGGTACTCCAGACGCCGCTCCTCGTTGACCCCGTCCTCGGTGTTGATCGTGAACGGCAGCGGGGCGGCGGCGCCGAGCAGCTCGACCTCGCCGACCTCGACCTCGATCTCACCGGTCGGCAGCTCGGGGTTGATGTTCTCGGCGCCACGGGAGACGACCTTGCCGTCGACGCGGACGGTCGACTCCTTGGAGAGCTTGTCGAGGGCCTCGTAGGCGGGGGTGCCGGGACGGGCCACGAGCTGCGTGATGCCGTAGTGATCGCGCAGATCGATGAAGAGGATGCCGCCCAGGTCGCGCCGATTGTGCAGCCAGCCACTCAGCCGGACGTCGCTGCCGACGTCAGAGGAGCGGAGCTCGCCGCAGGTGTGGGACCTGTACCGATGCATCGTCGTTCATCCAGTCTTCGCTGATCGGGGTCTGTGTTTCACGTGAAACGCCTCCCCAGCGTACCGGGCAGGCGAAGATCGGCTCTCCACCGTTAGGGATCGAGTACGCGATCACCGCCGCTCGGGCGCCTGTCCGCTATGGGTGGCAGCGTTCGAGCGCGTCTTCTTAAAGTAGGGCAATGCGCACTGGCGAGCCTCTGCCCGCCGTGGGGGAGGCCCTTGCCGCCCTCGCGACCGGCCTGTGGCATTGGGACACCGCCACCGGGCTGGTCACGGTCGATGCCGAGGCCGCCCGGTTGCTCGGGCTGCCCGCCGAGCAGGTCAGCCTCACGGAGGCCCAGGCCCGGGCCCGGCTGCACCCGGTCGACTGGAACGAGATCACCGGCGTGGTCCAGCTGGCGGTGGCCGAGGGCACCCTGGCCGAGGTCCGCGTCCGGATCATGGACGAGCTGGGCCGGGTCGTCCGCATCGTCCGCAGCCGCTCCAAACCGTCCTTCGACCGGGCCCGCAAGGCGTACCGGCTGATCGGCACGCTCCAGGAGGTCACCGAACCGACGCCGGGCACCCCGGCCGGGCGCAGCGCGGTGACCGGGGACTGGCGGCGCTCCCGGGAGGCGTTCCTGCTGGACGCGGGCCGGGCCCTGGCCGAGGCCCGCTCCACCCAGGAGGTTCTGCGGGTCACCGCGAATCTGTCGATGCCCGGCTTCTCGCCGGACGGTCTCGCGGTGTTCGGGGTGTCGGGCGACCGTCTGACGATCATCGGCCATCACGGGCAGCAGCGGGGCACCGAGAGTCCTTTCTCGGACATGCCGCTGGACACGGACTACCCGGCTGCCGAGGTGGTGCGGACCGGCCGGGCCGTCTACCTGTCGTCGGCCGAGCAGTACAAGGCCCGCTATCCGCTGACCTGGCCGCTCGCCGAGCGCTTCGGCCGCCGTTCCTGGGCGTTCCTGCCGCTGACGGTGGCCGGGCGGACGATGGGCGCGTGGATGGCGGCGTTCACCTACCCGGTGGCGTTCACCCCGGACGAGCGGTCGGTGCTGGCGACGGTGGCGCGGATGCTGGCGCAGGCCCTGACGCGGGCGGGTGTGGCCGAGAGCGAGCGGGCACTGACCGACGGGCTCCAGCGCACGATGCTGCCGAGGCTGGGCCCGCAGCGCATCCCCGGCATGAGCGTCGCGGCCCGTTACGTCCCGACCGGCGGCGGACTCCAGGTCGGCGGTGACTGGTACGACGTGATCCCGCTGCCCAGCGGACGGTTCGCGCTGGTCATCGGTGACGTGCAGGGCCATGACGTACGGGCGGCGGGGCTGATGGGCCAGCTGCGGATCGCCCTGCGGGCCTACGCCTCGGAGGGACACCGCCCGGACGCGGTGCTGTCGCGCGCCTCCCGCTTCCTGCACGGCATCAGCGACGAGGACCCGACCGACCCGCGTTTCGCGACCTGTGTGTACGTCGAGGTCGACCCGGCGTCGGGGGTGCTGGACATCGCCCGTGCGGGGCATCCGGACCCGGCGATCCGGATGGCCGACGGCACGGTGCTGACCCGGCCGACGTCGGGCGGTCTGCCCCTGGGCATCGACCCGGACGCCGACTACCCCACCACCCGGCTCACCCTGGAGCCCGGCGAGACCATGCTCATCTGCACGGACGGCCTGCTCGAAACCGGCGGCCACGACCTGGAGACCGGCTGGCGGCGGCTGCGCGTGATCCTGGAGGAGCACAAGGGCGATCTGGAGGAACTCGCCGACACCCTGGTGCAGGCGGTGCACGGGCCGTCCTCGCACCACACCACCGGCCCGCTGGCGGACCGCCGTGAGGACGACATCGCGATGCTGCTGCTGTGCCGGGAGGGTGGGGGCTGCGGCTGCGGTGACGCGATGATCGTGCGGCCTCCGGTGCGGCGCTCGGTGCTGACCGTGGCGCAGGCCGAGCCCGAGCGGGTCGCGGTCGCCCGGCAGCAGCTGCGCGAGCTGCTGCACGACTGGGCCTCGCGCGACCAGGTCGACTCGGCGGTGCTGCTGCTGTCCGAGCTGCTGACGAACGTCCTCGTGCACACCGATTCCGACGCGCTGCTGGTCGCCGAGATGACGGGTGAGGTGGGCGGGCGGCGGCTGCGGATCGAGGTCACGGACGCCGGTGACGACCTGCCGCACCGGCGCAGGCCCGGGGAGCTGGCGTCCTCCGGCCGTGGCCTGGTGCTGATCGAACTGCTGGCGCACGCCTGGGGGGTGGAGCCGCGCGGCGAGGGCAAGAGCATCTGGTTCGAGCTCCACGAGTCCATGGACGGCTCGGGCGACGGGTCCTGGTCGCTGTAGCGCTCACGACGCACGAGTCAGCGGTGGCTCCCGGCAGCCGGGACCGGTCACGGTTCCCATGCCGACGACGCTCCTGACAGCCGGGACCGGTCACGGTTCCTGTGCCGACGACGGCTCCTGGTCGCCGTAGCGGGTGCGCAGTTCCTGGACGATGCCGAACGCGGCGGCGGTGAGCGGGACGGCGAGCAGCATGCCGAGGACCCCGGCGACGGACGCCCCGGCCGTGATCGTCACCATCACCAGCGCCGGGTGCATCTGCACGGTCCGGCTCTGGATCATCGGCTGGAGCACGTGTCCCTCCAGCACCTGCACGGCGAGGACTACTCCGAGCACCCACAGCGCGATGACGAACCCCCGGTCGGCGAGCGCGACCAGCACGGCCAGGGCTCCGGAGATGAACGCGCCGAGATAGGGGATGTAGGCGCCGACGAAGACCAGCGCGCCCAGCCCCGCCGCACCGGGCACGTCCAGGACGAGCAGCCCGACGGTGATGCAGAGCGCGTCGATGAGGGCGATGAAGGTGGTGCCGCGCATGAACCCCTCGACGGCCCGCAGGGCCCGGCGCGCCATGGCCTCCAGGGTGTCGGCCGAACCGCGGGGCGACAGGGAGCGCAGCGTCCCGGCGGCCTTGTCGGAGTCGCGCAGGAAGAAGAAGACGAGCAGCAGCGCGAGGACGGCCATGGCGATGGACTCGCCGACCACGCTGACGCCGCTGATCACCCCGGAGGCAGCCGTGCCGCCGAACTTGCCCAGCAGCTCGCGGGCGTTGGAGGCGAGGTCGTCCAGCGAGGTGCCGGCCGCCCCGAAGTGCTCGGAGACGCCCCGGGCGGCCTCCTTGAGCGAGGCGACGATCTCGTCGCCGGTGTCGATGAGCGCGGCGACCACGATGTACACGGCTCCGCCGACCACGGCGACCACCGCGACGCAGGTGAGCCCGGCGGCGACCGACCGGTGCACCCCGGCCTTCACCAGCCGCCGGTGCAGCGGCCCGAGCAGCGCCGTCCCGAGCAGCGCGAGCAGCACGGGCACGACGGCGGTCCGGAACTCCGCGACCAGCCGGATCCCGACGTAGACGACGCCGGCGCCGAGCAGCAGCACGGCGCACCAGGCGGCGAAACGCCGGACGGCTTCGGGGAGCAGCGGAGTGGAGGCCTGCACATGCCCACCCGACCACGCCCCGGGCGGGCCGTCCCGTCAGGGAGGCCCGCCCGGGTGACGGGGCGTCAGCCGCCCCGTGCAGGAAGGCCGGCGGTGGGAATCCCACCGCCGGCCTTCCGCACTACCGGTTGCGTCAGTCCTGCGGGCCGCCCGCGGTCATGCCGTGCACCGCCGGGACCGTGCCCAGGCGACCCTTCTGGAAGTCCTCGAAGGCCTGCATGAGCTCGTCCTTGGTGTTCATGACGAACGGGCCGTAGTGGGCCATGGGCTCACGGATGGGCTGTCCGCCGAGCAGGACGACCTCCAGGTCGGGCGTGTGCGCGTCCTGCTTCTCGTCCGCGCGGACGGTCAGCGAGGAGCCGGCGCCGAAGACGGCCGTCTGGCCCATGTGGATCGGGCGCCGCTCGGCACCGAGCGAGCCCTTGCCCGCCAGGACGTACGCCAGCCCGTTGAAGTCCTCGCGCCACGGCAGCGTGACCTCCGCCCCCGGCGCGATGGTCGCGTGGACCATCGTGATCGGGGTGTGCGTGATGCCGGGGCCCGCGTGCCCGTCCAGCTCACCGGCGATGACCCGCAGCAGCGCGCCGCCGTCGGGGGTGCTGAGGAGCTGGACCGTGCCGCCGCGGATGTCCTGGTAGCGCGGGGCCATCATCTTGTCCTTGGCCGGGAGGTTCACCCACAGCTGCAGGCCGTGGAAGAGCCCGCCGGAGACGACGAGGTGCTCGGGTGGGGCCTCGATGTGCAGCAGGCCCGAGCCCGCGGTCATCCACTGGGTGTCCCCGTTGGTGATGGTGCCGCCACCGCCGTTGGAGTCCTGGTGGTCGAAGATGCCGTCGATGATGTAGGTGACGGTCTCGAAGCCGCGGTGCGGGTGCCACGGCGTGCCCTTGGGCTCGCCCGGCGCGTATTCCACCTCGCCCATCTGGTCCATCATGATGAACGGGTCGAGGTGGCGGTAGTTGATCCCCGCGAATGCCCGGCGCACCGGGAAGCCCTCACCCTCAAAACCGCTCGGAGCGGTCGTGACGGCGAGCACGGGACGTGCCACGGCGTCGGCGGGCGCGGTCACGCGGGGCAGCGTCAACGGGTTCTCGACGGTCACTGCAGGCATGTCGGTTCCTCCTCGTGTACGCCCAGTTTAGTTGAGCGTTGAACTTCCTGCCACCCCCAACAGAGAAAACCGGGAGCGCATTCCCGACCCGGGGGACGGCGCAGCGAACCACGGGAGTCCGGCACGACGAAAGGCCGTCACCCCGCTGCGGGGTGACGGCCGTCCGGTTTTCGCGTCAGGCGACCAGCTCGCGCTCCGCGCTCGCGACGTCGGCCCGAGCGGGCGTCTTGCGGTCCCGCATGACCAGCGTGGCCACGACCGCCGCGGCCAGGACCCCGAGCGCGCTGATCGTGAAGGTCGTCGACATCGAGTCGGTGAAGGCCTCCCGGGCCGCCCGGACCAGACCCGCGCCACCGCCCGCCACCGTCAGCGCCCCGCCGATGGACTCCCGGGCCTGCTCGGGTGCTCCGGCCGGCATCTCGTCGGTGTAGCCGGAGGTGAGCAGGGAGCCGAGGATCGCGATGCCGAGGGCGGTGCCGGACTGCTGGATGGTGTCGTTGAGGGCGGAGCCGACGCCCGCCTTGTCCTCCGGGATGGTGCTCATCAGCGCGGCCACCGCGGCCGGCATCGCCAGACCCGCACCCAGGCCCAGGATCCCCAGCGCCACCGCGGGGACCGTGAACCCGCTGTCGGCGGTGAGCGTGGTCAGCAGCCCGAAGGAGGCGACCATCAGCAGCATCCCGCCGAGGATGACGAACCGGTTGCCGAACCTCACGGCGAGCTGCGCCCCGGCCGTGTTGCCGACCAGCGCGGCGACGGCCAGCGGCAGGAAGGCGAGTCCGGCCTTGACGGCGGACCAGCCGAGCACGAACTGGAGGTACTGGGTCAGCACCAGCAGCAGGCCGGCGTTGCCGATCTGGACGAGCGCCAGGGAGAGCGAACCGCCGCTGAAGTTGCGGTGCTTGAACAGGGCCAGCGGGACCATCGGCGCGGGGGTCACGTTCTGCCAGGTCACGAAGCCGGCCAGGGCGAGGACCGCGACGCCCAGGACGACGAGGGAGCGGCCTTCGAACGCACCGTGCTGCGGGATCTCGATGATCCACCACACCAGGGCCGTCATGCCCACCGCCGACAGCACCGCGCCCAGCGGGTCAGGCTTCTGCCACGGCGCCCTGGACTCCGGCATCAGCAGCACACCGGCCAGCAGCGCGAGAGCGACGATCGGCACGTTGATCAGGAAGATCGCCTGCCAGGCGAAGTGGTCGATCAGGACACCGCCCAGCACCGGGCTGCCGACCAGCCCGAGCATCGACACCGAACCCCACGCGGCCATCGCCTTGGGACGCTCGGCCTCGTCGAAGACGGTGATCAGTATCGACAGGGTCGACGGCATGATCAGCGCCCCGCCGACGCCCATCGCGATCCGCACCGCGATCAGCTCACCGGGAGTGGAGCTGAACACCGCCCCCAGTGAAGCCGCCCCGAACAGCAGCAACCCGATGAGCATCACCCTCCGGCGCCCGAACCGGTCGCCCAGACTGCCGGAGGTCAGCAGCAGCCCGGCGAAGACCAGGGTGTAGGAGTCGAGGATCCACTGCATGGCCTGGGCACTCGCGCCGAGGTCCTCGGTCAGAGCGGGCACCGCGACCGTCAGCGCCATGTTGTCGACGACCAGGACCAACGTGCTGAGGCACAGCACGATCAGGATCCACCAGCGCCGTGGATTGCGAGCGTCCATTTCCTCTTCCCCTCCTGCGAAAAACACCGTTCGTGCGAACACCGTTCCTTCGATGCGCACACTGTACGCAGGAGGGAACAGTGTGCGCAACCCTTGAGTTCTGTACGCTGCTTGCGCACGCTGTTCGCACGCAGAGGTTCACCAGGAGGGAATCCGATGAGCAGGACGAAGGACACGAACCCGATCCCGTCCGTATGGACCCGCGAGCAGCGCCGCACCGACCAGCCCGCGCTCAGCCGGGACGCGATCGTCCGCGAGGCGATCGCGATGCTCGACGCGGACGGCATCGAGGCGCTCTCCATGCGCAAGCTCGGCGCACGCCTGAACGCGGGCGCGACCTCGCTGTACCGGCACGTGGCGACGAAGGACGAGCTGATGGAGCTCGCGGTGGACGAGGTCGCCGCCGAGATCCACGTCCCGCCGGCCGGCGGCCCCGACTGGCGCGCGGCGGTGACCGAGGCGGCCGGGTCCTTCCGCACGACGGCGCTGCGGCACCCGTGGCTGACGCTGGTCCTGGGGCAGGCCGGGCTCGCCTACCTCGGGCCGAACTACATGAACTTCTCGGAGCGGCTGGCGGCCCTGTTCACCGCCGCGGGATTCCCGGAGCCGAACCGGGCGATCGACGCCGTCTTCTCGTACGTCATCGGCATGAGCACCACTGAGGCCGCCTGGCTCACCACGGTCGCCCGCTCCGGCGAGAGCGAGTCGGAGTTCGTGGCCCGGCTGCTGCCCGCGGCCCGGCAGGCTTCGGCCGGCTACGACCACCTGGCGGCAGCCGAGCCGGAGACCAGCGCGCAGGCCGGCGACCCGGCGAAGCTGCGCGACGACAAGTTCGCCTACGGCCTGGAGGTCGTCCTGGACGGCCTGGCACTGCGCCTGCCGAAGTGAGCACGGACGGGCCTTTGCCGCCGTCCGCGCGGCAAGGGCGTCAGCCGTACATGCGGCGCATGGCGAACTCGACCATCTGCTCCACGGCCTTGGCGTCGAACACCATGCGGTGCTCGCCCTCCATGTCGAGGACGAAGCCGTAGCCGGTCGGCAGCAGGTCCAGGACCTCGGCGCCGGTGATCACGAAGTACTTGGACTCCTTGCCCGCGTACCGGCGCAGCTCCTTGAGCGTGCTGAACATCGGGATCACCGGCTGCTGGGTGTTGTGCAGGGCGAGGAACCCGGGGTTGTCGCCGCGCGGGCAGTAGACCTTCGACGTGGCGAAGACCTGCTGGAAGTCCTCGGCGGCCATCTGCCCGGTGGTGAAGGCGCGCACCGCGTCCGTGAGGGAGGGCGGGGACGGCTCGGGGTACAGCGGCGGCTGCTGCCCGTACCCGCCGGACATCGGCTGCTGCGGAGGGGCGTACTGCCCTTGCGGGCCCGCTGTCTGGTCGTAGCCGTACATGAGCGCAAGCGTACCGAGAGCGGACGGGCGCTCGGGCCGGTACGGCCGGTCCGGACGACCGCAGGGACGGCCGCGCCGCGGAACTGACCGTTCCGGTGTGACCTGTCACAGATGACGGGATCGGGGTTGCTTCTTATTACCGACGGGTAGCATCATCGTAGCTACTTGTTGGTACGTGAACTAGCGCGAGGATCCAGTGCCTCGCCGATCTCTCTACGGAGCCGGGAGCCGTCGCCATGGGGCACTACAAGTCGAATCTCCGCGACATCGAGTTCAACCTCTTCGAGGTACTCGGGCGGGACAAGGTGTACGGCACCGGTCCGTTCGAGGAGATGGACGTCGAGACCGCGAAGAGCATCCTGGAGGAGCTGACCCGTCTCGCGGAGAACGAGCTGGCCGAGTCCTTCATCGACGCCGACCGCAACCCGCCGGTCTTCGACCCGGAGACCAACACCGCGCCGGTCCCCGCCTCCTTCAAGAAGAGCTACCAGGCCTTCATGGACTCCGAGTACTGGCGCCTCGGCCTGCCCGAGGAGATCGGCGGCACCACCTCGCCCCGCTCCCTGATCTGGGCCTACGCCGAGCTGATCCTGGGCGCCAACCCGGCCGTGTGGATGTACTCCTCGGGCCCCGCCTTCGCCGGCATCCTCTTCGAGGAGGGCAACGAGGTCCAGAAGCACATAGCCAAGGTCGCCACGGAGAAGCAGTGGGGCTCCACGATGGTCCTCACCGAGCCCGACGCGGGCTCCGACGTGGGCGCCGGCCGCACCAAGGCCGTGCAGCAGGAGGACGGCTCCTGGCACATCGAGGGCGTGAAGCGCTTCATCACCTCCGGTGAGCACGACATGTCGGAGAACATCCTCCACTACGTGCTCGCCCGCCCCGAGGGCGCCGGCCCCGGCACCAAGGGCCTGTCCCTCTTCCTCGTCCCGAAGTACCTCTTCGACTTCGAGACCGGCGAGCTGGGCGAGCGCAACGGCGTCTACGCCACCAACGTCGAGCACAAGATGGGCCTGAAGGCCTCCAACACCTGCGAGATGACCTTCGGCGACCAGCACCCCGCCAAGGGCTGGCTGATCGGCGACAAGCACGACGGCATCCGCCAGATGTTCCGCATCATCGAGTTCGCCCGCATGATGGTCGGCACGAAGGCGATCTCCACGCTCTCCACGGGCTACCTCAACGCCCTGGAGTACGCCAAGGAGCGCGTCCAGGGCCCCGACCTGGCGAACTTCATGGACAAGACCGCGCCCAAGGTCACCATCACGCACCACCCGGACGTGCGCCGCTCGCTCATGACGCAGAAGGCGTACGCGGAGGGCATGCGCGCCCTGGTGCTCCACACGGCCTCCATCCAGGACGAGATCCAGGTCAAGGAGGCCGCCGGCGAGGACGTCTCCGCCCTGGAGGCCCTGAACGACCTGCTCCTGCCCATCGTCAAGGGCTACGGCTCCGAGAAGGGCTACGAGCAGCTCGCGCAGTCGCTGCAGACCTTCGGCGGCTCCGGCTTCCTCCAGGAGTACCCGATCGAGCAGTACATCCGGGACTCCAAGATCGACACCCTCTACGAGGGCACCACGGCCATCCAGGGCCAGGACTTCTTCTTCCGGAAGATCGTCCGCAATCAGGGCGCCGCGCTGAACTCCCTCGCCGAGGACATCAAGAAGTTCCTCGCCCTCGGCACGGGCGGCGAGGAGCTGGCCGGTGCCCGCGAGCACCTCGCGAAGGCCGCCGTCGAGCTGGAGGCCATCGTCGGCCTGATGCTCACCGACCTCGCCGCCACCGAGCAGGACGTCAAGAACATCTACAAGGTGGGCCTCAACAGCACCCGCCTGTTGATGGCCTCCGGTGACGTCGTCGTCGGCTACCTGCTGCTCAGGGGTGCCGCGGTCGCCGCCGAGAAGCTGGAGACCGCTTCCGCAAAGGACAAGGCCTTCTACACCGGCAAGATCGCCGCCGCCAAGTTCTTCGCCGCCAACGTCCTGCCGGGCGTCACTCTGGCCCGCAAGGTCGCCGAGGGCGTCGAGCTGGACCTGATGGAGCTGGACGAGGCCGCGTTCTGATCCTTCACGTCCTCTGGACGAGGGCCCGTTCCCTTACCCGGGGAACGGGCCCTCGTCCGTCGTTAAAGTGAACCCATGACCGAACGAGCCCGCTTCGACCGCGGCCACACCGACGACCTCATGACCTTCCTGGCGGCGAGCCCTTCGCCGTACCACGCCGTGGCCACGGCCGCCGAGCGGCTGGAGAAGGCGGGCTTCAGGCAGGTCGCCGAGACGGACGCCTGGGACGGGACGAGCGGCGGCAAGTACGTCCTGCGCGGCGGCGCGATCGTCGCCTGGTACGTGCCGGAGGGTGCCGCGCCCCACACGCCGTTCCGGATCGTCGGCGCCCACACCGACTCCCCCAACCTGCGCGTCAAGCCGCTCCCCGACAGCGGGGCGCACGGCTGGCGCCAGGTGGCCGTGGAGATCTACGGCGGACCGCTGCTCAACTCCTGGCTCGACCGCGACCTCGGCATCGCCGGCCGGCTGACCCTGCGCGACGGCTCGACGCGCCTGGTGAACGTGGACCGGCCGCTGCTGCGCGTCCCGCAGCTCGCCATCCACCTGGACCGCTCGGTCACCGCCGACGGTCTCAAGCTCGACAAGCAGCGGCACATGCAGCCGGTGTGGGGCCTCGGCCGCGACGTGCGCGACGGCGACCTGATCGCCTTCCTGGAGGAGACGGCCGGCATCCCGGCGGGCGAGGTCACCGGCTGGGACCTGATGACGCACTCCGTGGAACCGCCCGCCTACCTGGGCCGCGACCGGGAGCTGCTGGCCGGCCCGCGCATGGACAACCTCCTGTCGGTGCACGCCGGCACCGCCGCCCTCGCGGCCGTCGCCTCCTCCTCGGCGCAGCCGGCGTCCATCCCGGTGCTGGCCGCCTTCGACCACGAGGAGAACGGCTCGCAGTCGGACACCGGCGCGGACGGGCCGCTGCTCGGCAACGTGCTGGAACGCTCGGTGTTCGCCCGCGGCGGCTCCTACGAGGACCGGGCCCGCGCCTTCGCCGGCACGGTCTGTCTGTCCTCCGACACGGGCCACGCGGTTCACCCCAACTACGCGGAGCGGCACGACCCGACGCACCACCCGCGCGTCAACGGCGGCCCGATCCTCAAGGTCAACGTCAACAACCGCTACGCCACGGACGGTTCGGGCCGCGCGGAGTTCACGGCGGCATGCGAGGCGGCCGACGTGCCCTTCCAGTCCTTCGTCTCCAACAACTCCATGCCCTGCGGCACCACGATCGGCCCGATCACCGCCGCCCGGCACGGCATCCGGACCGTCGACATCGGCGTGGCCATCCTGTCGATGCACAGTGTCCGCGAACTGTGCGGTGCCGACGACCCGTTCCTGCTCGCCAACGCGCTGACGGCGTTCCTGGAGAGGTAGAACGAGCCGTCACCGCATGGGTGTTCGCCTCGGGGGTACTCGGTGTTCCGGGACCGGAACGACCGGACCGTACAGGGAGGCGACACACATGGGCCTCGGCGGATGCATCATCCTCATCGCCGTGGGAGCCATCCTCACGTTCGCGACCGACTGGGACATGCAGGGGGTCAACCTCGACCTGGTCGGCATCATTCTGATGATCGTCGGACTGATCGGCGTCACCACGTTCAGCAGCATCGCCAGGCGCCGGCGCGTGGTGGTGCCCCCGACGACGCCCGGCGTCGTCGAGGACCCGGCGGTCCACCCCCGCCGCGACGGCTACAGCGACGGCTACGGGGTCTGACGCGTCAGGCTCTCGGACGACTGTCACGAAGAGGCGGCACACCCGCGGGGCGGGCGGCGCACTCGCGCCCTCGCCGCTGTCCGCCGGGTGCGCCGGCCTCCGGCCGGGGTGGGCGTCGGCTGCGATGGGCGGCCGTCCTCAGCCCGTCGGCCTATCGGCGGCGTTTGGGAAGCGGCCGCGGGGAAGCCCTGGTCTCATGAGATTCCTCGTGTACGACCGGCTCCTCGGCTTCGGTGACGACTACTGGATCGAGGACGACCACGGCAGCAAGGTGTTCCTCGTCGACGGCAAGGCCCTGCGGCTGCGGGACACCTGGGAGTTGAAGGACACCCAGGGGCGCGTCCTCGTCGACCTCCACCAGAAGATGCTCGCCCTGCGCGACACCATGGTGCTCCAGCGCGGCGGGGAGCCGCTGGCGACCATCCGCAGGAAACGGCTGTCCCTGCTGCGCAACCACTACCGGGTGTCCCTGGCCGACGGCAACGAGCTGGACGTCAGCGGCAAGATCCTCGACCGGGAGTTCGCCGTCGAGTACGACGGGGAGCTGCTGGCGGTGATCTCCCGGCGGTGGCTGACCGTACGGGACACCTACGGCGTGGACGTCGTCCGCGAGGACGCCGACCCGGCCCTGCTGATCGCGGTGGCCGTGTGTGTCATCCACCTCGCGGAGAAGGAACGGGAGGACTGAGAGCGCCGGTCAGGGCCTGCGCGGCGGCTGGAGTCCCAGCATCCGGTCCTTCAGCGCCGGGAACTGCTCCCGGGTCGCCGCCACCTTCCCCGGGTCGAACTCCACCGTGAGGACCTCCTCGCCGGCACCGGCCTGTGCCAGCACCTCGCCCCACGGGTCGACCACGATCGAGTGACCGGCCTGGGGAACTCCGGCGTGCGTCCCGGCCGTTGCGCAGGCGAGGAGGAACGACTGGTTCTCCACGGCCCGCGCCTGGGCCAGCAGCGTCCAGTGGGAGCGGCGGCGCTCCGGCCAGCCCGCCGACACCACGAGCGTCTCGGCACCGGCGTCGACCAGAGCGCGGAAGAGCTCGGGGAAGCGGAGGTCGTAGCAGGTGGACAGGCCCAGGGTCGTCTCCGGCAGACGCACCGTCACCAGCTCGCTGCCCGCCCCCATCAGCACGGCCTCGCCCTTGTCGAAGCCGAAGCGGTGGATCTTGCGGTAGGCGGCGGCCAGGTCGCCGGAGGGAGAAAAGACGAGGGAGGTGTTGTAGAGCGGTCCGTCGGGGTCCCGCTCCGGGACGGAGCCGGCGTGCAGCCACACGCCCGCGTCGCTCGCGGCCTTCGCCATCGCCTCGTACGTCGGCCCTTCGAGCGGCTCGGCCTCGCGCCCGAACTCCTCGTAGGCGAAGGCACCCGTGGTCCACAGCTCCGGCAGGACGACGAGATCGGCTCCGGCCTGCTCCCGGACCAGCGCCGCCACGCGCCGACGGCGCGCTTCGACCGATTCGTCCTCGTTAACGGCGATCTGGATCACAGAGGCGCGCACACTACCACCGTCCTGGCATTCGAGCCGTCCACACGGGCCTACGATCGTCACACGAAAGCACTGCCGGGGTGCCTCACAGCAGCGTAACTTAGCTCGCAAGACGCCCGCCGACAGCCGCCACCTCCCACTGGCAACGCCGCCACCACCTGCCCGTGACCGAACCGCCGAGGGGTCCCGTTCCGTGAGTCTGCATCCCACCCTCCAGCCCTACGCCGATGCCTGGACCCACTCCGTCGAAGCGATATCCGAGCTGCTCCAGCCGCTCGCGGAGGCCGAGTGGAACCGGCGGACGCCATGCCCCGGCTGGTCGGTGCGGGACGTGGTCTCCCACGTGATCGGGCTGGACTGCGAGATGCTCGGCGACCCGCGCCCCATCCACAGCCTGCCGCGCGACCTCTTCCACGTCACCAACGAGCACCAGCGCTACATGGAGATGCAGGTCGACGTCCGCCGCCACCACACGGCGCCGGAGATGACCTCCGAGCTGGAGTACGTGATCATCCGCCGCAACCGGCAGCTGCGGAACGAGTCGCGCGACCCGGGCACGAAGGTGCGGGGGCCGCTCGGCAGCGAGCTCACCCTGGAGGAGTCCATGCGGCGGCACGCGTTCGACGTGTGGGTGCACGAGCAGGACCTGCGCACGGCCCTCGGCCGGCCCGGCAACCTCGACTCCCCCGGCGCGCTGATCGCCCGTGACGTGCTCCTCGGTGAACTTCCGCGCGTGGTCGCCGAGAAGGCGCAGGCACCACGCAGCTCGGCGATCGTCCTCGACGTGCACGGGCCCGTGGAGTTCCTGCGCACGATCCGCGTCGACATCCAGGGCCGCGGCACCCTGGAAACGGCCCCGGCCCTCGGCCCCGCCGCCACCCTCACCCTCGACTGGGAGACGTACGTCCGCCTGGCCTGCGGCCGCGTGACGCCGGAGTCGGTCTCCGACAGGCTGAAAACAGAGGGCGACCCGGAACTGACGGCGGCGATCCTGCGCAACTTCACGGTGACGCAGTAGGGACGCCCCCGGCCGCGGCGACGCATGCCGCTCGGCTGCGGGCAGGCGCCCCCTGCGGGCATGCATACCGCCCGAGCTGCGGGCATGCGTGCCGCTGGGGGCGGCACGGGTGGGCATGGGGGTCCCCCCTGCTCGAGCGAAGCCGAGAGCTTGGGGGAGGCACCCCGCTCCGCAGGTGTGCGGACCCACCGCCCCCAGCACGAACGCCGGCACCGAAAAACCCCGTGCCGCAGCCCGACAAACCCCCGTAGCGGCCCCCCGGGCTCGGAGACACATGTGACGCTGCCGCCGACACCGGGTGCGGGGAGTGGGCGGGGGGCGGCGG
>NZ_JAKEIO010000131.1 GCF_021474405.1 [Streptosporangium] indianense
GCTTGGGCCACGGCCAGGGTGACCAGTTCAGCGTCGGTCAGCCGAGGCGGTCGGCCCCGTCGGGGCGAGGTCTTCAAGCGGTCGTCTATGTGCACGTACAGTGCGGTCAAGAGGGTGTCTAACTCGGTCGTCACAACCCGATGTTGGACACCCTCCCTGCGTCCGTGAACCCCGCAATCGGAACTACTCGTCTAGTCGTCCCCGCTGCTCTGTTGCGAGCGGGAGCCCCGGCTCGCACTGCGGGCGATCTCACTGCCGAGCAGCGTCACCTTGGCCACACCCCGAGCCCACCGCGGGGCGTCGCCCCGTGCGGCCCAGTACACGCAGACACAGCCACCGATGAGCAGCAACACGACAACCGCCAGTATGAGCACGCCCATGCTCGCCCCCCCCGCTTTTGTGATGGTCCGCTTATCCTGCCAGGCGGACCCCACCTTCAGCCGCTCTCCGGGGGAACGGTGTGACCCACGGAGCCCCAGTCCGGCGGACTGGGGCTCCCGGGTCGCCTCCCAGCAGTCACGCGCCCCCGCGCTTGATCAAGGGCCTGCACGCAGACAGACTGCTCATCATGAGATCAGTGGGCAGGGTCACCAGGCTCCGGATCGGAGCTTGCCGATGAGTGCCGACCTGCCCTTCTTCCGTTATCACCCGGATCCCCTCGCAAGCGGGTCCATCCGCGAGTCCGCCGAGACGTGCGCCTGCTGTGAGCTCAGTAGGGGATGGGTCTACACGGCCACCTTCTACACCGCTCGGGACGTCAGCGGAGGGTTCTGTCCGTGGTGCATCGCAGATGGGAGCGCGGCTGAACGCTTTGTCGGCGACTTCACCGACTCCTACGGGCTCGACGGTGTCAGCGAGGACGTCTTGCACGAGGTCACCCGCCGCACCCCTGGATTCCACGCCTGGCAGGATCCACGCTGGCTCGTCCACTGTCAGGACGCGGCCGCTTTCGTGGGGGAAGTCGGATACGCCGAGCTGGCGGCGCATCCCGAAGCACTCGACCAGTTGCGGACCGACATGCGGCTTAACGGCTGGCACGACGAAAGTCGACTGGAACACTTCCTGACAAGCCTGGGCGAAGAGGCAACCGCCATGCTCTTCCGCTGCAACAACTGCGGGGTCCACCTCGCCTACCCCGATGCGTCCTGAACGCCGTCGGTGCCGGTGGCTCCGAGCCTGCGGTAGCAGACAAGCCGGTTGTCGAGTCAGACGGTAGCTTTGCAACTGTCGGCCGCTTCGGTGGGCGATCTCAATGTAGCGCAGTGTTCAAATCGGCTTCAGTCGACCGCCGCTCCGTCGCTTCGCCGGGAGGAAGCAATGTGGTGCCGATCGGTGAGTAGTCCGGCCACGGCCACGTATGTTCACTGTCCCCCGTGCAAGTGAAATCAGGGAGTAGCGCTGTCATCTTGATTTTCATGCGCAGCGCCGTCTCGAATTCCCAGCGCGTCCACTCCGTTTTGAGGTAGTCGCTTGATTCGACGGCTACGAATGTATCCGCGATGGCGAGCGCGTTGATGACGGCCTGCACTCTGTCGGCGCCTACCCGATGGGGCTCCAAGTCGTCGATGTATACGTAGCGTCCATCGCGGGCAAGGTGTTCACGGATGATGCGCAACCGCTCCGGGCCGTTATCGCGCCTCGCGTAACTCACGAAGTAGTGCATCAGGTGACACCTTATCCGTCCAGCCAGCCGACCACGTAGGCCCACGCTGCCAGAACGAACAGCAGGGCAAGGATGAGATAGTACGCCATTGAAGCGTTGAAAGCGGAACGCCAAGGTGTAACAGCGCCCGAGGTCGGGACATGTGGATATGGGGAACAGCGATTCGCTCGACGTTGCCATATGGGGATCATGGCTCCGCGGAGTTTCCGTTGGTAGTAGTAGCTGAAGCTGTCGGCCACCCAAAAGCCGATGATCACCAACAGTCCGGCCACAAATAACGCGGCTCCTGGTTTTTTGTCGCCGAACGAGGCGATAATGGTCCCCACGGGGACAAGGATCAGAGCGCAGAGTTTCTTCAACTCGAGGCAGGCTTCCGAAGCCTTGACCGTTGCCGCGTGAAGCTGGTCGAGTTGGTCCTTGTCTAGGTCATCGGCAGTAGGTCCGGTCACGTCTCACCCATTCCGTAGGCGCATCTGAGGCGGGCACTGCGGCCAGCGGATATCCCAGCACAAGAGGGCACACAGTGTCTTGAAAAGCCCTCAACCCGCCATCCGGTGACGGCCTCGCCAAAGCGACGGTTCAGAGCGGTCTCACGACATCTGGAGCGACGGGCCGTCCAAGGCCGCTCGGTGTCGGCAGGTGGCAGGTGCTGGTGATCGGCCCCACCCCACTCGCGCCCGGGCTGCCGCTGTTGATCTGCGACACTGGTACCGCCATGCCTAAGCCCGGAGAACTCACTTTCGTCGCCCCCCGCGGAGCCAAGAAGCCGCCGCGGCATCTTGCCGATCTCACTCCTGCCGAGCGCAAGGAGGCCGTCGCGGCCATCGGGGAGAAGCCGTTTCGTGCCAAGCAGCTCTCGCAGCACTACTTCGCGCGGTACGCGCACGATCCGGAGCAGTGGACCGATATCCCGGCCGGTGCCCGGGGGCGGCTGCAGGAAGCGCTGCTGCCCGAGCTGATGACCGTGGTGCGGCATCTGTCGACCGACCAGGGCACCACCCGCAAGACCCTGTGGCGGCTGTTCGACGGGACGCTCGTCGAGTCCGTGCTGATGCGCTACCCGGACCGGGTGACCATGTGCATCAGCTCGCAGGCCGGCTGCGGGATGAACTGCCCGTTCTGCGCGACCGGGCAGGCCGGGCTGGACCGCAACCTGTCCACCGCCGAGATCGTGCACCAGATCGTCGACGGCATGCGGGCCCTGCGGGACGGGGAGGTCCCCGGCGGACCGGCCCGGCTCAGCAACATCGTCTTCATGGGCATGGGCGAGCCCCTCGCGAACTACAACCGGGTCATCGGGTCCATCCGGCGGCTCACCGACCCCGAGCCCGACGGCCTCGGCCTGTCCCAGCGGGGCATCACCGTCTCGACGGTCGGACTCGTCCCGGCCATCCACCGGTTCGCCGACGAGGGCTTCAAGTGCCGGCTGGCGATCTCCCTGCACGCCCCGGACGACGAGCTGCGCGACACCCTCGTCCCGGTGAACACCCGGTGGAAGGTGCGTGAGGTGCTCGACGCCGGGTTCGAGTACAGCGCCAAGTCCGGCCGCCGGCTGTCCATCGAGTACGCGCTGATCCGGGACATCAATGACCAGGCCTGGCGCGGTGACCGGCTCGGGCGGCTGCTCAAGGGCAAGCCCGTGCACGTCAACCTGATCCCGCTGAACCCGACGCCCGGGTCGAAGTGGACCGCCTCGCGGCCCGAGGACGAGAAGGCGTTCGTGGAGGCCATCGCCGCCCATGGTGTGCCGGTGACGATCCGGGACACCCGTGGTCAGGAGATCGACGGGGCGTGTGGTCAGCTCGCCGCCACCGAACGGTAGTCTGACCGTCGTCAGTACAGCTTCATAGAGGCACCTTCACATCCACACCTGCATATTCCGACAGGGGAGCGCCACAGCGCTGAGAGTGCGGCACACGGCCGCAGACCCTCCGAACCTGGCCCAGGTCATTCTGGGTAGGGAGATCGGTCACCACTCGAGCTGTTGCGCCCTGCCCGGGACCCGGAGTCCCGGGCAGGGCCGCGTCTTCTCCTGGTCCTCCAGGAGGAATCCAGTGAGCACCAACAAGAAGCGGATGACGGCGGCGGTCGTCGGGCTCGGCCTGGTCGGCACGCTCGCCGCCTGCGGTTCGTCCGACGGCGGCCAGGTGTCCGGCGACCCCAGGACCGTGACCCTCGTCAGCCACGACTCGTGGGCCGCGTCCGAGGACGTCATCGCGGCCTTCGAGAAGCAGTCCGGCTACAAGGTGAACGTCCTGAGGGACGGCGACGCCGGCCAGGCCGTGAACAAGGCCATCCTGACCAAGGACAACCCGCAGGGCGACGTCTTCTTCGGCGTCGACAACACCCTGCTGTCCCGCGCCCTCGACAACGACCTGTTCCAGTCGTACGAGGCCAAGGGGTCCGACCGGATCAAGGCCGAGTACCGGGTCGATCAGAAGCAGCACCGCGTCACACCCGTCGACACCGGCGACATCTGCGTCAACTACGACAAGAAGTACTTCGCCGACCACAAGCTCCAGCCGCCGCGCACCTTCGACGACCTGGTCAAGCCGCAGTACAAGAACCTGCTCGTCACCGAGAACGCCTCCGCCTCCTCGCCCGGGCTCGGCTTCCTGCTCGGCACCGCCGCCGCGTACGGCGACACGGGCTGGGAGGGCTACTGGAAGAAGCTCGAGGCCAACGGCGTGAAGGTCGTCGACGGCTGGGAGCAGGCCTACAACCAGGAGTTCTCCGGCTCCTCCAGCGGCAGGAAGGCCAAGGGGGACCGGCCGCTCGTCGTGTCGTACGCCTCCTCGCCGCCCGCCGAGGTCGTCTACGCCGACCCGAAGCCGAGCACGGCCCCGACCGGTGTCGCCGAGGGCACCTGCTTCCGGCAGGTCGAGTACGCGGGGCTGCTCGCCCACGCCAAGAACGCCAAGGGCGGCAAGGCCTTCCTCGACTTCCTGGTCAGCAGGAAGTTCCAGGAGGACATGCCGCTCAACATGTTCGTGTACCCGGTGACCGAGGGCGCCCAGGTGCCGCCGGAGTTCGTGAAGTACGGGCCGCAGGCGAAGGACCCGGAGACCATGGACCCGGCGAAGATCGCCGACCACCGCGACCAGTGGGTCAAGTCGTGGACGTCACTCGTACTGAAGTAGCCCGCACCAGGCGCGGGAGCGCGGCGCGGCTCGGACTGCTGGCCGTGCCCGTCGCGTTCTTCGCCGTCTTCTTCGCCTACCCCGTCGCCGCGATCGTCGCGCGGGGTCTGAAGGCCGACGGGGGCTGGCACCTCGGGCGGATCGGGGAGGTGCTCGCCCAGTCCGACGTCCGGCACGTCCTGTGGTTCACCACCTGGCAGGCGCTGGTCTCCACCGCGCTCACGCTGGTCGTCGCGCTCCCCGGCGCGTACGTCTTCGCGCGGTTCGACTTCCCCGGCAAACAGGTCCTGCGGGCGGTCGTGACCGTCCCGTTCGTGCTGCCGACGGTCGTCGTCGGTACGGCGTTCCTGGCGCTCGTCGGGCGGGGCGGGCTGCTCGACGAGCTGTGGGGCGTACGGCTGGACACCACCGTGTGGGCGATCCTGCTCGCGCACGTCTTCTTCAACTACGCGGTCGTCGTGCGGACCGTCGGCGGGCTCTGGGCGCAGCTCGACCCGCGGCAGGAGGAGGCCGCGCGGATGCTCGGGGCGTCCCCGTTGCGGGCCTGGCGACGGGTCACGCTGCCCGCCCTCGCCCCGGCCGTGGCCGCCGCCGCGCTCATGGTCTTCCTGTTCACCTTCACCTCCTTCGGTGTCGTCCAGATCCTCGGCGGGCCCACCTTCTCCACCCTGGAAGTGGAGATCTACCGGCAGACATCGGAGATCTTCGACCTCTCCACGGCGGCCGTGCTGACTCTGATCCAGTTCGTCGCGGTGGGCGCGATCCTCGCCGTGCACGCCTGGACCGTGCGGCGGCGGGAGACCGCGCTGCGGCTGGTGGACGCGTCCGTGACCGCGCGCAGGCCGCGCGGCGCGGGGCAGTGGGCGCTGCTCGGCGGGGTGCTCGTCTCCGTGGTCCTGCTGCTCGTGCTGCCCCTGGCCGTGCTGGTGCAGCGGTCCCTGGACGCACCGGGCTTCGGCTACTACCGGGCACTGACCAGGCAGGACGGGGGAGTGTTCCTGGTCCCGCCGATCGAGGCGATCGGCAACTCCCTGTCGTACGCCGTCGCCGCCACGCTCATCGCCGTGCTGATCGGCGGGCTCGCCGCGGTCGCGCTCACGCGCCGGGACGCCGGGCGGTTCGTGCGCGGTTTCGACGCGCTGCTGATGCTGCCGCTCGGGGTGTCCGCGGTGACCGTCGGCTTCGGGTTCCTGATCTCCCTCGACGAGCCGCCGCTGGACCTCAGGTCCTCCTGGATCCTGGTGCCGCTCGCGCAGGCGCTGGTCGGGGTGCCGTTCGTGGTGCGGACCATGCTGCCCGTGCTGCGGGCGGTGGACGTGCGGCTGCGGGAGGCGGCCTCGATGCTCGGGGCCTCGCCCTGGCGGGTGTGGCGGGAGGTGGACCTGCCGATGGTGCGGCGGGCGCTGCTGATCGCGGCCGGGTTCGCCTTCGCCGTGTCCCTCGGGGAGTTCGGCGCGACGGTGTTCATCGCACGGCCCGACCGGCCGACGCTGCCGGTGGCCGTGGCCCGGCTGCTGGGCCGGCCCGGCGACCTGAACTACGGCCAGGCGATGGCCCTTTCGACGATGCTGATGGTGGTGTGCGCGGTGGCCCTGCTGGTGCTGGAGAGACTGCGGACGGACCGGACCGGGGAGTTCTAGATGCTGCTGAGCCTGGAGGGTGCGACGGTCCGCTTCGGTGGGCGTGCCGTGCTGGACGCCGTCGATCTTGGGGTCGCCGAGCACGAGATCGTGTGTGTGCTCGGGCCGAGCGGCAGCGGCAAGTCGACGCTGCTGCGGGCGGTGGCCGGGCTGCAGCCGCTCGACGCCGGCCGGGTGGTGCTCGACGGGCGTGACCAGGCGGGCGTGCCCGCGCACCGGCGGGGCGTCGGGCTGATGTTCCAGGACCACCAGCTGTTCCCGCAGCGGGACGTGGCCGGCAACGTGGCGTTCGGACTGCGGATGCGCGCCGAGCCGAAACCGCAACGGGCCGCACGCGTCCAGGAGTTGCTGGACCTCGTGGGGCTGCCGGGCGCGGGCCGACGGGCCGTCGCCGCGCTGTCCGGCGGGGAGCAGCAGCGGGTGGCGCTGGCCCGGGCCCTCGCGCCGAGCCCGCGGTTGCTGATGCTGGACGAGCCGCTGGGGCAGCTCGACCGGTCGTTGCGGGAGCGGCTGGTCGTCGAACTGAGGGAACTGTTCGGCCGGTTGGGTACGACCGTGCTCGCCGTGACGCACGACCAGGGGGAGGCGTTCGCGCTGGCCGACCGGGTCGTGGTGATGCGGGACGGGCGGATCGCCCAGTCCGGCACGCCTCTTGAGGTGTGGCAGCGGCCCGCCGACGCCTTCGTCGCGCGGTTCCTCGGCTTCGAGAACGTGGTCGAGGCGACCGTCGGGGCGGAGGCGGCGGACACGCCGTGGGGCAAGGTGCCGGTGCCGGAGGGCGCTCCGCAGGGCACCCGCACGCTGCTGGTGCGGCCCGCCGGAGTGCGGCTGGTGCCCGCCGACTCGGGCCTGCCCTGCACGGTGACCGCACGCACCTTCAAGGGCACCCACGTCGCCGTCCACCTGCAGTTCGAGGACGCCCCGCGACTGGAGGCGGCGTGCGCGCTGCGGACGGCACCCGAGGTCGGGGGCGAGGTCGGCGTGGAGTTCGACCCGGCGGAAATCGTGGTGCTCGGCTGATCACGCGCGCCTAGGGTTCGAGGCATGACGCCGTTACTCGCATACGATCGCCACTGCGACGAAATCGCCTGCCAAGTGGGCCTGTTGAGGTCCGTGGTGACCTCCGGTGCCGACCTGTCCGGCACGGTGCCGACCTGCCCGGACTGGTCACTGGAGGACCTCGTACGGCACATGGGCGGGGCCCTGCGCTGGGTGGAGTTCATCGTGCGGACCCGGGCCGAGGAGGAGGTGCCCGGGGAGCGGGTGCCGGGTCTCGCCGGGCCCGAGGCCCGGGGGGACGCCGCCGTCCTGGACGCCTGGCTGGCGGAGAGCGGCGAGCAGGTGATCGCCGCCCTGCGGGAGGCCGGGCCGGACACGGAGGTGTGGAGCTGGGCCGGGATCCGCAACGTCGGGTTCTGGGCCCGCCGGATGACGCACGAGATCACCGTGCACCGCGCGGACGCCACGCTCGCCGCCGGACTGCCCTACGAGGTCGCGCCGGAGGTGGCCGCCGACGCGATCGACGAGTGGCTGCAGATCGTGGAGTTCGTGCAGCGGACGGTGCCGCACGACGCGGCGCGGGAGCTGCGCGGCCCCGGCCGCAGCATCCACCTCCACGCCACCGACACCGGGCCCGAGCTGAACGCCGAGTGGCTCGTCGAACTCACCGAGGACGGTGTCACCTGGCGCCGGGGTCATCGCAAGGCGACCGTGGCGCTGCGCGGGCCGCTCACCTCCGTCCTGCTGGCGTTCTACCGCCGACTGCCGCTGGAAGCACCGGAGTTGGAGGTGCTGGGGGAGCGGCAGCTGTTGGAGTTCTGGCTGGAGCGGGCGACGTTCGGGTGAGACGGGCCGCGTCTCCCTGACACGGGACGTGGCCCGCCCCCGGGTAGGGGGACGGGCCACGTTCACGAGGTGTGCGGGCGTCAGTTGTCGCTGTTCGTTCCGCGGCGGCGCATGCCGAAGAACACCGCGCCGCCACCGACGGCGACCAGGGCCGCCGCGATGCCGGCGATGAGGCCGGTGTTGGAATCGGCACCGGTCTCGGCGAGGTTGGAGTCACCGGCCGGGGCGGGCACGTTGCCCGCCGGCGAGGAGCTCTGGCTCTGCGACGGCTCCGGAGCGGGGCTCTCGCTCTCCTCGGCCGGCTTCGACGGGGACGCCGACGGGGTCGGAGTCGCCGGGGGAGTCGAAGCCGGGGGCTCCTCCTCCTTCTTGCAGGCGGTGGCCGGGGTGACGAGGTTCGGCTTGATGTCCTCGTCCACGTAGCGGGCGGCCTTGACGTGGATGCGGTACTCGGAGTTCGGCTTCCAGTCGTCGGTGAAGGTGATGGTGGTGCCTTCGCGCGAGCCCTTGACCACGTGCGTGCCGACCTTCTTCGCGTCGGCGCCGTTGTTCTGCAGGTACACGGTGACCGTGGCCGGGATGCCGGCGGGGTCGACGTCGGTGACGGTGATGACGCCCTTGTCGCCGTCACACTTCGCCTCGGCGGAGAACTCGCTGATGTCGCAGGCGAGTGCGTTGCCGGCGGTGCCGAGCGCGAGCGCGGCCGAGGCGGAGACGACACCGAGGACGCGCACGGCACGTGCGCGGCGGGATACGGACAGAACTGCCACGTTTGTCCTTTGCGGGATTGCTGAAGCGGGGGGCTGAGGCCGTGCTGACGGGACATCAGCACTACCGTGAGACTCACAGGTCTATAAGCGCTGCATAAGTAGTGTCAACGCATATGCAGACTGCAAGCAGTTGCTTTGCCTTCTTATTAACCGCCGAGACGTTTCAACGCCTCCGGCGCCTCCTCGATCCGCTCCACGAGCGCGATCCGCCCCTCCATCGAGCGCCCCGCGGCCAGCGACCGGAGCAGCGGCCACGCGGGCAGCTTCTCCGTCCAGTGCGTACGGTCCACCAGCACCATCGGCGTCGGCTCGCCGCGCGACTCGTAGTAGTTGGGCGTCGCGTTGTCGAAGATCTCCTGCAGCGTCCCCGCGGCGCCGGGCAGGAACACCACACCCGCGTTGGACCGGGCCAGCAGGCCGTCCTCGCGGGTGGCGTTGGCGAAGTACTTGGCGATGTGGGACGCGAAGGCGTTCGGCGGTTCGTGGCCGTAGAACCAGGTCGGGATGCCCACCGAACGGCCGCCCCGGGGCCAGCGGGTGCGTATCTCGAAGGCGGCCGACGCCCACTGGGTGATCGACGGCGTGAAGTGCGGTGCCTTGGCGAGGAGTTCGAGCGACTCGGTGAGCATCTCGTCGTCGAAGGGGGCGGCGTACGCGCCGAGGTTCGCCGCCTCCATGGCGCCCGGGCCGCCGCCGGTGGCGATCGTGAAACCGGCGCGGGCCAGCTCCCTGCCGAGCCGTGCGGCGCCCGCGTACTCCTCGGTGCCCCGGGCCATGGCGTGGCCGCCCATGACGCCCACGACCCGGGCGCCGGCGAGCAGTTCGTCGAGCGCGTCCGAGACGGAGTCGTCGTGGACCGAGCGCAGCATGGACGCGTAGATGTCGCGGTCCGCCTTGGTGCGCTGGAACCAGGCGTAGGCGAGGGCGTCGGGCGTGGCCTCGTAGCCGTCGGCCAGCGACGCGAAGAGTTCGTCCGGTGCGTAGAGCAGGCCCCGGTAGGGGTCGAACGGCAGGCCCGGGACCGGCGGGAAGACCAGGGCGCCGTCGGCCCGTACCTTCGCGTCCGCGTCCTCGCGCATCGCACAGCCGAGGAAGACCGCGCCCGCGGTGTCCGTGGTGAGCAGTTCGCGCGTACGGTCCGTCAGGTCGACGGCTTGGACGCGGTATCCGGCGAGGGTGCCGCGCGCCGAGACGGTCGCGTCGAACTCCTCGAGGGTCTCTATCTCGCGGTCGTCATGGTGGGCCGCATGGGCGGGCATCGTCTGCACCCGCCCATGCTGGCACAGCGCACCTCAACCCTGGACGGCCGCGGGGTCCATCCACACGACCTCGAAGGTGTGGCCGTCCAAATCGTCGAAGGCGCGGCCGTACATGAAGCCGTGGTCCTGGGTCTCGCCCGAGACGGAACCGCCCGCCGCGACCGCCTTCTCGACCAGTTCGTCGACCTTCTTCCGGCTCTCGGCGCTCAGGGCGATCAGCACCTCGCTGGTCTTCGTCGAGTCCGCGACGTCCTTCTTGGTGAACTGGAGGTACTTCTCCTTGGTGTGCACCATCACCACGATGGTGTCGCTGATCACCACCGAGGCGGTCGTGTCGTCGCTGAACTGCTCGTTGAGCGTGAAGCCCAGCTCCGTGAAGAACTTCTTCGAGGCACCCAGGTCGCCGGTGCACAGGTTCACGAAGATCATCTGCTGGTACATGCGAGGTCTCCCATCAAGTCCGTGTCGCTACGCGGGATAGACCGGGGGCCGGTCCGGAACTCATCGCCGTCCGGAGATTTCTTCCTCACCAGTTCCGGCGCGAGGTCCCGTACGAGTTCCGCGGTGGGTGCCGCGGATCAGCGGGCCAGGGGCAGCGCCGCCAGTTCGGCGACCGTCAGGGTCAGCGGGCCGAACAGGGCGAGCAGCGCGCCCGCGCGCAGGGCGGCGGCACCGCGCAGCATGGTGGCGGGGGCGCCGAGGCGCAGCAGCGCGGCGGTGGTACCGGCGCGGGCCTGACGGGCCTCGACGGCGGCCGTGAGGAGCGTCGCCGTGGTGCAGCCGGTCACGAGGACCACGCCGAGGGTGGTGAGCGGTCCGAGCGCGAGTCCGTCCGGGGCGTGCAGCAGGGCCATGGCCCACGCGGCGGACAGCACCGCGCAGACGACGCCCAGGGGACGTCCGATGCGGACGGACTCCGCCATGAGGATGCGGCCGGCCAGGAGACGCAGGGCGCCGGGGCGGGCCGACTGGAGCAGCCGTCCGCACAGGTGGGTCAGGCCCGGACCGGCCAGGGCCAGGCCGACGACGGCCAGTGCCCAGCCCACCATCACCCCGGGGGAGGCGCCGGAGAAGGAGAGGTCGGGGGGTGTGGGGGAGGTACGGCTCGTGTAGCTCTCCACGGCCAGGCCGGCGGCCAGCACGGTGATGCCCCAGGGCAGACCGGAGGGAGCGGCGACGGTGTCCGGCAGGGCGGCTTCGGGGGCGGTGGAACCGTCGGGGCCGTCGGCGGCCGCGGTGTGCGGGTCCGAGTGCCTCGCCAGGGCCCCGGCGGGGCTGATGGCGCCGGCCGCGTCCGGCTCCGCCGCGCGCGGGCTGAGCCACTGGGCCCGATCGCCGGCCGGGGCGGCACTCGCGGCGGCTTCCCGCGAGGCCGGGTGGGTGGTGCCCGGGTGCGCCGGGGTGGCACTCGCGGCAGCGGCCTGCGATGAGGCCGGGTCCGTGGTGCCCGGGTGCACCGTCCGGGGTCGGGTGGGGTCCGCGACCGCGCTCACCGTCCCGCCAGGGGCGGCGACCGCCGCCGAGGCCGGCGCGCTGGTCCGGGCCGCAGGGGGGCCGCTCTTCGCGGCGGGCTCGGTGGCGGCGCCGCCCGTGGGCCGTACGACCTGCCGGCCGAACCTGACGTACGCCCCGAACGTCTCGGGGGTGCTGGTGCGCCGGTACGCGCCGAAGCGGCCGTACATCCGGGCCGCCCGGGCCCCGCCCGGCCCCGTCTCGTGCGGCCGCAGGTCCAGGGCCACCGCCACCGACGCGCCGACGGGCACGAGCGCCAGCAGGGTCAGCGCGCCAGGCAGCGGCAGGGGCCGGCCCGCGGCGAGGGACTCGGCGGCGGCGCCGTCGAAGGGCATACCGGTCAGGTCGCCCCGCAGGTGCAGGAAGACGAGCAGGGCCAGCATCGAACCGAGCGTGCAGGACAGGGCCGTCGTGGTGGCCGAGACGGCCATCATGCGCACCGGGCCGATACCGATGGCCGAGAGCGCGGCGCGGGGCTTGGTGCCGGGGTCGGTACGGGCGACCGCGACCGCGAAGTACACCGTGGCGGCCAGCGGGGCCGCGCACCAGGCCAGTCGCAGCGCGGCGGGACCGGGGGAGCCCGGGTGGCCCAGCGCGTAGCCGAGGGCGCAGAGCAGCAGGAAGCCCGTGCCCGCCGAGGCGGCCGCGACCAGGAGGCGGCGCAGCTGGACGGCCGGGTGGGCGCCGCGGGTCAGACGGAGAGCGAGCACGCGGCCCGGCCTTCCGGCTCGCTGGTCTCGGCGACCGGCGGGAGATGCACCGTCTGTACGCGCCGTCCGTCGAGCAGGGACACCGTGCGGTCGGCGAGGGCCGCGGTCTCCGCGTCGTGGGTGGCCAGGACGACGGTGATGTGGTGGGAGCGGGCCGCCGTGGTGAGGGTGCGCAGCACATGGGCGCGGTCGGCGCGGTGCAGGGGCGCCGTGGGCTCGTCGGCGAACAGCACCGAGGGCGCGGGGGCCAGCGCGCGGGCGATGCAGACCCGCTGGCGCTCGGCCTGGACCAGCTGGTGGGGCCGTTTGCGGGCGCTGTCACCGATGTCGAGACGCTCCAGCCACTCCAGGGCCGCGGTCTTGGCGCGGCGCCGGCTGGTGCCGCGCAGCATCAGCGGCAGGGCGGTGTTCTCCCAGGCGTTGAGCTCCGGGACCAGGGAGGGGGCCGAGTCGATCCAGCCGAAGCGGTCGCGGCGCAGCCGTTCGCGGGTGAGGGGGCTCATGGTGTGCACGGGCACGCTGTTGAACCAGACCTCGCCGCGCCGTACCGGCACCAGACCGGACAGGCACCGCAGCAGGGTCGTCTTGCCGCTGCCGCGCGGGCCGCCGATGGCGAGGATCTCGCCCTCGCGGACGCCGAGCGAGACGCCGCAGAGCGCGGGTGAGCCGTCGTCGTGCTGGAAGTGCAGGGCGCGTGCCCAGAGCACGTCGTTGTCCGGCGGGGCCTCCATGCGCGTACACCTCGGTTCAGATCCGTAGTTCCCGTGTCATCCCCCGTGCGGGGGAACGAAGGCAGGGCCGATCGGTCACTGGGCACGCTAGGCAGAGGGGGGCTCGGCGCCGGACAGCACGCGGCCCCGGGCCGCCGTTTCTCACTCGAACGGGCGGCACCGGGGACGGTGTTGATCATCCAGGCAGACGATCGGAGCGACGGATCAGAGCTTGGTCCAGGCCTCCGAGAGCGTGGCCCGCAGGATCTGCTCTATCTCGTCGAACGTCGACTGGTCCGAGATCAGCGGCGGCGCGAGCTGCACGACCGGGTCGCCGCGGTCGTCGGCCCGGCAGTACAGGCCGTTTTCGTACAGCTTCTTGGAGAGGAAGCCGTACAGCACGCGCTCGGTCTCGTCGGCGTCGAAGGACTCCTTGGTGGCCTTGTCCTTGACGAGCTCGATGCCGTAGAAGAAGCCGTTGCCGCGCACGTCTCCGACGATCGGCAGGTCGTGCAGCTTTTCCAGGGTGGAGCGGAAGTTGCCCTCGTTGTCCAGGACGTGCTGGTTGAGGTTCTCGCGCTCGAACAGGTCGAGGTTGGCCAGGCCCACGGCCGCGGAGACCGGGTGACCGCCGAAGGTGTAGCCGTGCAGGAAGGTGTTGTCGCCCTTGTAGAAGGGCTCGGCCAGGCGGTCGGAGATGATGCAGGCGCCGATCGGGGAGTAGCCCGAGGTCATGCCCTTGGCGCAGGTGATCATGTCCGGCACGTAGTCGAACTTGTCGCAGGCGAAGTACGTGCCCAGGCGGCCGAAGGCGCAGATGACCTCGTCCGAGACGAGCAGCACGTCGTACTGGTCGCAGATCTCGCGCACGCGCCGGAAGTAGCCGGGCGGGGGCGGGAAGCAGCCGCCGGCGTTCTGCACGGGCTCCAGGAAGACCGCGGCAACGGTGTCCGGGCCCTCGAAGAGGATCTGCTGCTCGATCTGGTCGGCGGCCCAGCGGCCGAAGGCCTCCGGGTCGTCGCCGAAGATCGGGGCGCGGTAGATGTTGGTGTTGGGCACCTTGTGCGCGCCCGGCACCAGCGGCTCGAAGGGGGCCTTCAGGCCCGGCAGGCCGGTGATGGACAGGGCGCCCTGCGGGGTGCCGTGGTAGGCGACCGCGCGGGATATGACCTTGTGCTTGGTGGGCTTGCCGACCAGCTTGAAGTACTGCTTGGCGAGCTTCCAGGCGGTCTCCACCGCCTCGCCGCCGCCGGTGGTGAAGAAGACCTTGTTGAGGTCGCCCGGGGCGTGGTGGGCGAGGCGCTCGGCCAGCTCGACGGCCTTGGGGTGGGCGTAGGACCACACCGGGAAGAACGCGAGCTCCTGCGCCTGCTTGAAGGCGGTCTCGGCGAGCTCCACCCGGCCGTGTCCGGCCTGCACCACGAAGAGGCCGGCGAGGCCGTCCAGGTAGCGCTTGCCCTGGTCGTCGTAGATGTACGTGCCCTCGCCCCGGACGATCGTGGGGACGGGGGCCTTCTCGTACGACGACATGCGCGTGAAGTGCATCCACAGGTGGTCGTACGCGGACTGGGAGAGGTCCTTGCTCACGGCTATCGGGTCCTCACGGTTATCGGGTTCCCCACATGTAGGTCTGCTTCTTGAGCTTGAGGTAGACGAAGCTCTCGGTGGAGCGCACTCCGGGCACGGCCCGGATGCGTTTGTTGATGACGTCCAGAAGGTGGTCGTCGTCCTCGCAGACGATCTCCACCATCAGGTCGAACGAGCCCGCGGTCATCACCACGTACTCGCACTCGGACATGGCCGACAGCGCGTCCGCGACCGCCTCCACGTCGCCCTCGACGTTGACGCCGACCATCGCCTGTCTGCGGAAGCCCACGGTGAGCGGGTCCGTGACGGCGACGATCTGCATCACGCCCTGGTCGAGCAGCTTCTGGACGCGCTGGCGCACCGCCGCCTCCGACAGGCCGACGGCCTTGCCGATGGCGGCGTAGGGCCGCCGGCCGTCCTCCTGGAGCTGCTCGATGATGGCGAGGGACACGGCGTCCAGCTGCGGCGAGCTGCCGTTCCTGGACTCGCGGGAGGGCTCGCGGTGCTCCCGCGAGCCCTTCTGGTCTGCGCTTCGACTGGCCACGAGGTCACTGTGCACGAGGTCTCGACACTTCCGCAAGCCTCGATCGATGAAATTCGTTGTTTCAACACCCTGAGCCTGCGGATTCCGCACGATCGAAGGGAGCGGGGGTGTTGAAAACGTGGGTGCGCCGACTAGGGTGGTGTCTCAAGTAATGGACATCCGAACTGGAGGGCCGGCAGTGAGCACCGAGCTGCGTCGTCTGCGCAACTACATCGGCGGTGAGTTCCGGGACGCCGCCGACGGACGGACCACCGAGGTGGTCAATCCCGCGACGGGCGAGGCGTACGCGACCGCTCCGCTGTCCGGGCAGGCCGACGTGGACGCCGCGATGGCGGCGGCCGCCGAGGCCTTTCCCGGCTGGCGCGACACCACGCCCGCCGAGCGCCAGAAGGCCCTGCTGAAGATCGCGGACGCCTTCGAGGAGCGCGCCGAGGAGCTGATCGCGGCCGAGGTGGAGAACACGGGCAAGCCGGTCGGGCTGACCCGCTCCGAGGAGATCCCGCCGATGGTCGACCAGATCCGCTTCTTCGCGGGTGCGGCGCGGATGCTGGAGGGCCGCTCGGCCGGTGAGTACATGGAGGGCCTGACCTCCATCGTGCGCCGGGAGCCGGTCGGCGTCTGCGCGCAGGTCGCGCCGTGGAACTACCCGATGATGATGGCGGTGTGGAAGTTCGCCCCGGCGATCGCGGCGGGCAACACCGTCGTGCTGAAGCCGTCCGACACCACTCCGGCCTCGACGGTCCTCATCGCCGAGATCATCGGCTCGATCGTCCCCAAGGGCGTCTTCAACGTCATCTGCGGCGACCGTGAGACCGGCCGCATGATGGTCGAGCACGAGACGCCGGCGATGGCGTCCATCACCGGTTCCGTCCGGGCCGGCATCCAGGTCGCCGAGTCCGCCTCCAAGGACGTCAAGCGCGTCCACCTGGAACTGGGCGGCAAGGCCCCGGTCCTCGTCTTCGAGGACACCGACATCGCCAAGGCCGTCGAGGACATCTCGGTCGCGGGCTACTTCAACGCCGGTCAGGACTGCACCGCCGCCACGCGCGTGCTCGTCCACGAGTCCATCCACGACGAGTTCGTCTCCGCGCTGGCGAAGGCCGCGTCCGAGACGAAGACCGGGCAGCCGGACGACGAGGACGTGCTGTTCGGCCCGCTCAACAACCCCAACCAGCTCAAGCAGGTCGAGGGCTTCATCGACCGGCTGCCCGCGCACGCGCGCGTGGAGGCCGGCGGCAAGCGGGTCGGCGACAAGGGCTACTTCTACGCGCCGACCGTCGTCTCGGGCCTGAAGCAGACCGACGAGATCGTCCAGAAGGAGGTCTTCGGCCCGGTCATCACCGTCCAGTCCTTCTCCGACGAGGAGCAGGCCGTGGAGTGGGCCAACGGCGTCGAGTACGCGCTGGCCTCCTCCGTGTGGACCAAGGACCACGGCCGCGCCATGCGGATGTCGAAGAAGCTCGACTTCGGCTGTGTGTGGATCAACACGCACATCCCGCTGGTCGCCGAGATGCCCCACGGCGGCTTCAAGAAGTCCGGCTACGGCAAGGACCTCTCGGGCTACGGCTTCGAGGACTACACGCGGATCAAGCACGTGATGACGTCGCTGGACGCGTAGCCCTTCCCGCACCGCTGAACGGCCCCGGACGGTTCCTCTCCGTCCGGGGCCGTTCGCGTGCCGGGAGGCGAAGCGTCCCTCATTTTTGAACGCGTTCAATTACAGGCGTAGAGTGCGTCGCATGAGCGACAGAGCCGCCCTGCTGAAGGGCATCCGTGCGTGGCTGGTCTTCTTCGTGGTGTGTCTGGTGCTCAGCGGCGCCACCGCCTTCCCCCTCGTCCACGAACTGCGCTGGACCGAGGACCTGTTGCGGGCGCTGTCCGTCGGCGACCACCTGCCGGGGCTGACGGACTGGATCGGGCGGGTGCGGGCCGGTCTCGACGAGGCCGACGCCGAACACCCCTTCCTCCTCTACGGCACGGACTGGCTGGCCTTCGCGCACCTGGTGATCGCGGTCGCCTTCTACGGGCCCTACCGCGACCCGGTCCGCAACATCTGGGTCGTCGAGTTCGGGATGATCGCCTGCGCGGGCATCGTCCCGCTCGCCCTGATCTGCGGGCCGATCCGCGGCATCCCCATCTGGTGGTCGGTGATCGACATGTCCTTCGGCGTGTTCGGGGTGATCCCGCTGTACGTCGTACGGCAGCGGATCAAGCGGCTGGAGGCGCTGACCGCGCCGGTGGCCGTGCCCGTACCGGGCATCTGAGGAAACACCGTGGTCCCGAGAACCCGCACGTCGTCTTCCGGAGGGCAGGCTGTTCCACGTGGCGCCCGGCGGCTCGCGGCGGGCGGACGACGCCCTGCCGGGCGTGCCCGGCGGCTACGCCACCGGCACGGACGGCGCGCCGGTGGCGCCCTACCTCACGCGTGCGAGCCCGGCCGAACCGGCGACGGTGCCGCGGCGCTCGCACGGGTGGCGCACAGCACGTCGACGCGGTTCGTCGTGATCGAGTCCACGCCCGCCTCCAGCAGCCGCCGCATGGAGCGGCGGGTGTCGGGAGTCCAGACCGACAGCAGGTGGCCGTCGCGGTGCACGCGGTCGGCGAGGGGGCGGTCCACCAGGGAGAAGCGGTAGTTGAGCCAGCGCGGGCCGATGGCCTCCAGCAGCACCGGCCGGGGCGGGGCCAGCGTCGTCCACGTCAGGGCGATCTCGGCGTCCGGGTCCGCCGCGCGCACGGCGAGCATGGCGTCGGCGCCCGCGCAGTAGTACACGCGCTCCGCCGCCCCGGCCTCCCGCACCACGCCCATGATCCGGCGCACCGCCCGCACGTCGGGCGATCCGGGCAGGTCCACCATCACCCGGTGGCCCGCGGTCGTCTCCAGTGCCTCGGCCAGAGCCGGCACCCCGCCGCCGGTCAGCCCGCGCACCTCGTCGAAGGACAGGGCGGACAGCGGTCGTTCGTGCTCCCACAGCCGCTTCAGCGTCCGGTCGTGCAGCAGCACCGGCACGCCGTCCCGGGTGAGCCGGACGTCGATCTCCACCGCGTCCGCGCCCCGGCGCAGGGCGGAACGCAGCGAGGCGACGGTGTTCTCGCGGACGCGGTAGGGGTCGCCGCGGTGGGCGACGGCGACCGGGGAGGGCGTCACCGGGCGAGCCACCGCGCGGTGTACGCGTCGATCTCGCCGGCGATGCGGGCCTTGCCCGGCGCGTCGAGGAAGGAGGCCTCGACGGCGTTCTTCGCCAGCTCGGCCAGGCCCCGCTCGTCGAGGTCCAGGAGCCGGGCGGCGACCGCGTACTCGTTGTCGAGGTCGGTGCCGAACATCGGCGGGTCGTCGGAGTTGACGGTCACCAGGACCCCGGCCTGCACGAACTCCTTGATCGGGTGCTCGTCGAGGGTGCGGACCGCGCGCGTGGCGATGTTCGAGGTCGGGCACACCTCCAGCGGGATCCGGCGCTCGGCGAGGTGCGCGAGCAGCTTCGGGTCCTGCACGGAGCTGGTGCCGTGCCCGATGCGCTCGGCCCGCAGATGGGTCAGCGCGTCCCACACCGTCTGCGGTCCGGTCGTCTCGCCGGCGTGCGGTACGGAGTGCAGCCCGGCGGCGATCGCCCGGTCGAAGTACGGCTTGAACTGCGGCCGCTCCACGCCGACCTCGGGTCCGCCGAGACCGAAGGAGACCAGGCCCTCCGGGCGCAGCCGGTCGTCGGTGGCGAGCCGGGTCGTCTCCTCGGCGGCCTCCAGGCCCGCCTCGCCGGGGATGTCGAAGCACCAGCGCAGCACGGTCCCGAAGTCGGACTCGGCGGCCTTGCGGGCGTCCTCGATCGCGTCCATGAAGGCCATCTCGTCGATGCCGCGCCGGGTGGACGAGAAGGGCGTGATGGTCAGCTCGGCGTACCGCACCCGCTGCCGGGCCAGCTCCCGGGCCACCTCGTACGTCAGCAGCCGGACGTCCTCCGGGGTGCGGATCAGGTCCACCACCGACAGGTACACGTCGATGAAGTGCGCGAAGTCGGTGAAGGTGAAGTAGTCGGCCAGGGCCTCGGGATCGGTCGGCACCTTCGAGTCGGGGTGCCGCGCGGCCAGTTCGGAGACGATCCGGGGAGAGGCGGAGCCCACGTGGTGGACGTGCAGTTCGGCCTTGGGCAGTTCCGCGATGAAGGCCTTCAGGTCGCGCGGGGCGTGGGGGTCGACGAGGTGCTGGGTCAAGGGTCCTCCCCGGAACGGCGCTCCGGCCGGCACAGGGCGGGCGGGCGCGGGTGATCGGCTGATCGATGACTCGGTTTCATCGTATGCGGTGGTGGCAACGCCCCTTCCGGGGGCGCGGGGAACCGCCCGGCCGGGCTTCGGCGCACCCGCACTGTGGCACGCACCGACCGGCCCCGTAGCATGACGGGACGATCGACCCAGGGGGGACCGCAGGATGACGGACGCGACGCAGCCCGACGGAGGCAGCCACGACCCGTGGGCGCCGCCGGAGAGCAAGCCCTCGCTCGACAAGAACCAGACGCCGCAGCCGCCGTCCGTCCACGACCAGGCCACGGTCACCTCCATGCCGGGCTTCACGCCGCCGACGGGCACGCCGCAGTACGACCCGTCCGGTGCCGGTGCCGGTGCTGTCCCGCCCCCGCCCGTGGCCCCCTCCGGCCCGGGAGCGACCGGCGGTTACGGCTACCCCGGCTACCCGCAGTCCGGATACACCCAGTCCGGCTACGGCTGGCCCGGCATGCCCGCGACCCCGCAGAACGGCCTGGGCATCGCCGCGATGGTGCTCGGCATCGTCTCCTGCACCCTCTTCTGCCTCTACGGCGTGGTCTCCCTGGTCACGGGCATCCTCGCCGTCGTCTTCGGCATCAAGGGCCGCAAGCGGGCCGAGGCCGGAGTGGCCACCAACCACGGGCAGGCCCAGGCCGGTCTGATCATGGGCATCATCGGGATCATCCTCGGCATCGTGGTGATCGTCCTGATCGCCGTCGGCATCACGGCCGCGATCAACAGCGACAACTCCGACGACGATCCGTACTACGGCACCCTCGGCCCGGTGGCCACCGCCCCGTCCCTCCGCTGAAACACAGGCTCTGTGGGGCCGACTTGGCCACTACGATGCCCTGGTCTGACAACGGAGGGGAGAACGTCCATGTCCCACAGCAACCCGCCTCCCGGTGGCTTCGGCCCGCCGGCCCAGCCCCCGGGCACCCCCGGCTACGGC
>NZ_JAKEIO010000132.1 GCF_021474405.1 [Streptosporangium] indianense
GCGCGGGAGAGGGGGCACCCGGCTTCGCCGGGGCAGCCTTGCGGGCGGGGGCGGGCTTGCCGCCACCGCTGCCCTGCTGGAGGGCGTCCGTCAGCTTGCGTACAACGGGCGCTTCGATCGTCGAAGACGCCGAACGGACGAATTCACCGAGTTCCTGGAGCTTGGCCATGACGACCTTGCTCTCGACGCCGAACTCCTTGGCGAGTTCGTAGACCCGGACCTTAGCCACTTCGCTCCTTTGAGGTCCGGGTTGCGTCCGGACCGTCGCTAGTTCATGGGCGTACTCATCGCGTACTCATCGAGTGCTCATCGCAATCTCGACCTGCTTTCGACTCGCGAGGTACCTAGCCGCACGGGGTTCCGTACGGCACGTCTTACCGTGTTGCCTGCTCGGCAACTGTCGTCTGCTCGACGTGATGGCGCAACGCCTTTGTGTCGAGCGGTCCCGGGACGCGCAGTGCCCTCGGGAACGCCCGGCGGCGTACCGCCTGGTCGAGACAGACCGGTGCGGGGTGCACGTAAGCACCCCGGCCGGGCAGCGTACCGCGTGGATCAGGGACACACGCGCCCTTGATCGCTACGATCCGCAACAGTTCGGCCTTGGCCGCTCGCTCCCGACACCCCACACAGGTGCGTTCAGGGCATGCGCGGGCGCGCGTCCGGCCAGACACCGTTAAGTCTACCTCCCCGTAGGCGCCTCACCCCTTTGGGGCAGGATTCGAACAGTTGCCGCGCACGAACCTGTCGTGATCTGAACGGCGCGCGGCTTGGATCTATTCCCCGGAACCGTTCCCGGCCGGTTCGGTGTCCGGGCGGATGTCGATCCGCCAGCCGGTCAGCCGGGCCGCGAGGCGGGCGTTCTGCCCCTCCTTGCCGATGGCCAGGGACAGCTGGTAGTCGGGCACGGTCACCCGGGCCGACCGGGTCGCCATGTCCACGATCTCCACCTTGGAGACCCGGGCCGGGGACAGCGCGTTCGCCACCATCTCCCCCGGGTCCTCGGACCAGTCGACGATGTCGATCTTCTCACCGTTCAGCTCGCCCATGACGTTGCGCACGCGGCCGCCCATGGGGCCGATGCAGGCGCCCTTGGCGTTCAGGCCGGAGCGGGTGGAGCGGACGGCGATCTTCGTGCGGTGACCGGCCTCGCGGGCGATCGCGGCGATCTCCACCGAACCGTCGGCGATCTCCGGCACCTCCAGGGCGAAGAGCTTCTTCACCAGGCTGGGGTGCGTGCGCGAGAGGGTGACGGAGGGGCCGCGGACGCCCTTGGCCACCCGGACGACGTACGAGCGCAGGCGCATGCCGTGCTGGTAGGTCTCCCCCGGCACCTGCTCCTGCACGGGCAGGATCGCCTCGAGCTTGCCGATGTCGACGAGCACGTTCTTCGGGTCGCGGCCCTGCTGGACCACACCGGTGACGATGTCGCCCTCACGGCCGGCGTACTCGCCGAGCGTCGCGTCGTCCTCGGCGTCGCGCAGGCGCTGCAGGATGACCTGCTTGGCCGTGGTGGCGGCGATACGGCCGAAACCGGACGGGGTGTCGTCGAACTCGCGGGCCTCCTGGCCCTCCTCGAGGTCGTCGGGGTCCTCCTTCGCCCACACGGTCACATGGCCGGTCTCCCGGTTGAGCTCCACGCGCGCGTGACGGCGGCTTCCCTCGGTGCGGTGGTAGGCGATGAGGAGGGCCGACTCGATCGCCTCGACCAGCAGGTCGAAGGAGATCTCCTTCTCCCGAACCAAGCCCCGCAGGGCGCTCATGTCGATGTCCACGGCTACGCCTCCTCTTCCTTCTTGTCCTTGCGGCTGAATTCGACCTGGACACGCGCCCGGACGATGTCGTCGAAGGCGAGTCGGCGCGCGGTGGCCTTGCGGCCCTTCACTCCGGGTACCTCGGTGTCGACACCCTCGTCGTCGACCTTCAGGATCCTGGCGACCAGCTCACCGCCCTCGGCCAGCTGGAACTTCACCAGCCGGTCCGTGGCGCGGACGTAGTGCCGGTGTTCCGTGAGGGGGCGCTCCGCGCCGGGGGTGCCGACCTCGAGGGTGTACTCCCCCTCGCCCATCGCGTCCGTCTCGTCGAGCTTCGCCGAGAGCGCGCGGCTCACATCGGCGATCTGGTCCAGGTCGGCGCCCGTGTCCGAGTCGACGACGACGCGCAGCACACGCTTGCGCCCGACGGAGTCCACCTCGATCTCCTCGAGATCCAGGCCCTGGGAGCTGACGAGCGGTTCCAGTAGCTCTCGCAGCCTCTCGCTCTGGGTGGTGCTCATCCGGGTGACTCCTCGGCCGCGTGTGCTGTTGTGGGATGGGTCGCGTGTCTGGTCAAAGGGTATCCGGTCGCGGGGAGTGTTGCCGTCCACCCGGTCACGAACGGTGCCGCTGAGTGATGCGGGGCGGGGGCCCGGGTACCGTGATCACGAGCGTGCGGCCCTCGCAGTGCCTGTTTTTCTCGAACACCCCTCGCACGCCTCTCGACCTGTGTTCGTCAACTCCCCATCATTCGAGTCACCCGCGAATGTTTCCCGCACGAGCCCCGAGGACGTCTGACGTGCCGTTCCCGCCATCGCCGCGCGCCCGCTCGGGGCCGCGCAGAAGGAGTCTGCTCGCCGTCGCCCCGGCGGCCCTCGCCCTGACGGGCTGCACCGGCGGGGACTCCGGTGGCCCTTCCGGGGACGACCCGTCGGCCGCCGACCGGCTGCGCGCGCGTGCGGCCCGGGACAGCGAGCGGCTGGCGGAGCGCTACGACGCGGTGATCGCCGCCCGGCCGGGGCTCGCGGGCCGGCTGCGGCCGCTGCGCGAGGAGGTCGTACGGCACGCGCGGGCGTTCGGCGGTGGCCGGAAAGCATCGCCTTCGCCGTCCGTCTCGGATTCGTCCTCCGCGTCCGCCTCGGCGTCCGGGGCGGCGTCGGACTCGCCGTCGCCGGCCGCGACGGTGCCGGGGAACGACAAGGACGCCCTCGCCGGGCTCGCCGCGGCGGAGCGGGAGCTCGCCGACCGGCGGGTCAAGGCGCTGGGCGGGGTCCCGGGTGAGCTGGCGCGGCTGCTGGCGTCGGTGGCGGCTGCCGGGGCCGCGCACGTGTATCTGCTGACGGAGGGTGCCGCGTGAGCCAGGAGAAGGACCGGGAGCTGCGGGCCGTGCAGGCCGCGCTGGCGGCCGAGCACGCGGCGGTCTACGGCTACGGCGTCGTCGGCGGGAAGATCGGCGACGGGAAGCGTGCCGAGGCCCTCACGGCGTACGACGCGCACCGGGCGCGCAGGGACGCGCTGGTTCGTGCGGTGAAGGACCTGGGGGGCCGGCCGGTGGCCGCGTCCGCCGGTTACGCGCTGCCCTTCCAGGTGCCGGACTCGGCGGCGGCCGTACGGCTCGCCGCCGAGCTGGAGGACCGGGTGGCCGGGGTGTACGCCGATCTGGTGCGCGCCGCGGGCGGCGGGCGCCGGGCCCTGGCCGTCGAGGCGCTGCGGGAGGCGGCGGTGCGGGCGGTGCGCTGGCGCGGCGAGAGCGTAGCCTTCCCTGGGCTCGCCGAGCGGGCCGACACGGCCCCGCCCTCGGCGGCGCCGACGGCGTGACCCGCGCAGGGCGCGCACCGCGGACAGCAGGAAGGGAACGACTCGCGCATGGTTTTCGAACCGCCGCAGCGTCTGGTCAGGGCGCTCGGTGAGACGGCGCCGGACGGTGACGACTGGCTGGAGAAGCTGCCCGAGGCGGCGCAGCGGGCCGTCGCACTACGCGAGTTGACCGTGGAGCGGGTGCAGGTGCCCGGCGGGCGCAGCAGCCTGGTGCTGCTGGTGCGGGCGGCCGACGGGACACCCGCCGTGCTCAAGCTGGCGCCGGGCCGGGCCCGCCCGGAGGCGGAGCGGGCCGCGCTCGCGCACTGGGCCGGGCGGGGTGCCGTACAGCTGCTCGAACCCTCGTCGGCCGAGGGCGTGCTGCTGCTGGAGCGGCTGCATCCGGACGTGTCGGTGCGGTCCCTGCCGGAGGCGAAGGCGTTGCTGGAGGCGGCGGGGACGCTGCGGCGGCTGTGGGTGGAGCCGCCCGCCGGGTTCCCCTTCGAGACCGTGGCCGAGCGGACCGGGCGGCAGGCCGAGGCGATGCGCGCCCGGGCCCAGGCCGAGCCCGAGGTGGCCCCGCTGGTCGACCTGGCGCTCGCGGCCCGCGAGGAGCTGCTGGCCGCGCCGCCGGAGCACCGGCTGCTGCACGGCACGTTCCGGCAGAGCAAGGTGCTCGCCGGGGAGCGGATGCCGTGGCTGGCCGTGGGGCCCGACCCGGTGGTCGGCGAGTGCGCCTTCGATCTGGCCCGGCTGGTCCGGGACCGGGTGGAGGACCTGATCGCCCAGCCGTCCGGCGCGGCGACGACCCGGCGCCGGGTGAAGCGGCTCGCCGAGTCACTGGACGTGGACCAGGAGCGGCTGCGGGGCTGGACGCTGTTCCGGGCCGTGGAGTCGGGCGTGCGGGCGGGGCGCGTCGGACGGCCGCGCGACGCGGAGCTGTTGCTGGAGTTCGCGGCCTGGCTGTGAGCGCCCCACCCACGGAGCGCTCACAGCGGCGCCGATGCGGGCCGCGGGCCGTTGCCGCGTGGCAACGGCCCTCTCCTCGCTACGCCGTGAGGCGGGCGACGGCCTCCTCGACCGTCAGTTCCTCGCGCTCGCCGGTGCGGCGGTCCTTCAGCTCCACCACGCCGTCGGCCGCGCGCCGGCCCGCCACCAGGATCTGCGGTACGCCGATCAGCTCGGAGTCGGTGAACTTGACGCCCGGGGAGACGCCGGGGCGGTCGTCGACCAGGACACGGACGCCGGCGGCGGCCAGCTTCTGGGAGATGTCCAGGGCCAGTTCGGTCTGGAGGGCCTTGCCGGCGGCGACCACGTGGACGTCGGCCGGGGCGACCTCGGCGGGCCAGCACAGGCCCTTGTCGTCGGCGGTCTGCTCGGCCAGGGCGGCCACCGCGCGGGAGACGCCGATGCCGTAGGAGCCCATGGTGACGCGGACCGGCTTGCCGTTCTGGCCGAGGACGTCGAGCTTGAGGGCGTCGGCGTACTTGCGGCCCAGCTGGAAGATGTGGCCGATCTCGATGGCCCGGTCGAGGACGAGGCCGGTGCCGCACTTGGGGCAGGGGTCGCCCTCCTGGACGACCACGACGTCGACGTACTGGTCGACCTCGAAGTCGCGGCCCGCGACGACGTTCTTCGTGTGCGTGCCGGCCTTGTTGGCGCCGGTGATCCAGGCCGTGCCCGGGGCGACGCGCGGGTCGGCGAGGTAGGTGACCTTGTCCAGGCCCTGCGGTCCCACGTAGCCGCGGACCAGGTCGGGACGGGCGACGAAGTCCGTCTCGGTGACCAGTTCGACGGTGGCCGGGGCGAAATGCGCCTCGACCTTGTCCATGTCGACCTCGCGGTCCCCGGGGACGCCGACGGCGACGATCTCGCCGTCGACCTTCACGAGGAGGTTCTTCAGCGTGGCCGAGGCCGGGACGCCGAGGTGGGCGGCGAGGGTCTCGATGGTGGGGGTGTCGGGGGTGGGGATGTCCTCGGCGGCGGGCACGTCCGAGCCGTCGACGGGCTTCAGCTCGTACGTGATCGCCTCGGTGTTGGCGGCGAAGTCGCAGTTCGGGCAGTCGGCGAAGGTGTCCTCGCCGGCCTCGGCCGGGGCGAGGAACTCCTCGGACTTGGAGCCGCCCATCGCGCCGGCCGTGGCGGCGCAGATGCGGTAGTCGAGGCCGAGGCGCGCGAAGATCTTCTGGTAGGCCTCGCGGTGCAGGGCGTAGGACCGGGCGAGGCCCTCGTCCTCGGTGTCGAACGAGTAGGAGTCCTTCATCAGGAACTCGCGGCCGCGCAGGATGCCGGCGCGGGGGCGGGCCTCGTCGCGGTACTTGTTCTGGATCTGGTAGAGGATGACCGGCAGGTCCTTGTACGAGGACGCCTGGTCCTTCACCAGGAGGGTGAAGATCTCCTCGTGGGTGGGGCCGAGGAGGTAGTCGCCGCCCCGGCGGTCCTGGAGGCGGAACAGCTCGGGGCCGTACTCCTCCCAGCGGCCGGTGGCCTCGTAGGGCTCACGCGGCAGGATGGCGGGGAGCAGGACCTCCTGGGCGCCGACGGCGTCCATCTCCTCGCGGACGATCCGCTCGACGTTGGCCAGCACCTTCTTGCCGAGGGGCAGCCAGCTCCAGATGCCGGCGGCGGTGCGGCGGACGTAGCCGGCGCGGACGAGGAGCTTGTGGCTGAGGACCTCGGCGTCGGCCGGGTCGTCGCGCAACGTCTTCGCCAACAACTGGGACATGCGCTGGACCGGTGCGTTTGCCATGGTTCCTCTGCTCCTGCTGCGTGTGGGTGATGGCAGGAGGTTATCCGGGGGGTGCACGGCGGTGGAAATCGGTTAACGGCGCAGGAGCGGGAGCGGGGCTCCCATCACGGCGTACGGCTTCGGGGCGCTGGGGAAGAGGACGCGGCGGGCGAGGTCCTGGTAACCGAGGGAGCGGTAGAGGGCGCGGGCGGGGCTCTCGGTGTCGATCGCGGAGAGGATCGAGCGGGGTTCGGCGGCGCCGTCGGTGATCGTGGTGATCAGGGAGCGTCCGAGGCCGCGGTTCTGGTACGCGGGGTGGACGTGCAGTTCGGTGATCACGAAGGAGTCGTCGAGCCACTGGTCGTTGTGCTGGGCGCGGAGATAGGGCTCCACGACGGTGGACCACCAATGGGTGCGGTCGTTGGGCATGCCGTAGACGAAACCGACGAGCCTGCCGTCGGCCGTGGCGCCGAGTGCGCGGGCGCCCGGGTAGGTCATGTGACGGAGGACGATCTGGCGGCGGACGGCGACTTCGTCGGGGCCGAGCCCGAAGGCCACGGCTTGGACGGCCAGGGCCTCGTCTACATGGGCGGACAGGTCGAGGGGGCCGATCACCAGGTCCATGGCGGGGAGCCTACAGGGGGGTTGCCGTTCCTGGCCGGGTGCGGGTGTGGATGTGGCTGGTCGCGCGCACGCGGCGGAGCCGCAGATCTGTACGGTCCCGCGCCCCTATGGGGGGCGCTTCAGAACAGGACGCTCATGAAGGCTCCCACTTCCTGGAAGCCCACCTTCTGGTAGGCCCGCCTGGCCGGTGTGTTGAAGTCGTTGACGTACAGGCTGACGACCGGGGCGACGTCGGCGAGGGCGTAGCGCAGGACGGCCGCCATGCCGGGGGCCGCCATGCCGGTGCCGCGGTACTCGGGGGCCACCCACACGCCCTGGATCTGGCAGGCGCGGTCCGTCGCTGCGCCGATCTCGGCCTTGAAGACGACCTTGCCGTCGGAGTCGAAGCGGGCGAAGGCGCGGCCGGAGCCGACGAGTTCGGCGACGCGGGCCTGGTAGAGCAGGCCGCCGTCGCCGGCCAGCGGGGAGACGCCGACCTCCTCGGTGAACATCGCCACGCACGCCGGCATGATCGTCTCCATCTCGTCCTTGCGGACGCGACGGACGTAGGGGTCCGGGGTGACGCCGTCCGGGAGCCGGTCGGTGACCATGAGCGGCTGGTGGCGGCGGACGTCGCGGGCCGGGCCCCACTGGGGTTCCAGGAGCCGCCACAGGTCGGAGGTGGGGCCGGAGGGGCCGACGATGGAGGAGCAGCGGCGACCGGCCCGGCGGGCGCGGTCGGCGAAGGCGCGGACGGCGCGCGGGCCGGCGCAGATCGGGACGAGGTTGGCGCCGGCGTAGCAGAGGGAGGTGAGTATGCCGTCCTCGTACCAGCCCCACATCTCACCGCCGAGCCGCCACGGGTCGAGTCCGGCGACCTGTACGCGGGACGTCACGAAGGCGTTCACGACGGGCTCGCGGTCGAGGACGGCGAGCGCGGCATCCAGGTCGCTCGGTTCGAGGACCCGTGAGGTGGTCTGGGTCAACACGTGCGGGGGCCTCACACACTGGGGGCGGCTGGTCCCCGCACTGTACCTGGCGGAGCTGGGCGGTGCCGCCGCGCCGTCGGCCGGGCCCCGCCCGGGCCCGGTCCCACCGCTCATCGAGTCGCTTCCTGAGCCGGTCCACCTCGTCCTGGAGGCCGCTCACCATGCGGTACAGCGCCTGCACGGCGACGCCGGAGACGCCGTTGACGTCGATGGGGTGGACGGTCTTGTCGTCGGCCCCCGGACCGCTGCTGCTCCGGCAGCTGGTGCCGTTCCTCGGCCTCCGGTGAGCGTTGCGCGGCAGGAGGCGTCGCGTCTGTCGCTCTTCACGACGTAACTCCGCGACCGTGACGGCTGATCGCGTACTCAGGGCCCGTCGCCGGTGACCGGGGCGCTTCGGCCTGTGGCCGGGAGGGCGGTGCGAGTCCTTCCGGCCAGGGCCCTCGCCATGCGGTCAGCCGGCGACCGCCACCGAGGGTTCGCCCGAGGTCACGCCGTCCTTCTCCATCTGCTCGGCCAGCTTCATGGCCTCCTCGATGAGGGTCTCCACGATCTTGGACTCGGGGACGGTCTTGATGACCTCGCCCTTGACGAAGATCTGGCCCTTGCCGTTGCCGGAGGCGACGCCGAGGTCGGCCTCGCGGGCCTCGCCGGGGCCGTTGACGACGCAGCCCATGACGGCGACGCGCAGGGGGACGTCCATGCCGGTGAGGCCGGCGGTGACCTCTTCGGCGAGCTTGTAGACGTCGACCTGGGCGCGGCCGCAGGACGGGCAGGAGACGATCTCCAGGCCGCGCTCCTTGAGGTTCAGGGACTCCAGGATCTGGAGACCGACCTTGACCTCCTCGGCGGGGGGCGCCGAGAGCGAGACGCGGATGGTGTCGCCGATGCCCTGAGAGAGGAGCGCGCCGAACGCGACCGCCGACTTGATGGTGCCCTGGAAGGCCGGGCCCGCCTCGGTGACGCCGAGGTGCAGCGGGTAGTCGCACTGGGCGGCGAGCTGCTTGTAGGCCTCGATCATGACGACCGGGTCGTTGTGCTTGACGGAGATCTTGATGTCGCGGAAGTCGTGCTCCTCGAAGAGGGACGCCTCCCACAGGGCCGATTCGACGAGGGCCTCGGGGGTGGCCTTGCCGTACTTCTGGAGCAGGCGGCGGTCGAGGGAGCCGGCGTTGACGCCGATGCGGATGGGGGTGCCGTGGTCGCGGGCCGCCTTGGCGATCTCCTTGACCTTGTCGTCGAACTGCTTGATGTTGCCCGGGTTGACGCGGACCGCCGCGCAGCCGGCCTCGATCGCGGCGAACACGTACTTCGGCTGGAAGTGGATGTCGGCGATGACCGGGATCTGCGACTTGCGGGCGATGGTCGCCAGCGCGTCGGCGTCGTCCTGGGTCGGGCAGGCGACGCGGACGATCTGGCAGCCGGAGGCGGTGAGTTCGGCGATCTGCTGGAGGGTCGCGCCGATGTCCGACGTGCGCGTCGTGGTCATCGACTGCACCGACACGGGGGCGTCCCCGCCGACGGCCACGGACCCGACCTGGATCTGGCGGCTCTTCCGGCGCTCGGCGAGCTTGGTCGGAACGGACGGCATGCCGAGAGAAATCGCAGTCATCTGCTGTGCAACCCCAAGTCGTGGATCAAGGTCCGGTCCCGTGAGCAGCGGGCTCCGAGCTTCGAGATTACGGCACGTGCCTCGGCGCGGGCACATCCCACCCGCTGTGCCACCCGATGGGAGGCGGCCCGGCGCAAAGCGTGCCCGGCCGCCGTGAACGCCGTATGACTAGGAGATTTTCACCGGGTTCACCACGTCGGCGATCAGGACCAGGATCGTGAAGCAGATGAAGATCCCGGCGACGACGTAGGCGACCGGCATGAGCTTCGCCACGTCGAAGGGGCCCGGGTCGGGCCGGCGCAGCACCTTGGCGATGTTGCGGCGCAGCGACTCCCAGAGGGCGCCCGCGATGTGGCCGCCGTCGAGCGGCAGCAGCGGGAGCATGTTGAACAGGAACAGGGAGAGGTTGAAGCCGGCGACCAGCATGAGGGCCATGGCCAGCTGCTGGGTGGGCGGGATGTCGAGGGTGAAGATCTCACCGCCGACACGGGCCGCTCCGACCACGCCCATCGGGGAGTCGGCCTCGCGCTCGGCGCCGTCGAAGGCCGCGTTCCACAGGGCCGGGATCTTGCCGGGGAGGGCGGCGAGGGAGTCGACGGCCTCGCCGATGCGGTCGCCCATCCAGGTCACGGAGTCGCCGAAGTCCTGCTTGACCACGCCGGTGGCGGCGCTGAAGCCGAGGAATCCGGCCTGGACGTACTGTCCCTCGACGATCTGGCCGCCGGAGTCCTTCTTGGCGACCTGGTTGGTGGCGATCTTCGCGTGCAGGGTGACGTCCTTGCCGTCCCGCTCGACGACGATCGGCACCTCCTTGCCGGGGGTGGCGCGGATCAGGTCGGACAGCTTGTTCCAGTCGTCGGTCTTCACCCCGTCGAAGGAGACGATCTTGTCGCCCGCCTTGAGGCCCGCCGCGGCGGCGGGGGCGGCCGGGTCGCCCTTCTCGCACTTGTCGCGGTTCTCGCTCTGCGCGATGACGCACTGGGAGACCGAGCTGACCGTGGTGGTCTGCTGGGTGATGCCGAAGCCCATCAGGACGGTGAGGAACAACGCCACCGCCAGGATGAGGTTCATGAAGGGGCCCGCGAACATCACGATCACGCGCTTCCAGGGGGCGCGCGTGTAGAACATGCGGTTCTCGTCGCCCGGCTTGAGCTCCTCGTAGGCGGCGGTGCGGGCGTCCTCGATCATGCCGCGCCACGGGGAGGTGGAGCGGGCCTCCATCCGGCCGTCGGGGCCGGGCGGGAACATGCCGATCATGCGGATGTAGCCGCCGAACGGGATGGCCTTGATGCCGTACTCCGTCTCACCCTTCCTGCGCGAGAAGATCGTGGGGCCGAAGCCGACCATGTACTGCGGCACGCGGATGCCGAAGAGCTTGGCGGTGGAGAGGTGCCCCAGCTCGTGCCACGCGATCGAGACGAGCAGGCCGACCGCGAAGAGGACTATGCCGAGGATGAACATCAGGGTCGTCATGCACGGGCCTCCGCCGTCTGTGCCGCCAGTTCCCGGGCCCGGGTCCGCGCCCAGGTCTCCGCTTCGAGGACGTCCGACACGGTGAGCGAGGTTCCCGTACGCGGGGTGCCGTGCTCCTCGACGACCCGGGTGACGGTGTCGATGATCCCGTCGAAGGGCAGCGCGCCCTGACGGAACGCCTCCACGCACTCCTCGTTGGCCGCGTTGAACACCGCAGGGGCGGTGCCCGCGAGCTCGCCCACGTGCCGGGCGAGGTTCACCGCGGGGAAGGCCTCGTTGTCGAGCGGGAAGAACTCCCAGGTCGAGGCCTTGCTCCAGTCGAAGGTGGGGGCGGCGTCGGGCACCCGCTCGGGCCAGCCGAGGCCGATGGCGATGGGCCCGCGCATGTCGGGCGGGGTCGCCTGGGCCAGTGTCGATCCATCCGTGAACTCAACCATCGAGTGGACATACGACTGGGGATGCACGACGACCTCAATGCGGTCGAAGGGAATGTCGTAGAGGAGGTGCGCCTCGATGACCTCCAGGCCCTTGTTGACGAGGGTCGCGGAGTTGATCGTGATGACCGGGCCCATGGCCCAGGTGGGGTGCGCGAGGGCGTCCTCGACGGTGACGCGCGCGAGGTCGGCCTTCGTACGGCCGCGGAAGGGGCCGCCGGAGGCGGTGACGACCAGCTTGCGGACGTCGGCGCGAGTGCCGGCGGCCAGGGCCTGGAAGAGGGCGGCGTGCTCGGAGTCGACCGGGATGATCTGCCCGGGCTTGGCGAGGGCCTTGACCAGGGGGCCGCCGACGATGAGCGACTCCTTGTTGGCGAGCGCCAGGGTGCGGCCCGCCTCCAGGGCGGCCAGGGTCGGGGCGAGGCCGATGGAGCCGGTGATGCCGTTCAGGACGGTGTGGCAGTCGGACGCCGCCAGGTGGGTGGCCGCCTCCGGGCCGGCGAGGATGTCAGGGAGCGGCTCGCCCGTGCCGTACTGCGCGGTGAGTGCGTCGCGCAGGGCCGGTACGACGTCCTCGCGGGCGACCGCGACGGTCCGCACCCGCAGCCGGTACGCCTGCTCGGCCAGGAGGGCGACCCGGCCGCCGTTGGCCGACAGCCCGGTGACCCGGAACCGGTCGGGGTTGCGCAGCACCAGGTCGATGGCCTGGGTGCCGATGGACCCGGTGGAGCCGAGGATCACCACGTCCTTGGGGCCGTCGCCCGCGACTGGGTCGTAGACGAGGTGCGGGTCGGCGAGGGGGGCTGGACTGTCGCTCATTGCTCCATTGTTGCCGTAAGGCCGGGGTGTGAGGACAGCGCATCCCCTTCCTGGGGGCGCGCGCCTGGCTGCGCACGCCCCCAGGAGGGCGTCGGCTACCGGATCGGCCGGTGGACGTTCTCCTTCTGCGACGGTCCCGGTGTCGCGTCCGCGATCCAGGGGCCCTCGCCGGAGGGGTCGACGATGCCCTGCTCCAGCCACTCGTACGTGCCGGACAGGACGCCCTTGACGACCTTGCGGTCGAGGTCGTCGGTGTTGGTCCACAGGCGGGTGAAGAGCTCCTCGATGCGGATGCGGGCCTGGCGGCAGAAGACGTCGGCGAGCTGGTAGGCCTCGCGGCCGTGGTCGCCCTGGCTGCGCAGCAGCTCGGCCCGTACACAGGACGCGCTCATGGCGAACAGCTCGGCGCCGATGTCGACGATCCGGCCGAGGAAGCCCTGCTTGGACTCCATCCGGCCCTGCCAGCGGGACATGGCGTAGAAGGTCGAGCGGGCGAGCTTGCGGGCGGTGCGCTCGACGTAGCGCAGGTGCCCGGAGAGGTCCACACCGTGCTTGAACTCGCCGTAGGAGGCCGGGAGCTGCCCGGGTCCGGCGACCAGCTTCGGCAGCCACTTGGCGTAGAAGACGCCCGCGTTCGCGCCCGCCCTGGCCTTGTCGCCCAGGGACTTCTCGGGGTCGATGAGGTCGCCGGCGACCGAGAGGTGGGCGTCGACGGCCTCGCGCGCGATCAGCAGGTGCATGATCTCGGTGGAGCCCTCGAAGATGCGGTTGATGCGCAGGTCGCGCAGCAGCTGCTCGGCGGGGACGCCGCGCTCGCCGCGGGCCCGCAGGGAGTCGGCCGTCTCGAAGCCGCGGCCGCCGCGGATCTGGACGAGTTCGTCGGCCATCGTCCAGGCCATCTCGGAGGCGTACAGCTTGGCGAGGGCGCCTTCGATGCGGATGTCGTTGCGGTCCTCGTCGGCCATCTGCGAGGCCAGGTCCGTCACGGCCTCCAGGGCGAAGGTGGTGGCCGCGATGAAGGAGATCTTGGAGCCGACCGCCTCGTGGTGCGCGACGGGCTTGCCCCACTGCTCGCGGGCCGCCGACCACTCCCGGGCGATCTTCAGGCACCACTTGCCGGCCGCGACGCAGGACGCGGGCAGGGACAGCCGCCCGGTGTTGAGGGTGGTCAGGGCGATCTTCAGGCCCTGGCCCTCCGCGCCGACGCGGTTGGCGGCGGGGACGCGCACCTGGTGGAAGCGGGTGACGCCGTTCTCGATGCCGCGCAGGCCCATGAAGGCGTTGCGGTTCTCGACGGTGACGCCCGGCGAGTTCGTCTCCACGACGAAGGCCGTGATGCCGCCGCGGTGGTCCTCGCTCTTCGGCACCCGGGCCATGACGACCAGCAGGTCGGCGACGACGCCGTTGGTGGTCCACAGCTTGACGCCGTCGAGGACGTAGTCGTCGCCGTCCGGGATCGCCGTGGTGGCGAGGCGGGCCGGGTCGGAGCCGACGTCGGGCTCGGTGAGCAGGAAGGCGCTGATGTCCGTGCGGGCGCAGCGCGGCAGGAAGCGCTCCCGCTGCTCCTGGGTGCCGAACAATTTGAGGGGCTGGGGCACACCGATCGACTGGTGCGCGGAGAGCAGGACGCCGATCGCGGGGCTCGCGGAGCCGACCAGGGCGAGTGCCTTGTTGTAGTACACCTGCCCGAGCCCGAGACCGCCGTACTTGGTGTCGATCTTCATGCCGAAGGCGCCGAGCTCCTTCAGGCCGTCGATCACCTCGTCGGGGATCCTGGCCTCGCGTTCGATGAGGGCCCCGTCGACCTTCGTCTCGACGAAGTCGCGGAGCTTGGCGAGGAACTCCTCGCCGCGCTGGACCGCCTCATCGGCCGGGAGGGGGTGGGGGTGGATGAGGTCGAGCCGGAAGCGACCGAGGAACAGCTCCTTGGCGAAGCTGGGCTTGCGCCAGTGCTGTTCCCGGGCGGCCTCCGCCACCTCACGGGCCTCCCGCTCGGTGACAGCGGGACGGGAAGAAGGGGTGGTGGAAGCGGACATGAGGGGCACCTCGCCGCAACTAGGAAGATGGAGGACCGTTTCGTTACCGACCAGTGCTACTGGATCGTTGGTACCCGAATCCGGACGCTCCCACCAGTCCTCGCGCGTCCGTTCAGCCGAAGGGGGCGGAGCGCCCCCGGCACTTGTCGCGCGCCTGACGACGGTGCTGCATCGAGGTGCCCTGCCGATGGTGGTCCCGCTCCTGAGACTACGTCCGGCTGGGCGCGTCCTTCCCGCCGTGGGCGTCCACGACGTGCGTCTCGGACTGCGCGGCCCGCTGCGGCTCGCGCAGGCACGAAGTAGGGGCCCGGCACCGGAAGGCAGCGGTGCCGGGCCCCTTCAGGAACCCTATATGAAAATGGTTTCCACGAACTAGAGGTTGATGCCGGTCAGGACCAGCACGCGCTCGTAGGTGTAGTCGTCCATGGCGAACCGCACGCCCTCGCGGCCCACGCCGGACTGCTTGACACCGCCGTAGGGCATCTGGTCGGCCCGGTAGGACGGCACGTCGCCGATGACCACGCCGCCGACCTCCAGCGCCCGGTGGGCGCGGAAGGCGGTCTGCAGGTCGTGGGTGAACACGCCCGCCTGGAGGCCGTACTTGGAGTCGTTGACGGCGGCGAAGGCCGCGGCCTCGCCGTCCGCCTTCTGCACCGTGAGGACCGGTCCGAAGACCTCCTCGCAGGAGAGCGTGACGTCGGCCGGGACCTCCGCCAGGACGGTCGGCGCGTAGGAGGCGCCGTCGCGCTTGCCGCCGGTGAGCAGCTGCGCCCCGGCGTCCACGGCCTCCTGGACCCACGTCTCGACCCGCTGGGCGGCGTCCTCGCTGACCAGCGGGCCGACGTCGGTCTTGTCGTCGCTCGGGTCGCCCGTGACCTGGGCCTCGACGGCGGCGACGATGCGCGGCAGCAGCCGGTCGTACACCGAGGCGTCGGCGATGACCCGCTGCACGGAGATGCAGGACTGGCCGCCCTGGTAGTTGGAGAAGGTGGCGATGCGGTTCGCCGCCCACTCCAGGTCCTCGTCGCTCGCCCAGTCGGCGAGGACGACGGCCGCGCCGTTGCCGCCCAGCTCCAGGGTGCAGTGCTTGCGCGGCACCGAGTCCATGATCGCGTAGCCGACCTTCTCGGAGCCCGTGAAGGAGATGACGGGCAGGCGCTCGTCCTGCACCAGGGCCGGCATCTTGTCGTTGGCGACCGGCAGGATGCTCCAGGAGTCCGCGGGCAGCTCGGTCTCGGCCAGCAGATCACCGATGATCAGGCCGGACAGCGGGGTGGCCGGCGCCGGCTTCAGGATGATCGGGGCGCCGGCGGCGATGGCCGGGGCGATCTTGTGGGCGCAGAGGTTCAGCGGGAAGTTGAAGGGCGCGATGCCGAGCACGACACCCTTCGGGAAGCGGCGGGTGAGGGCGAGCCGGCCCTGACCGCCGAGGTCGGTGTCGAGGCGCTGCGCCTCGCCGCCGTTGAACCGCCGGGCCTCCTCGGCCGCGAAGCGGAACACGGACACGGCCCGGCCGACCTCGCCGCGCGCCCACTTCATGGGCTTGCCGTTCTCGGCGGAGATCAGCTGGGCGATCTCCTCGGTGCGCTCGGCCAGGCGCTTGCTGACGTGGTCGAGGGCGGCGGCCCGGACGTGCGCGGGGGTGGCGGCGAACTCGTCCAGCACGGCGTGCGCGGCGGCCACGGCCTCCTCGACCTGCGCGTCCGTCGGCACGCTCACGGTGCCGACGAGCCGTCCGTCCCACGGGGAGGTGACGTCGAAGGTGTCCTCGCCGGTGGCCTGGCGGCCGGCGAGCCAGAAGGCGTGGGTGGAGGTCATGTGGGTTCCGGCCCTTCGGCGTTGGGGGTGATCTGGTCGTACGGCACCACGGTAGGCGCGAGGTGGCCGAAGGGCGTTTGTCCGGGCCGTAGCAGTGGCGGAGTCGGTTACTACGGTTTGGCTATTCGCTGGAAGCCGCCTTCAGGGCCAGCCACAGCTCCATCCGGACGTCCGGGTCGTCCAGGGACCGGCCGAGGATCTCCTCGACCCGGCGCATGCGGTAGCGCAGGGTGTGCCGGTGGACGCCGAGCTCGGCCGCCGCCGCGTCCCACTGGCCGTGCTTGGACAGCCAGGCGTGCAGGGACGAGACGAGGTCGCCGCGGCCCGTGGCGTCGTGCTCGTACAGCGGCCGCAGCATGCCGTCGGCGAAGGCCCGTACCGCGTCGTCGGCCAGCAGCGGCAGCACCGAACCGGCCGCCATCTGTTCGTGCTCCACGAGGACGCGCCCGCGCCGCCTCGCCACCGACAGCGCCTGCTCGGCCTGCTTGTAGGCGGCGGACGCGGCGATGGGCCCGGCCGGTGCCGACAGGCCGACGACCAGTTCGTCGTCCTCGCCGCCGGGCACCTTCTCGCGTATGCCGGCCCGGGCCGTCTCCAGGGCGGCCGCGTACTCCCCGCAGGCCGCGGCGGCGGCGCCGCGGTCCGCGGCCAGCACCACCAGCCGCTCCCCCTCCGGCACGACCAACACGGCCTCTCCGGCCCGGGCCGCGGCGGACTCCACGACGTCGGCGAGGGCCGCGAGGGGGTCGCCGGCGGTGTCGGCCGCGGCGAGCGCGGCGGCCGAGGGCCGGTCGACGGGCGGAGCGCCCTTGGGCGCCTCGGCACGGGCCAGCGCGGCCGACGCGGACACCGGCACCCGCTCCGCGACCATCATCCGGAACGGCGCGTCCAGCAGCTCGCCGTACAGGTCCCCGGCGACCGCGCGGGCGTGGTCCGGCTCCCCGGCCAGCAGCATGCGCAGCACCGCCGCGCCCACACGCTGCTCGGCCGCCTGGAGGGACCGGGAGCGTTCCGTGGTCAGGGTCAGCAGCGCGATGGCCGAGTGGACGGCGTAGCGCTCGGCGGTGCCCGGCGCGGCGGCGGTGCCCACGGCGAGGGCGGCCCGGGGACGGCGGCCGGTGCCGATGGTGTGCAGCTCGACCCGGTCCTCGTTCTCCGGCCCGCCGACCACGGACGAGGCGGGCGCGGCGCGGTCCCGCAGCTTCTGCACGTCGCCGGTGAGCCGCGCCGCGCGCCGCCCCGCCCACTCCGGTGCCGTGGCGACGACCGCGCCCGAGGCGTCGTACAGCGCCGCCCAGCCGTCGACCTGTGAGGCCAGCGCGGCCAGCAGCCCTTCCGGGCCGCCGGTCTGGGCCTGCCGGGTCAGCTCGCGCTGGGCGGCGAACCCGGCGGTGACGGCCCGGTACTGGTCGGCGGCTATCGCGGCGGACACGGCCTTGCTGATGGCGAGGAACGGCGTGCGGCGCGGCACCTCCAGCAGCGGCAGGCCCTCCTGCTCGGCCGCGTCGACGAGGGCCTTGGGGATCTCGTCGTAGTTGACGCCGACCGCGAAGCCGAGCCCGACCACTCCGGCCCCGGCCAGCCGCCGGACGTAGCGGCGCATGGCCTCCGGGTCCTCGGCGTCCAGCTTGAGCGCGGTGATCAGCAGCAGTTCCCCGCCCTCCATGTAGGGGACGGGGTCGGCGAGCTCGCTGACGTGCGCCCAGCGGACCGGCACGTCGAGGCGGTCTTCGCCCGCCCGCACGGTCAGCTTCAGCGCGGAGTGGTGGACGAGCGAGGCGAGCGTCGGGGGCATGAGGCCTTCTGCGTCAGGACTGTGTGATCTCTGTGGTCTTTTGGCCGCCGCGTATGAACGACCTGTGACGATTCTGCCTCACCGTACGATGCCCGCGCGCCCGTAGGGGTGGGAAGGGGTCAGCTCCGCAGGTCGACCAGCAACGGTGGCGCGTGCTCGCCCTTGACGTCGGTCAGCGACAGCACCGCGTGACCCGCCGGCACGGCGTGGGCCAGCTCGGAGGCGGACCAGCGCTCCCGCTCGACCTGCCGGACGGTCACCGCCCGCGCGGTCGGCGCCTTGCCGGTGATCACCCTTCGCAGCATGTGCACGGCCTTGCCCGCCGGGGTCTCCGCGATGATCTGCCGGTCGGTGACGTCCCGGGCCTCGGTCCACTCCTTGCCCCACACCTCGGCGAAGTCCTGTCCGTCCCAGGGCGTGAGCCCCGACAGCGCCATCCGGCAGCCGGTGGCTCCGAGCAGCGGCCCGCGCAGCGGCCGGGCCACGTCGTCCAGGGTCCGCAGGGTGAGCACCACCCCGGCGTTGCCGGAGCGCAGCCGCTGGATGCCGCGCACGGCCTCCGGCGTCACCACGCCGGTCGCGTCGTCCAGCAGCAGGCAGGCGAACAGCGACCGGTCCTCGCGTACGGCGACACTCGCCGTGAACTGCGCGAGCACGAGCCGGGCCAGCATCCTGGAGGCGTCGGCGTGCCCGCGCTGGGGCAGGTCGATGCGCACCCGCACCGGGTGGTCGAGGGCCTTGAGCGTGAAGGGCCGGGACTGCCCGGAGGTGTCGAAGAACCCGGCGAAGGCGGGCCGGTCGAGCAGCGCGACACGATCGCCCAGCACGCCGCCGACGTCACCGGGCTGCCCCATCTGCCGCTCCCGGGCGTCGAGTTCCCGCAACAGCGAGTCCTGCCCGGCCTCCTGGAGTCCCTGCCGCAGCGCGGCGAACGGCCCCGGCGCCCCGTCCAGCAGCTGCCGCAGCTCCGGTACGGAGGGGAAACGCCCGTGCACGGCCCGGAACGGCCCGAGCAGCTGGGCGAGGACGGTGGTGGAGCGGCGGCTGTCACTGCCGGGGTGCGGGTCGGCGAGATCCCCGACGAGCGCCTCGGCCAGCACGGCGGCGGCCTCGTCCGGGTCGCTGGTGCCGCCGTACAGGTCGAGGTCGTACTCGGAGTCCTGGTTCCCGATCCGTACGACCACGTCGTACGCGTCGGCCGGCCCGAGCCCCGCGCCGGCCGCCCCGACGACGACCACGGCGGCCCGCCCGGCGAGCGCGTGCAGGCAGAGCGACTCGGCGAGCGGCCGCACGACGGTCCCGGTCTTGCCGGATCCGGCGGGGCCGACGGCGACGAGCGAGGTGCCGAGCAGGTCGGGCCCCAGGGCCAGCCCCGTGCCGCGGTAGGTGTAGGGGTTGCGGACGTCGTCCACGGTGGTGCCGAGCCGCACCTGCCCGGTGACGAGGTCGTGCCTCGCGAGCCGGGCGGGCAGGTCGCGCTCGCCGGAGGGGTGCAGGCAGGCGGCGGCGCCGTCCTTGAGCACGGCGCCGCTGAAGGTGGCCAGGCTGTGCCGCCCGGTGCGCACGCCCTGCCAGGCGCGCATGATCCGGGCGTGGTCGACGTCCCGCATCAGCCCGGAGCGGGCCTCGGCGGCGAGCCGCTCGGCGGCGTCCACGGCTCCGGCGGCACGCAGCTCGTTCCACTGGGCCGGGTCGTCCTCGGGAGTCGTGCGGGCCTCCTGGGGCTCCGTCCGGCGGAAGCGGGGGGTGACGAAGCGGCGCCACACCTCGCCCCAGCGGCCGAGCCGCGCCGCCCCGACCATGATCACCAGGGCGACGAGCAACTCGTACCCCTGGTAGACGATGAACGTCCCGGTCTCCCCCAGGTCGCTGTCGCCGCCGCGCCAGGCATCGGGGACGATCAGGTCGAACGGCACCCACCACCAGGTGCCGACGTAGCCGTTCTGCAGCAGCGACCAGATCAGCCAACCCACCAGGAAGGCGATCAGCGCCCCGCTGAGCAGCTGCCGGGTGGGGATCTCCTCGGGTTCCTCCGCGGGCCGCGGCCGGTGCCCGAACCGCCACACGCCCGGGGCGGCCTCGGGGCGCGGCGCCCGCAGCCAGCCGAGGAACGCGGACCCGTCCGGGGATGGCGGCATCCCCGGTGCCCGGGGCGGCAGGGGAGGCATCGCCGGCACCTCCGGCGGCCCCGCCGGGCGCGGCACGGGGCTCGCATGGGTACCCCGCACCTCGTGCGTCCCGTCGCTGTCCATCGCCCTTGCCCCCTGACCAGCCGCTCCGTCCACCATCAGCGAGCCAATCTAACGCCCTGCCCTGGGGAGTTCACCGCTTACACGGCCGGGTCGTGGGCACCGGTCCACGAGACTGCCATGTCCACCCCGGACAAGGCGCTGCGCCGACAACGCCCACATGGAGCATGCCCACCCCTCCTCCCCCGCCCGAGCCAGCGAGAAAAGAAGCCCGAGCGTCCGCAACGAC
>NZ_JAKEIO010000133.1 GCF_021474405.1 [Streptosporangium] indianense
GACCCGACCCGTCCCGTCCCGTCCCGTCCCGCATGAGTGAACCCGCATGAGTGGACCCGTGTGAGTGACCCCGTATGAGAGGCCCCTTATGTCCCGCCCCGATCCGATCCGTGTCGTTCTCGCCGACGACGAGCGCATGGTGCGCACCGCGCTGCGCGCCATCCTCTCCGCCGAGCCGGACCTGGAGGTCGCGGGCGAGGCCGCCACGGGTGCCGAGGCGGTGGCGGCCGTGCGGGAGCTGCGGCCGGACGTCGTCCTCATGGACGTCCGGATGCCGGAGACCGACGGGATCCGCGCCACCGAGCAGATCCTCGCCACGATGGACGACCCGCCCAGGATCGTCGTCGTGACCACCTTCGAGAACGACTCCTACGTGTACGACGCGCTGCGTGCCGGAGCCGCCGGGTTCCTGCTGAAACGGGCGGACGCCGACGCGCTGGTGCAGGCGGTCCGGCTGGTGGCGCGCAGCGACAGCCTGCTGTTCCCGGCGGCCGTGCGCACCCTCGCCACCGAGCACGCCCGTGCGCACCCCGCACCGCCGGCGTGGGTGGCGAAGCTCACGGGACGGGAGGGCGAGGTGCTGCGGCACATGGCGCGGGGCCTGACCAACGCGGAGATCGCCCGCCGGATGGAGGTCGGCCCGGCGACGGTGAAATCCCATGTCGCGGCGGTCCTGGCCAAGACCGGCACCCGGGACCGGACCCAGGCGGTGATCGCCGCGTACGAAGCCGGGTTTCTGAACGGCGGATGAGAAAACCGGCCTCCGGATGAGAAACCGGGACGGACGGGAACGATCCGCCCGGCGCGGTTCGTCCTCCTGTTCGGAATGAACAAGACGATCAGGCGCGCTTCGGTCTTCTCGCTGCTCTTGGTACTGGCTCTGCTGGTCAGGGCGACCTGGGTGCAGTTCTACGAGGGCCGGGCGCTGGCAGACGACAAGGACAACCGGCGGAACGCGATCGAGACGTACTCGGCGCCGCTCGGCAACATCATCGTGGGCGGCCGGTCGGTCACCGGCTCGGCGCCGACGAAGACGGGCGACCTGAGGTACAAGCGGACGTACACGGACGGCCCGCTGTACGCGGCGGTGACGGGTTTCGCGTCGCAGGCGTACGCCCCGACTCAGCTGGAGGGCATCTACACCGATCTGCTCAACGGCACGGACAGCCGGCTCAAGTCCGTGCTGGACACGCTCACCAATCAGCGGGCCGAGCCGGGCAACGTGGTCACGACCATCGACCCGGGCGTGCAGAAGGCGGCCTACGACGCGCTCGGTGACAAGAAGGGCGGGGCCGTCGCCGTCGACCCGAAGACCGGGAAGATCCTCGCGGTCGTGTCGACGCCGTCGTACGCCCCCTCCTCCCTGACCGACGCCAACACGGCGGGGTCGGCCTGGAAGAAGCTCACCACTGACCCGGACAAGCCGCTGGTCAACCGCGCGCTGCGGCAGCCGCTGCCGCCCGGTTCGACGTTCAAGCTGGTCGTGGCGGCGGCCGCGCTGGAGGACGGGCTGTACTCGTCGGTGGACGAGAGGACGGACAGCCCGGACCCGTACACGCTGCCCGGCACCAGCCGGGACCTGACGAACGAGAACCCGAACGCGCCCTGCACCGACGCGACCATCCGTACGGCGCTGGAGTACTCCTGCAACAACGTCTTCGCCAAGATGGCCGTGAAGCTGGGCCAGGACAAGGTGAAGGCGATGGCGGAGAAGTTCGGCTTCAACGACGACGCGCTGGACGTGCCGGTCCGGGCCTACACGAGCGTCTACCCGTCGGACATGCACCCGTCTCAGACGGCCCTGACGGGCATCGGCCAGTTCGACGTCACGGCCACGCCGCTGCAGATGGCCATGGTGTCGGCGGCCATTGCCAACGGCGGCAAGCTGGTCTCGCCGCACATGGTCTCGCAGATCACCGACAGCGGGGGCGATGTGCTGGAGGACTACGACGACGCCGGTTCGAAGGAGATCGTCAGCTCCTCCACCGCGGAGCAGTTGCAGTCGGCGATGCAGACGGTCGTCAGCAAGGGCACGGGCACGAACGCACAGGTCCCGGGCGCGACCGTGGGCGGCAAGACGGGTACGGCCCAGCACGGCGAGAACAACAGCCAGGTGCCGTACGCCTGGTTCACCTCGTACGGCAAGTCCGACTCCACGGGCAAGGAGGTCGCCGTGGCGGTGGTCGTGGAGCAGTCGAACGCGGCCCGCTCGGAGGTCAGCGGCAACGGGCTCGCGGCGCCGGTCGCCAAGGCGATGATGCAGGCGGCACTGAAGGACTGAGCCGCCGCCACTGAACCTCCGCCGCCGATACGCCGTCTGTACGGACGAGACGGGCCGCCCCCTTCCCCCCGGGGGCGGCCCGTCCTCGTGTCACCGCGCGTCCGGCGTCACTTCGCGCCCAGGAGCTGCTCGATCGGGTCGATCGCGAAGTACACCAGGAACAGCGCCGAGGTCCCCCACAGCAGCCAGTGCACCTCCTTGGCCTTGCCGAGCACGGTCTTGATGACGACGTAGGCGAGGAAGCCGGCGCCGATGCCGTTGGTGATGGAGTAGGTGAACGGCATCACGGCGATGGTGAGGAACGCGGGGATGGCGATGTCGTAGCGGTCCCAGTCGATGTGCTTGACCTGGGTCATCATCAGGAAGCCGACGGCGATCAGGGCCGGGGCGGCCGCCTGGAGCGGGACGATGGTGAGCAGCGGGGTGAGGAACAGCGCGAGGCCGAACAGGCCGCCGGTGACGAGGTTGGAGAAGCCGGTGCGCGCGCCCTCTCCGACACCGGCGGCGGACTCGATGTAGGAGGTCGCCGAGGAGGCGGAGGCCGCACCACCGGCCACCGCGGCGGCACCGTCGATGAGCAGCACCCGGCCGAGGTTCGGGACCTTGCCCTCGTCGTCGAGCAGGCCGGCCTCGGCGCTGATGCCGACGACCGTGCCCATGGTGTCGAAGAAGTCGGACAGGATCAGCGTGAAGATCAGCAGGACGACGGTGATGACGCCGACGCCGGGCGCGCTGAAGGCACCGAACAGGTCGAAGTCGCCGAGGAGCCCGAAGTCGGGGGCGTCGACGAGCTTGTCCGGCCAGGCGGGCGTGGTGAGGCCCCAGGACTTGATGTCGGCGAGGGAGTCGATGACCACCGCCAGCGCGGTCATGGTGACGATGCTGATCAGGATGGCGCCCTTGACCTTGCGGGCGAGCAGCCCGATCGTCAGCAGCACACCGAGGCAGAAGACCAGCATCGGCCAGCCGGCGAGGGTGCCGGTGCCGCCCAGCTGAACGGGCACGGTGGTGTTCGCGGCGTCCGGGATGCGGCTGACGAACCCGGCGTCGACGAAGCCGATGAAGGCGATGAACAGGCCGATGCCGACGCTGATCGCCTGCTTGAGCGGCTGGGGTATCGCGTGCATGACGGCCTCGCGCAGACCGGTCACCACCAGCACGCAGATCAGCAGGCCTTCGAGGACGATCAGGCCCATCGCGTCGTCCCAGCTCATGAGCGGGGCGATCTGGAAGGCGACCACGGCGTTCAGGCCGAGTCCGGCGGCGAGCGCGAGGGGCAGGTTGCCGCCGACGCCCATGACGATCGTCATGACGGCGGCCACCAGGGCGGTGGCGGTCGTGAGTTGGACGGCGTCCAGCTGGTGCCCGAACTTGTCCTTCGCGCTGCCCAGAATGATGGGATTCAGGACAAGGATGTAGGCCATCGTGAAGAAGGTGGCGAAGCCGCCGCGGATCTCCCGGCCGAAGGTGGACCCTCGCTCGGAGATCCTGAAGAACCGGTCGACGCTGTTCGCCGCCGGTGGCGCGGCGTCGGACCGGTCGGCCACCTTCTGTGATTCGGACATGGCGCGTGCTCCTCGATGCCTGGGTGATCGGTGTGCGGATGCTGGCTGGATTGTCGTCGTGTTGAACCACGTTCAGGTTTTCTTCGTGTTACGAAATCGAAGTCCGGCCCGCCATACGCTGTTCGAAGCTCCGTACGAACCATCCGTCGATCGCTGCTACGCTTCCCGATCTCGTCCGGGCCTCCCCCCGGATGATCACATGTCATCTACATGACAGCCACAGGGTGCGCCGGCCGGGAGCGCCCGTAGCCGCTGGAGGAGAGATCGCCCGTGGGTCTTCGACGGCAACAACACCGGCAAGGAGCCCAAGGAGCCGACGCCGCCCGGGCCGGACGGCGAGGCCTGCAAGTTCACGGCCTGCGACATCGGCTACCAGTAGGGCCTCGTCCCCAGTGACTCCGGTCGGCCCTCGTCCCCCCTTGGGCCGACCGGAACCGCCGGGTGTCCGACCCCCCAGTCGGACACCCCGGCACCTCGGCCGTCCGGAGCCCCCCTCCGGACGGCCGGACGGTAGCGGCCGAGCCCCCCTCGGCCGGCCGGCAGGACGCCCCCGCCGATACGCACCGGCGGGGGCGTCGCCGTATCCGCCGCGGGCTACGAACCCGGTCGCCGCAGCCCCGCAAAGACGTTCCGACTCACGCACCGGCACCCCCGAGTGTCCCGAAAGTTTTCGGAAACTGCGGCCTCACGCAGACCCGTTGACGCGCTGCGTCCCTCCGGTGAAACTCCGAGGGCCACTATCGAACAGAACCCCCCACACTCCGACAGGAAGTGTCATGCGCCCCCGCATCGCCCGCACGCTCCTGCTCCCGTTCCTGGCCCTGGCCGGTCTCCTCCTGGCCTTCCTCACGGCACCGCCCAGCACCGCGGACCCGGGAGCCCCACCCGTGAAGCACAGCAGCACGTACGCCGGTTATCTCTTCGCCTACTTCACCGGTGAGGGCACCGCCGACGGCGAGCAGATCCGCTACGCCCTCAGCCGCGGCAACGACCCGCTGCACTGGCGTGAGCTGAACGCCGGAAAGCCGGTGCTGACGTCCACGACCGGCGAGAAGGGCCTGCGCGACCCGTTCGTCATCCGCTCCCCCAAGGGCGACACGTTCTACCTGATCGCCACCGACCTGCGGATGTACCAGAACTCCAGCGGCAGCTGGGACGACGTCCAGCGGCACGGCAGCAAGTCGCTCATGGTCTGGGAGTCCACCGACCTGGTCCACTGGACCGACCAGCGCCTGGTGAAGGTCTCCCCCGACAACGCGGGCAACACCTGGGCCCCGGAGGCCTACTGGGACGACGACCTCGGCTCGTACGTCGTCTTCTGGGCGTCGAAGCTGTACGCCGACGACGACCCGGACCACAAGGGCGACACGTACAACAAGATGCTGTACGCGACCACGAAGGACTTCCGCACCTTCAGCGAGCCGAAGGTCTGGAACGACCCGGGCTACTCGGTGATCGACTCCACGGTCGTGAAGGACAAGGACCAGTACTACCGCTACACCAAGGACGAGCGGGACCCTGGTTCCTCCAGCCCCTGCTCGAAGTTCATCACCGGCGAGAAGTCGACCTCGCTGACGTCGACGACGTACGACCTGGTGGCCGACTGCATCGGCAAGGGCGCGATGGACCGCGGCGAGGGCCCGACGGTGTTCAAGTCGAACACCGAGAAGAAGTGGTACCTGTTCATCGACGAGTACGGCGGTCGCGGCTACGTGCCCTTCGAGACCACCGACCTCGCCTCCGGCAGGTGGACCCCGTCCACGAACTACAAGCTCCCGGCGAGCCCCCGGCACGGCACCGTCCTGCCGGTGACGCAGCAGGAGTACGACCGTCTGCTGGCCGCCTACCCCTCCACCCCCGCCTCGGTCGTGGACGCGACGGCCGGGCACCAGAAGGGCTACGCGATCGTCACGGACAGCGCCTCGAAGGTCGTCCTGCCCATGGAGCCGGACGCCGGACTGCGGAGCCTCGCCCCGAGGCTGTGGGTCGGTGCGGGCGCGAAGCTGAGCCCGGAGTCCGGCACCCGGCGCGACTTCCGCACGCCGCAGAAGTACACGGTGACGGCCGCCGACGGCAGCAAGCGCACCTGGACGGTCGAGGCGGTGCCCACCCGCAGTCCCCTGCTGCCGGGCCTGAACGCCGACCCCGACGTGCACTACCTGAACGGCCGGTACTGGATCTACCCGACGACGGACGGCTTCCAGGGCTGGAGCGGCACCAGGTTCAAGGCGTACTCGTCGAAGGACCTGGTCGACTGGAAGGACCACGGCGTCATCCTCGACCTCGGTCCTGACGTGAGCTGGGCCGACAAGAACGCCTGGGCCCCCGCGATCGCCGAGCGGAACGGCACGTACTACTTCTACTTCTGCGCCGAGCAGCAGATCGGCGTGGCGGTGGCCGACTCCCCCGCCGGCCCCTTCAAGGACGCGCTCGGCAAGCCCCTGGTCGCCAAGGGCGGCGCGCTGAAGGGCCAGATGATCGACCCGGCGGTCTTCACGGACGACGACGGCCGGGCCTACCTGTACTGGGGCAACGGCCACGGCTACGTGGCGCCGCTGAACGACGACATGGTGTCCTTCGACGCCTCGAAGGTGAAGGACATCACCCCGGACGACTTCCGCGAGGGCTCCTTCGTGATCAAGCGGAAGGGCACGTACTACTTCATGTGGTCCGAGGACGACACACGCAGCGAGAACTACCACGTGGCGTACGCGACGGGTCCGTCCCCGCTCGGCCCGTGGACCAAGCGCGGGACGATCCTCGAGAAGCGGCCCGAGTACGGCATCCTCGCCACCGGCCATCACTCGGTGGTCAACACCCCGGGCACCGACGACTGGTACATGGTCTACCACCGCTTCGCCCTCAACGGCCCCGGTCTGCCGGGCGGCGACGGCATGCACCGCGAGACGACCGTCGACCGCATGGAGTTCGCGGCCGACGGCACCGTCAAGCCCGTGGTGCCGACGCTGGAGGGGATCGAGCCGGTACGGCGGTGAGCCTCACAGGTACGGCATCGGCTTCCCACTGCGAGCAAGCCCCTGCGGGAGAAGGGTTTTCCGCCGGGCCGGCGGCTCGGGCCGGGTGACGTGGCGGCCGACCGGCCGGCCCGTGACGCGCAGGACCGTCGTGCCGTTGCCGGTCATGGGGTGCTCACCTCGTTCGACGGGCGCGTCCAGGGGGCGCCGAGCTCGGAGTAGAGGGAGAGGGTGTCGGCGGCGGTCGCGACGAGCCCGTCGATGCCGGGGACGACCCGGCGGTTCTCGCCGGGGACGCGGTGCCAGGCGGTGTCCGGCAGGGGCTCAGGGTCGGGGGCGGTGCGGATGGCCTCGACGACCTTCATGAACGCGCCGGTCTCGTCCGGCGGGACGAGCAGGTCCGCGCCGGTGGTGAGGTGGTCGACGAGGTTCTCCAGCAGGTCGGTGCGGCCGTGCTCGGACTCCTCCGGGCCGTGTCCCGCGCGCTGGAGCAGCACGCGGTCCTGCTTGTACCAGAAGGTGATGCGGCCGCTGCTGCCGTGCACCAGGACGTACGGCTCGTCGGCTTCCTCGGCGCACAGGGTCGCGGCGACCGTCACCGGGTGGCCCTGGGCGGTGGTGATCCGGACGCAGGAGGTGTCGTCGGACTCGATGGCGTTGGCGCGCAGCAGTTCGGTCTCGATGCCGGTGACGTCCTCGGCGCGGGTGCTGGCGCCCAGGGCGAGGGCGGTGGCGACGGCGTGGGCGAGGGGGTTGGTCAGCGCCCCGTCGATCACGTCGACGCCGTTCAGCCGTCGTTTGCCCGCCCAGGGGGCCCGCTTGAAGTAGTCCTCGTCGCGCACCCAGGCACCGGCCCCGCCGAGGCCGACGAGCCGCCCGATCGCGCCCTTCTCGATCAGCTCGCGCACGGCCGTCAGGGCGTGTGACCCCAGCGACTGGAAGCCGATCTGGCAGACGACCCCGGCCTCGGCCACCCCGTCGGCCATCCGGCGGAACTCGGCGTAGGAGGGGGCGGGCGGCTTCTCCAGGAGGAGGTGCACCCCACGTCCGGCCGCCGTCAGCGCGAGGTCGGTGTGGGTCGGGATGGGGGTGCAGATCACGGCGATCCGCGCGCCGGTGGCCTCCAGCAGGGCTCCGAAGTCGGCGGACTGCTCGGGTGTGCCCAGGTCGCCGAGTTCCTCCTCGGTCAGCGGCGTCAGTTCGCAGACGCCGACGAGCCGTACTAGGCCCTGCCTCTGGAGCCGGCGGATGTTCTCGACGTGCCAGCGGCCGTGACCGCGGGCACCGGCGAGGACGAGGGGCAGCGGGGTGCTCGCAGGGGTGTTCATGGCGTCGATGATGCGGCCGGTCCCCGGAAGCCTCCCCGCCCCCGCGCCGCGGGCCACCGCCCGGTCGGCCTGCCCGGCGCCGGTGCCGAGGTGTTCCGCGTCGGAACGGGACGAGCGACGGATGTGTCGGCGATGTACAGCGGCAGCGTCGTGGTCTCGCCCGCGGGTCCGCCGCCGGTCAGGGTGTAGAGCAGGTCGACGTTGCCAAGGGGGACAGGGCGGCGCGTTCTACGCGGAGCGCGTCCACCGCGGGTCCCGCCCGCTCAGCCCGATCGCGCGGTCCAGCAGGGGCGCGTCCGCCTCGACGGTGACGACCGGACCGAAGACGGCGCCGCGCCCGGGGTCGTCGACGGAGGCGGCGAGGAAGTCGTGGCAGACGCGCAGTGCGGCCGGGTCGGGGCTGTAGGGCTGTCCGGTGGCGCGGGCCAGGTCCCAGCCGTGCACGACCAGTTCGTCGGTGGCGACGAGGCCGGCGACCTCGCCGGGCAGGTCGACGCCCCCGGCCCGGGTCATGCCGGTCCGGGCGGCCGGGTCGCGCCAGGCCTCGCCCAGTTCGGCGAGGAGATCGGGCAGCTCCTCGCGCCAGCCGGGGGCGAGTTCCGGCAGCGCGGAGCCCGGGCTGGTGTCGGTCGTGGCGCCGAGGTCCTTGCGGGCGGCGTCCCGGAAGGCGGCGGCCAGCCCCGCCAGGTGGCCGAGCAGATGCCGCACCGCGTACGCGGGGCAGGGCGTCGGATCGGCCAGCTGTTCGTCGGTGACGCCCGCCACGAGCTGCGCAACGGCCTCCGTCTGTGGGCCGAGGTCGAGGATCGTCCCGGTGGTGTCGCTCATACCTGCTCCTCAGAAGTGCGGTCCTGGGAGGGTGGACCGGCGCCGGCCGCGGAACTCATCGCTTCGGGATCGTGGACCCCGGCCGGCCTCCCTAAAATGTGCGGAGGAGTTGTTCCGGGCACCTTCGGTGGCGGGTGGTGCGTCATGGCACAGGACGGCGAGCTGAGACTGCATCTGGAGTGCGAGCTGGCGGACGAGCCCACGCGCGTGTTCCGGGAGCTGACCGACCCCGTGGAAGTGGCGCGCTGGTGGGGCCCGGACGGGTTCAGCACCCCGGGCGTGGAGATCGACCTCCGCCCCGGTGGCGCCTACCGCATCGCGATGCAGCCCCCGGAAGGCGAGCTCTTCTACCTGGTGGGCGAATACATCGACGTCGATCCCCCGGTGGGCCTGGCGTACACCTTCCGCTGGGAGGACCCCGACCCCGAGGACCGGGAGACCGTGGTGACGCTGTCGCTGTTCGACACCGACGTCGGACGGTCCCAGCTCATCCTCGACCAGGGTGACTTCGCCACCGAGCGGCGGCTGGCCCTCCACGAGGAAGGCTGGATCCAGGGCCTCGGCAAGCTCGGGGAGATGCTCGCCTCGCGAGGGGACTGATCACCGCCTCCCGCCTGCCCCGTTCCGGCGGGAACTAAGGCACCTTCCCGAGCCCTCGGCAGGGCCCTTAGCCCCACGATGGCCAGGTATGACGACCAAGACGACCTGGCCCCTCGTGCGCGTCCTGGGCGACCGCGACGCCGGGCTCTACCTGTGCGGCGTGGTGGTCTCCGGCTTCGGCACCTCGGCCCTGTGGCTGGCGTCCGGGGTGTGGGTGAAGGACCTGACCGGCTCGGACGGCCTGGCCGCGCTGTGCATGCTGGCCATGTGGCTGCCGACCCTGGCCGGCCCGCTGCTGGGCACCCTCGCCGACCGCGGCCGCCGCAGACCCCTGCTGATCGGCACGAACCTGCTGCCGGCCGCCCTCCTGCTCACCCTCCTGGGCGTCGGCACCACGGCCGACCTGTGGCTGCTGTACGCGGTGCTGTTCGTGTACGGCGCCACGGGCGTCGTCCACGACGCCGCCGAGTCGGCGCTCGTGGCGACCGCGATCGAACCGTCCCTGCTCGGCGACTTCAACGGCCTGCGCATGACCGCCAACGAGGGCATGAAGCTCCTGGCCCCGCCGACGGGCGCGGGCCTCTACGCGGCGTACGGCGGTGCGGGTGTCGCCCTCCTGGACGCGGCGACGTTCGTACTGGCCGCGGGGCTGTACGCGATGCTGCGGGTGCGGGAGAGCAGGCCGGCCCGGCCCACCGGCAGCGGTCGGCGGCGCACCATGGCGGGCGCCCGGCATCTGTGGGCGCACCCCGTGCTGCGCCCCCTGGTCCTGGCGGGGGGCGTCACGATGCTGTGCGCCGGCCTGAACGGGGCCATGGTGTACGCCGTCGTCGACGACCTCGGGCACTCCCCCGCGTACATCGGCGTGCTGTACGCCGTGCAGGGCGCCGGTTCCCTCGTGGTCGGGCTGCTCTGCGGCCCCGGCCTGCGCCGGCTGGGGACGCGGCGCTTCGCGGCGTCCGGCGTCGCCCTGCTGGCTCTGGCGACGGCGCTGCGGGCGGTGCCGTGGGACCCGGTGGCACTGGTGTGCTGCGCGGCGATCGGCCTGGGGCTGCCCGCGGTGCTGATCGCCGCGCTGACGTCCGTGCAGCGTGAGACGCCGGGCGCGCTGCTGGGCCGGGTCACTGCCACCGCCCACACCCTGGTGTACGCGCCGAACGTGGTCGGGCTGGCCGCCGGAGCGGCCCTGGTGGAGCTGGTGAGCCACCGACTGGTGCTGGTGGCCCTGGGCGTGGCCCTGCTGGTGACGGCGGTCGCGCTGGGTCAGAGCCCGGCGAGGGCGGAGCGGACGGCCCCCAGGTCGCCGTCGGACGCCAGCCCGGCGTGATACAGCCGCAGTTCGGTGGCCCCCTGCCGGCGTGCTTCGGCGGCGTCGGCGGCGAGGGTGCCGGGGCTGCCGCCCATGCCCGCGACGACGGGGAAGTGGGCGGCGATGACCGCGCCCGCGCGGTCCTGCCGCGCGAACGGTGTCAGTGTGCCGGTGCCGCCCGCGCAGGACACCACCACGCCGTCCGCCACGGAGAGGATGTGCGCCGGATCGACCCCCGGGTTGGCGCCGACGTGGTACGAGACCGGATCCGCGTGCAGCAGCACCTGGAAGCCGTCGGGAGCGGCGTCCCGGACCGCGGCGACGGCCTGCTCCTGGAGGGTGCGGGCGGTGTCGTCGCGGTACGCGCGCGTGGTGTGCGCGAGGGACTCGCCGAGGAGCTTCTCGATGCCCGGCCAGCCTCCGTCGGACGGCGCCGCCCCTTGCCACACCGGCTCCAGCGCGGCCCGTACTGCGGTCGCCAGCTCGTCGGGGTCGAGGCCGTGCCGGCCGTAGCCCTCGCGGCAGGACGGGCAGAAGCACAGCGCCATCAGGTACTGCCCGGCCTCCCCGAGTCCGACGCCGCCGGTCTTGTCGTGGGCGTGCAGATGCTGCAGGCCGTACCAGCCGAGGGACTCCAGCTCGGTGCCGCGCGCCCCGGGCCGGACGGCCGCCTCGGCCGCCAGGTCGGTCAGGTAGGCACGCGTGGCGGGCTGCGCGATGCACGGGGCCCAGGGGTAGCGGTCGCCGTAGGCGTTGACGACCGAGGTGCCGGGGTGCTCGGCGCCGAGGCGGGAGTTGTGCGCGAGGACGACCCAGGTGTGCACCTCCAGTCCCGCTCCGGCGAGGGCGGCGGCGGCCTCACCGAAGGCGTCGCCGGGGGCCCAGTCACCGGCCGGGTAGGGGCGCGGCTCCCGGCCCTCCCAGCGGTCGCCCGCCGGGTACAGCACGGCGGCGTGCTCGGCGGTGACGATGCGGTGGCGCGGGTGGCGGGGTGTGAGGGCGCGCGTGGAGTGATAGGCGGCGGCGAGCGTCACCTGGGCCACGCCGAGCGCGGCGATCCGCGCGGGTGCCTCCGGGTCGCCGTTGACGTCCCAGGGGTAGACGAATGTCGACGCCTTCACGTGGTCTGCTCCGGCAGCTTCACTTGGTCTCCTCCAGCAGCGCGTAGCCGCGCTCGATCACGTCGGCGAGCTGTTTCACATGGTCCTCGTCCGGTTCGTGCAGCGGGGGCCGCACCTCCCCGACGTCGAGGCCGCGCAGCCGTACACCGGCCTTGACCAGCGCGACCGCGTAGCCGCGGCCTCGGGCGCGCAGTTCCACGAACGGGCGGTAGAAGCCGTCGAGCAGCTTCTCCACGGTGGTGTCGTCGCCGGTCCGCAGGGCCTGGTGGAAGGCAAGGGCGATCTCCGGGGCGAAGCAGAACACGGCGGACGAGTAGAGCGTGACGCCGAGGGCGCGGTAGGCGAGCTGGGTCAGCTCGGCGGTCGGCAGGCCGTTGAAGCAGAGGAAGTCGCCGGGGGCCTCGGTGCGGACGGCGCTGACGACGCGCTGCATGAGGTCGAGGTCGCCGAGCCCGTCCTTGAGGCCGATGATCCCGTCCGTGCGGGCGAGCCCGACGACCGTCTCCGGGGTGAAGACGGCGTTGTCGCGCTGGTAGACGATGACCGGCAGGGCGGTGGCGGCGGCCACCTCGCGGTAGTGCCGCAGCAGCCCCTCCTGCCCGGCGACGACGAGGTAGGGCGGCATGGCGAGCAGTCCGTCCGCCCCGGCGGCCTCGGCGAGGCGGGCGTAGCGCACGGCGAGCGCGGTGCCGTACCCGGCGCCGGCGACGACGGGCACACGCCCGTCGGTGGCCTCGACGGCGGCCCGTGCACAGGCCTCGAACTCCTCGGGTGTCAGCGCGTGGAACTCGCCGGTGCCGCAGCAGGCGAACACGGCGGCGGCTCCGGCCTCCACCCCGCGCCGGACGTGCGTGCGGAAGGTGTCGAGGTCCACGGAGCCGTCGGGGCCGAAGGCGGTGACCGGGAAGAACAGCGGTCCGCTGGGGATGCCGAGTCGAGCGGCGAGAGGGGCTGACGTCACGAGCTCTCCCGGTTCCATATTCATGATTGGCGTCCATATTTCTGAACATCTCCACGCTAGGGCGCACCCTTGGCGCCGGTCAAGCGCGCACACCCGCGACGCACCTGCGAATTCACCCCCTCGCGCCCTGCTTGACGGGCTCCGGCCCGCCTCCTTAGCGTGTCCACGGATATGAATACTGTGCGCTCATGTGTACGATGGCGCACAGTACGGCCGCGATCAAGGAGATCCGTGGATGCCCGCTCCCCGCACCGTCCTGCTCACCGGAGCCGCCGGCGGCCTCGGCACCCTGATGCGGGACCTGCTCCCGGCCTACGGCTACGACCTGCGCCTGCTGGACCTGCGGCCGGTCGAGGGCGAGCCCGACGCGATCACCGCCGACCTGGCCGACCGGGGCGCCGTGCGCGAGGCCGTCCGGGGCGTCGACGCGGTCCTCCACCTCGCGGGCATCTCCCTGGAAGCCCCCTTCGAGAAGATCCTCAAGGCCAACATCGAGGGCACCTACCACCTGTACGAGGCCGCCCGCGAGGAGGGCGTCGGCCGGATCGTCTTCGCCTCCTCCAACCACGCCGTGGGCTACACCCCGCGCCCCCGGGGCGACGACCCCCTCATCCCGGTCGACACCCCGCGCCGCCCGGACACCTTCTACGGCCTGTCCAAGTGCTTCGGGGAGGACCTCGCGCAGTTCTACTGGGACAAGCACGGCCTGGAGACGGTCTCGGTACGCATCGGCTCCTGCTTCCCGGAGCCGACCAGCGTGCGCATGCTCTCGGTGTGGATGAGCCCCGCAGACGGCGCCCGCCTCTTCCACGCGGCCCTGACCGCCGAGCACGTCGGCCATACCGTCGTCCACGGCTCCTCCGCCAACACCCGCCTGTGGTGGGACCTCGGCACCGCCCGGGCCCTCGGCTACGAACCGCAGGACGACTCCGAGCCCTACGCCGAGAAGCTCATCGCCGAGCAGGGCGAACTGCAGGACGGCAACGAGGCGCACGCCTACCTCGGCGGCCGGTTCGTGACGGACCCGCCGATCTGGCCGTACTGACCGAAAACGATCGCCACGGAGGAGGGCGGGCACCGAACGGGCCCGCCCGCAGCCCTGTCCGGGCACGGACCGCGTCCCGGCCGTAGGCGCGACAGGGCCACGCCAGGGGCGCTGGGAACTGCCCGACCAGCCACGACGCACCCGCGGCCGCCGCACCCCACACCACCCGAGCCGAGGGGGCCGCCCCGCCCGAACGGGCACACGCGGGCAGCATCGGGCCCGGATCAGGCCTGGTCACCCCGCCTCACCCGCTGTAGAACTTTCCCCCAGGAGGCCCGAACGGGCAGACAGCACAGCAAGGCGGGTGAGCCCATGACCAGAACCGCGGAAGAACGCCAGCGGGAGATCGTACGGACCGCCCGCACCACCGGCTCGGTCGACGTCACCACGCTCGCCGCGGAACTCGGCGTCGCCAAGGAAACCGTACGAAGGGACCTGCGCGTCCTGGAGGACCACGGCCTGCTCCGCCGCACCCACGGCGGCGCCTACCCCGTGGAGAGCGCCGGCTTCGAGACGACGCTCGCCTTCCGCGCCACCAGCCACGTCCCCGAGAAACGCCGGGTCGCGGCCGCCGCGGCCGAACTCCTCGGCGACGCCGAGACCGTCTTCGTCGACGAGGGCTACACCCCGCAGCTCATCGCCGAAGCACTCCCCCGGGACCGGCCGCTGACCGTGGTCACCGCGTCCCTGCCGGTCGCCGGCGCCCTCGCCGAGGCCGAGCACGTCTGCGTGCTGCTGCTCGGCGGCCGGGTACGGCGCGGCACCCTCGCCACCGTCGACCACTGGACGACGAAGATGCTGGCCGGCTTCGTCGTCGACCTGGCGTTCATCGGCGCCAACGGCATCTCCCGCGAACACGGCCTCACCACCCCCGACCCGGCCGTCAGCGAGGTCAAGGCACAGGCCATCCGGGCCGCCCGGCGTGTGGTCTTCGCCGGCGTGCACACCAAGTTCGGAGCCGTCAGCTTCTGCCGGTTCGCCGAGGTCGGCGCGCTGGAGACGATCGTGACGAGCACCCTGCTCCCGGCCTCCGAGGCCCACCGCTACTCGCTGCTCGGACCGCAGGTCATCCGCGTCTGATCCACTCCTCCCCCCGTCCCACCGGGCGCAGCCGCGCCCTGTCGCGCCCCTTATCTCCCCATACCTTCTTGTCTCCCCATACCTTCCAGGAGCGATCCATGCGAACCCAGAGCCGACGACGGCCACCGCGAGCCCCGCTCGCCCTGGCCGCCGCAGGGACGCTGCTCGCCCCGCTGCTCTCCGGCTGCTGGGTCGGCGCGGGCGGGGCCGGATCCGGCGGCGACGCCATCAACGTCCTCATGGTCAACAACCCCCAGATGGTCGAGCTGCAGAAGCTGACCCGCGCCCACTTCACCCGGGAGACGGGCATCAAGGTCAACTTCACGGTCCTGCCCGAGAACGACGTCCGCGACAAGATCAGCCAGGACTTCGCCAACCAGGCCGGCCAGTACGACGTCGCCACCCTGTCCAACTACGAGATACCGATCTACGCCCGCAACGGCTGGCTGCGCGAGATGAACTCCTACGTCGCCGAAGACCCCGGCTACGACGAGCAGGACGTCCTCAAGCCGATGCGCCAGTCCCTCAGCGGCGACGACGGCAAGCTCTACGGCCAGCCCTTCTACGGCGAGTCGTCGTTCCTGATGTACCGCAAGGACGTGTTCGAGAAGAACGGCCTGACGATGCCCGCGCACCCCACCTGGCATCAGGTGGCGGACCTCGCGGCGAGGACGGACGGCGCCGAACCGGGCATGAAGGGCATCTGCCTGCGCGGCCTGCCCGGCTGGGGCGAGGTCATGGCCCCGCTCACCACGGTCGTCAACACCTTCGGCGGCACCTGGTTCGACCAGGACTGGAAGGCACAGCTCGACTCCCCGGCCTTCGAAAAGGCGACGAAGTTCTATGTCGACCTGGTCCGTGAGCACGGCGAGTCCGGCGCCGCCCAGTCCGGCTTCGCCGAGTGCCTCAACAACATGACCCAGGGCAAGGTCGCCATGTGGTACGACGCCACCTCCGCGGCCGGATCCCTGGAGGCGGCGGACTCCCCCGTGAAGGGCAAGGTCGGCTACGCCCCCGCCCCCGTCGAGAAGACGAAGTCCTCCGGCTGGCTCTACACCTGGGCCTGGGGCATCCAGCAGGCCTCCCGCAACCCCGACAACGCCTGGAAGTTCGTCTCCTGGGCGTCCGGCAAGGGTTACGAGCAGCTGGTCGGCGACCGGGTCGGCTGGTCGAACGTCCCGGCCGGAAAGCGGGCGTCGACCTACGCCAACGCCGACTACCGCAAAGAGGCCGCCGCCTTCCAGGAGATGACCAAGGAGGCCATCGAAGGCGCCCGGCCCGACGATCCCGGCGTCCAGCCGCGGCCCGCGCCCGGCATCCAGTTCGTCGGCATCCCCGAGTTCACCGACCTCGGCACCAAGGTCTCCCAGGAGATCAGCGCGGCCATCGCCGGACGCCAGTCCGTCGAGTCGGCCCTGACGAAGTCCCAGGCGCTCGCCGAGAAGATCTCCGAGGAGTACGAGGGACGATGACCGCCACGACAACGGCCCCCGTGGCCTCCCCCGAGATACCCGGCCCCGTCCGCCGGCCCTCCGCCCGGCTGCGTGCCTGGGCCACCCGGGCCCCGCTGCTGCCCGCCCTGATCTTCATGATCGTCGTCACCCAGCTGCCCTTCGTGGCCACGCTGGTGATCTCCTTCTTCGACTGGAACGCCCTCTATCCCGACGCCCGGCACTTCACCGGCGTCGACAACTACCAGGAGGTGCTCACCGACCCGGACCTGCGCCACTCGGTGGGGACGACGGTGCTGCTGACGGTGGCGGTGGTCCTGGCCAGCCTCGTCCTCGGACTCGTCCTCGCCCTGCTGCTGGACCGGAGGTTCCGCGGCCGCGGCATCGTCCGCACCCTGCTCATCGCGCCCTTCCTGGTGGTGCCGGTCGCCGCGGCCCTGCTCTGGAAGCATGTGCTCTACAACCCTGAATACGGCCTGCTCAATGGGCTGTTGCACTATGTGGGCGGCCCACAGCCCGACTGGATCTCGAACACCCCGCTGCTCGCCGTCGAGGCATCCCTCGTCTGGCAGTGGACGCCGTTCATGATGCTGATCCTGCTCGCCGGACTGCAGAGCCGCGACCACGAGCAGATCGAGGCGGCCCGGGTCGACGGCGCGAGCGACTGGCAGATCTTCGTCCATCTGACGCTGCCGCACCTGCGCCGCTACCTCGAACTGGGCGCCCTGCTGGGCTCGATCTACATCGTCCAGAACTTCGACGCGGTCTTCACGATCACGTCCGGCGGCCTCGGCACCGCCAACCTCCCCTACACCGTCTACCAGAGCTTCTACCAGGCCCATGAGAACGGCCTCGCCTCGGCCGCGGGCGTCCTGGTGGTCATCGGCTCGATCGTCATCGCGACCTTCGCCCTGCGCGTGGTGTCGTCCCTGTTCCGCGAGGAGGTGTCCCGCGCATGAGCGTCGTACGCCGTAACGGCCTGGGCCTGCTGGCCTGGCTGGCCGGGATCGTGTTCTTCCTGCCCATCGCGTGGATGGCGCTGACGTCGTTCCACTCGGAGTCCGACGCCGCCACCAACCCGCCCTCCTTCGCGGCCGCCCTCACCCTGGACGGCTACCGGGAGTTCTTCGGCGCCGGCGGCGGCGCCAGCCCCTGGCCCGCCCTGATCAACTCCACGGTCGCCTCCGTGGCCTCGACGCTGCTGGTCCTGCTGCTGGCCTTCCCGGCGGCCTACGCGCTGTCGATCAACCGGGTCCGCAAGTGGACGGACGTGCTGTTCTTCTTCCTGTCCACCAAGATGCTGCCGGTCGTGGCGGGCCTGCTCCCGATCTACCTGTTCGCCAAGAACGCCGGGATGCTCGACAACATCTGGCTGCTGGTCGTGCTCTACACCTCCATGAACCTGCCGATCGCGGTGTGGATGATGCAGTCCTTCCTCGCCGAGATCCCGGTCGCGGTGATCGAGGCGGCGAGGGTGGACGGGGCCCGGCTGCCCACGGTCCTCGCGCGCGTGGTCGCCCCGATCTCCCTCCCCGGTATCGCCGCGACCGCCTTGATCTGCTTCATCTTCAGCTGGAACGAGCTGCTGTTCGCCCGGGTGCTCACGGGCGTGGTCGCCGAGACCGCCCCCGTCTTCCTGACCGGTTTCATCACCAGTCAGGGCCTGTTCCTGGCGAAGGTGTGTGCCGCGTCGCTCGTCATCTCCCTGCCGGTGCTCGCCGCGGGGTTCGCCGCCCAGGACAAGCTGGTCCAGGGCCTGTCGTTGGGAGCCGTGAAATGAAGGCCGCCGTCATCGAGTCCGTGGGCAAGGCCGTCGTCGCCGAGGTCCCCGACCCGGCGCCCGGCCCGCGGGAGGTCGTGGTCGAGGTCGCGGCCTGCGGCCTGTGCGGAACCGACCTGCACATCCTCCAGGGGGAGTTCGCCCCGAAACTGCCGATCGTGCCCGGGCACGAGTTCGCCGGCGAGGTCGTCGGGGTGGGCACCCGGGTCACGGAACTCTCGGTGGGTGACCGGGTCGCGGTGGACCCGTCCCTGTACTGCTACGAGTGCCGCTACTGCCGTACCGGCCACAACAACCTCTGTGAACGCTGGGCCGCGATCGGCGTGACCACGGCCGGAGGCGCGGCGCGGTACGCGGTGGCCCCGGTGGCCAACTGCGTGAAGCTCCCCGAGCACGTCCGCACCGAGGACGCGGCGCTCGTCGAGCCCCTGTCCTGCGCGGTGCGCGGCTACGACGTGCTCCGCTCGCGTCTCGGCGCGCACGTGCTGATCTACGGCTCCGGCACCATGGGCCTGATGATGCTGGAGCTGGCCAAGCGCACCGGCGCGGCGAGCGTGGACGTCGTCGACGTGAACCCGGCCCGCCTGGAGACGGCCCGCCGCCTGGGCGTCTCGGCGTCGGCGGCGAACCCCGACGAACTGGACCGCCCGCAGGGCTGGGACCTGGTCGTCGACGCCACCGGCAACGCGGCGGCCATCCAGGACGGTCTGGACCGGGTGGCCAAGGCCGGCACGTTTCTGCAGTTCGGCGTGGCCGACTACGCGACCCGCGTGACGATCGACCCTTACCGCATCTACAACCAGGAGATCACCATCACCGGCTCGATGGCGGTACTGCACAGCTTCGAGCGGGCGGCGGAGCTGTTCGCGGGCGGTGTCCTCGACCCGGAGATCTTCATCAGTGACCGCATTCCGCTGGAGCGGTACCCGCAGGCGCTGGAGCAGTTCGCGTCAGGGGTGGGCCGGAAGATCGTCGTCGTGCCGTAGAGGGACGGGACACCGCGGGCGGGGGCAGACGAAATTCGCTGGGGCGCCTGCCTCCCGCCTCGTACCCTCCCGTCATGCCGAGACCTCATGGATTCGCCTACGAGCAGCACACGGGCGGAACGATCCGCATCAGCCACCACGGCCGCCCCGCCACCACCCTGAACGGCCCCCGGGCCGCGCAGTTCCTCGCCGAGGTCGAGACCTCCGACCCCCAGCTCGTCATGGCCCGCTGGACCGGCAACTACAAGCGCGGCAACGAACGCACCGCCCGCAACCACCCGCGCAACCGCCGCTGACCCGATTGGCCGCAGGGTAAGGGAACGGCAAAGTCGCCTCGCTCGTTCACCCGGCATGACAGCTATGACCCCCGGCTCGAACATCCCCCTGTCCGCCGCCCGCGTGACGGTGGACGTCGCCGCCCCGGTGCGGCTCGACGTATCGGGCCTGCTGCTCACCGCCGACGGCAAGGTGCGCTCCGACGACGACTTCATCTTCTACAACCAGCCGTCGGGCCCGGGCGTGACGTACCGCTCGGGCGGCGGCAGCGCCCCCGACGCGATCACGGTCGACACCACGGCCCTCCCCCCGGGCATCGAGAAGATCGTCGTCACGGCGAGCCCGGACGCCGCGGGCCAGACCTTCCAGGGCATCGAGCCGACGGCCACCCTCCGCAACGCGGACGACGGCTCCGTCCTGGCCACGTTCACACCGCCGCAGCTCGGCAGCGAGACGGCCCTGGTGATCGTGGAGGTCTACCAGCGAGGCGGCCAGTGGAAGGCCCGCGCCGTCGGCCAGGGGTACGCCAACGGCCTCGCGGGCATCGCCACGGACTTCGGAGTCACGGTGGAGGAGCCGGCCGCCGCCCCGCCCCGGCCCGGCGAGATCTCCTGGGACCACAAGGA
>NZ_JAKEIO010000134.1 GCF_021474405.1 [Streptosporangium] indianense
CCGCCCCGGCCACCGAGCAGGGCCTGTCCCCCCGTGCCGTACGCCATTTCTCCCTCGTCGGTGTCGTCTGGGACGACCCGGACTCCGAACTGCACGGCCGGGTCCAGGTCCGCACGCGCGCCGCCGGCACCGGCACCTGGTCCCACTGGCAGGACGTGGAGACCCACAACGCCGAACACGCCGCCGACCGGGACACCACCGAGCGCGCCTCGGGCCGCGTCCGCGGCGCGACCGCACCGCTGTGGGTGGGCGACTCCGACGGCGTGGAACTCCGCGTCAGCTCCGAGTCCGGCGGGTCGGAGGCCGGCTCCCCCGAGCCTTCCGGCTCCCGCGACCTGCCCGCCGCACCCCCGCTGCCCACCGGTCTCCGCCTCGAACTCGTCGACCCCGGCGAGGAGGACACCCTGCACGGAATGGAGGAGGTGCCGCGCGCCGTCGACGCCGTGAACGCCGAGTCGTCCGCGCTCGCCGAGGCCTTGGCGGCCAACGCCGACCTCGCCCCGTTCGGCGCCACCGAGATCGCGGCACTGAGCCGCGCCGAGAACGAGCAGGAGCACCTCGCCCTCGGGCCAAGGGCGCTGACGGAGCGGCAGCGGCAGGCCAAGCCGTACATCGGCCCGCGCCCGAGTATCGTCACGCGGCGCGGCTGGGGGGCGGACGAGGGGTTGCGGGAGAGCGGCTTCCGGTACACGAAGAAGGTCAAGGCGGCCTTCGTGCACCACACGGCAAGCGGCAACAACTACGCCTGCTCGCAGGTCCCCTCACTCATCCGCAGTATCTACCGCTACCACGTCAAGAGCATGGGCTGGCGGGACATCGGCTACAACTTCCTCATCGACAAGTGCGGAAAGATCTACGAGGGCCGCGCCGGGGGCGTGGCGAAACCGGTCCTCGGCGCGCACACCCTTGGTTTCAACAGCAACAGCATGGGGATCGCCGTCCTCGGGACGTACGGCTCGAAGAAACCGTCGAAGGCCGCGGTCAATGCCATCGCCCGGCTCAGCGCCTGGAAGCTGGGGCTGTACGGGATGAACCCGAAGAAGAAGACCACGCTGAAGTCGGCCGGCAGCAACCTCTACAGCAAAGGTACGAACGTACGACTGAACGTGATCTCGGGGCACCGGGACGGCTTCAAGACGGAGTGCCCCGGCGGGAAGCTCTACGGGAAGCTCGGCTCCGCCCGCTCCAAGGCGGCCCAGTACCAGGGCCGCTGAGGACACGTTCACCGCCGTCGGGGGGCAGCGGGACGGAATGCCGCACGGCCAGCGAAGGCGCCACGGAACGGTCTGCATACACTGACCGGCCGAAAGAAAGTTCGGCCGGTCCCGGCAGGAAGCAGAGACGACACGTGACAGAAGCGATCCTCCTGGTCGGCGGCAAGGGCACCCGGCTGCGCCCGCTCACGGTGCACACGCCCAAGCCCATGGTCCCGGCGGCCGGGGTGCCCTTCCTCACGCACCAGCTGGCGAGAGCGAGAGCCGCCGGTGTCGAGCACATCGTCCTGGCCACCTCCTATCTGGCCGAGGTCTTCGAGCCGTACTTCGGGGACGGCTCCGCGCTGGGACTCCACCTCGAGTACGTCACGGAGGAGGAGCCGCTCGGCACGGGCGGTGCCATCCGCAACGTGGCCTCCCGGCTGCACTCCGGCCCCGACGACCCGGTCCTGATCTTCAACGGCGACATCCTGACGGGCCTGGACATCCGTGCCCTGGTCGACACCCACGAGACGACGGGCGCGGACGTCTCCCTGCACCTCACCAAGGTCACGGACCCGAGGGCCTACGGCCTGGTTCCCACCGACGACACGGGCAGGGTCCTGGCGTTCCTGGAGAAGCCGCAGACCCCCGAGGAGATCGTCACCGACCAGATCAACGCCGGGGCGTACGTCTTCCGCCGCTCGGTCATCGACTCGATCCCGCTGGGCAGGCCGGTGTCGGTGGAACGGGAGACCTTCCCCGGCCTGCTCGCGGCCGGCGCGCACCTCCAGGGCATGGTCGACTCCACGTACTGGCTGGACCTGGGCACGCCGGCGGCCTTCGTACGGGGCTCGGCGGACCTGGTTCTCGGCCGGGCCCCGTCGCCCGCCGTCCCCGGCCGCTGCGGCGACCGTCTGGTCCTGCCCACGGCCCAGGTCGCGTCCGACGCGAAGCTGGCGGGTGGCACGGTGGTGGGCGAGGGCGCGTTCGTCGCCGAGGGCGCGCGGATCTTCGGCAGCACGATCCTGCCGGGCGCGGTCATCGAGCCGGGCGCGGTCATCACCGACTCCCTGATCGGCACGAGGGCCCGCGTCGGCCAACGTTCGGTCCTCACGGGCACGGTCATAGGCGACGGCGCGGTGATCGGCCCCGACAACGAACTCCTGGAGGGCGCCCGCATATGGTGCGACGCCCGCATCCCGGCAGGAGCGGTCCGCTTCTCATCGGACCAGTAGAAGACACACAGGGGGCCAGCCGCGGGCATGCGTGCCGGCTGGACCCCCACCCTCCCCCACCGCGGGCATGCGAGCCGCTGGAGCCCAGCCTCCCCCCGAGCTGTGCTCGAGCGAAGCCGAGAGCTTGGGGGAGGCACCCCGCTCCGCCGGGCTGCGGACACACCCGGCCCCGGCACAAACGCCGAGCACGGGAAAACCCACAGCTCACAAACCGCCCGCTCACAACTGCCCGATGTCCCACCGAGGCATCTTCGGCGCCCGCCGAGCCGGCACCCTCCCGCTCAGCAGAATCAACCGAGCCGCCCGATGCCGCTGCCCCGCATACGGCTCCAGCAGCTCCAGCATCGCCGCGTCATCCGCGTCCCGGTCCCCGGCCAGCGCCCACCCCACGATCCCGGGCAGATGCAGATCCCCCACCGTCACCTCGTCCGCCGCCCCATGACTGCGCTGCACCGTCTCCGTCGAGGTCCACGGCCCGACCCCGGGCACCAGCTCCAGCCGCGCCCGAGCCGCCCCGGGCTCCATCCCCACGGCCTGCTCCAGCCGCGCAGCGACCCGCACCGCACGCAGGATCGTCGACGCCCGCTTGTTGTCGACCCCGGCCCGGTGCCACTCCCACGACGGGATCAGCGCCCACGTCCGCGGGTCCGGCATCACGTACATCCGCGCGGGCGCGGGCCCCGGCGCCGGCTCCCCGAACTTCCGCACCAGCAGCCGCCATGCCCGGTACGCCTCGTCGGCCGTGACCTTCTGCTCCAGGATCGACGGGATCAGCGACTCCAGCACGAGCCCGCTGCGCGTCAGCCGCAGCCCAGGCCGCCGGTGCCGGGCCGACGCCAGCAGCCGGTGCCGCGGCACGAACGCCGACGGATCGTCCGCCGCCCCGAGCAGCTCCGGCAACCCCTCAAGCAGCCAGCCCGCCCCGGGCCCCCAGGCCTCCCCGCGCACCCCACCGCCGTACGCGCACACCCGGAGCGTCCCCGGCCCGGCCGGGGTGAGACTGGTGCGCCACACGGACCCGTCCGGTGTCGCCCGGAACGTCGGGTCGCCGGGCCCGCGCCGCAACGGCCCGAGCACCAGGCCGAGGTCCAGCGGCCCGTCCGGCACCCACTCCCGCACCCGGCCCGGCCCCGTCGCCTGCCGCGGCACACCCGGGGGCACGGCGACATGCCCACCGCGCACTGTCGTACGAGTGGGCCGCTGAGCGAACCGTCCTGCCATGAATGACGTCCCTGGGATCCGTGAGGAGTGGCCCTACGAGCGTAGGCGCCGCCCGGCTCCTGTCACCGCACCTCGATGAACGCGCCCGCGTCCCGCTTGGGCCGCGGTCGCGGCTCCTCGGCCGCGTGGCCGACGGCCACCGCCCCCATCGGGTCCCAGTCCGCCGGCAGGTCCAGCACCTCGCGCACCACGTCCCGGCAGAACATCGTCGACGACACCCAGGCCGAACCCAGCCGCTCCCCGGCCAGCGCGACCAGGAAGTTCTGCACGCCGGCACCGGTGGCGACCACGAACATCTCCCGCTCGGCGGCGTCCCTGCGCGGGTCGCCGTACGTGTGCGAACCGTCCATGACCAGGCAGGGGACGACGAGGTACGGCGCGTTGCGCAGCACGTCCCCGCGCCGGATCCGCTTGGCGACGGACTCCTCGCTCTTGCCGTCCCGCCGCAGGTCGGCGATCCACGCCTCCCGCATGGCGTCGAGCAGCCGCGTCCGTGACTCCCGCGACTCCAGCAGCACGAACCGCCACGGCGTCGTGTGGTGCGGCGCCGGGGCGGTCACGGCCGCGGCCACGGCCCGCCGTACGGCACCGGCGTCGACGGGCTCGTCCGTGAAGGACCGGACCGTGCGCCGCTGGGTCACGGCCAGCCGGACCGCCTCCGAGGTGCCGAGGCGGAACATGTCGTCGCGGGCGCCGCGGACCATGGCCCGCGCTCCTTCGCCGTCGTCGCCCCGCGCGACCAGGTGCCCGAGCCCGCGCACCACGGCGACGGGCAGCCCCGCGGCCTTGCCCTTGACCAGGTCGCCGGCGGCGGCGAGTTCGTCGGCGGTGGCGACGACGGTGGCGCTGAGCGGATTGCCGTACGCGTCCGTTTCGCCGCGCAGGTCGTCGAGCACACGCACTCCGGCGGCGCCGATCGCGACGTCCGTGAGCCCGGAGCGCCAGGGCCGGCCGAACGTGTCGGTGACCACGACCCCGACCTCGACGCCGAGGGCGTCGCGCAGCCCGTCCCGCACGGCGCGGGCGGAGGCGTCCGGGTCCTCGGGCAGCAACAGCACCGTCCCGGAGGGGGTGTTGGAGGCGTCGACCCCGGCCGCGGCCATCACCAGGCCCTGCCGGTTCTCCACGATCCGCAGGGCGCCGCGTCGGGCCACCACCCGGACCGTCTCCGCGTCGATCGCCGCCTCCCGGTCGGCGGCCCGGACGACCCGGCCCTCCGCCTTGGACACGATCTTCGAGGTGACGAGCAGCACGTCCCCGTCGGCCAGGCCGGGCTCGGCGGCGGCGATCAGCTTCGCCAGGTCGTCCCCGGCCGCGATCTCGGGCAGCCCGTCCACCGCCCACACCCGGTACCCGGCGGCACCCGGCTCCGCGCCGGTGACCTCGCCGCTCACGCGCCCCGCACCTCCTCGGCCAGCGCCAGCGCCTCCTGGGCCATCCGGGCGGTCGCGTCGGTGTCGCTCATCATCAGCGGCACGGCACGGCAGCGGATCCCGGCCGCCTCGACCCGTTCCACCGCGTCCGCGTCGACGGTGTCGACGAGCCAGCCGTCCAGCAGGCCCGAGCCGTAGTGCTCAGCCACCGCCGTGGCCGTCGACTCGACGCCCACCGCGGCGAGCACCTTGTCGGCCATGCCTCGCACGGGCGCGTCACCGACGATGGGGGAGAGGCCGATCACCGGCACCCCGGCGTCGGCGATCGCCTCCCGGATGCCGGGCACGGCGAGGATCGTGCCGATCGACACGACCGGGTTGGACGGCGGGAAGAGGATCACGTCCGCCTCGGCGATGGCCTCCAGGACACCGGGAGCGGGCTTCGCCTGGTCGGCGCCCACCGGCACCACGGCCCGGGCGGGCACCGAGGCGCGCAGCCGCACCCAGTACTCCTGGAAGTGGATCGCCTTGGTCTCGCCGTCCATCTCGACGGCCACATGCGTCTCGACGCGGTCGTCGGACATGGGGATCAGCCGCACGCCCGGCTTCCAGCGGTCGCACAGCGCCTCCGTCACCGCGCTCAGCGGGTATCCGGCGCCGATCATCTGCGTCCGCACGATGTGCGTGGCGAAGTCCCGGTCGCCCAGGCCGAACCATTCGGGCCCGACGCCGTACGCCGCGAGCTCCTCCTTGAGGTGGAAGGTCTCGTCGGTGCGGCCCCAGCCCTGCTCCTCGTTGATGCCGCCGCCGAGCGTGTACATCACCGTGTCGAGGTCCGGGCAGACCTTCAGCCCGAAGAGGTGGATGTCGTCCCCGGTGTTGCCGATGACGGTGATGTCCGCGTCCGGGACGGCCCGCTTCAGACCACGCAGGAACCGGGCACCGCCGATGCCTCCTGCCAGAACCACAATGCGCATGGGAGCCAGTCTTGCAGGCCCCTGCGACAACCGGTCAGCGAGTCACCACACCCGATACGTCCCGGCCCTCGCAGTGCTGGACCGCGGGGGTCCCCCCGGTCGAACGAAGCCGAGACTGGGGGAGCATCGGCATCTCGGTGAGGCCCGGGTAGTACACGTGCAGGCTCACCGCCGGCTCCAGCGCGTCGTTGACGACCTCGTGTACGTACCCCGGCGCGAAAACGCGCTGCGCGCCCGCCCGCAAGGCGCGTGTGCCCCGCTCCGTGCGCTCGGTCAGCGTGCCCTCGAGGACGGTCAGCACTCCGGAGGAGCGGCCGTGGTCGTGCAGCCCGCTGCCCTGCCCGGGCACCCAGGACAGCAGCCACACCTCGTAGCCCGGTCCGGTGCGCAGCCGGTGGTACCAGCGGCTGGACGCGTCGTAGCGGACGAGGTGCTCCCACTGGGAGCGGTCCTCGGCGAGGGAGCGGGCCAGTCCGACGAACTCGGCGACGGTGGCCGGGTGCTCGCGCGGGGTCTGGAGGAGGTGGGTGACTTCGAGGATGTCGCCGGCGATCTGGAGGTCGCTGTCGCTGTTCATGGGGTGCGTGGTTCCTCAGTGAAAGAAGGTCAGAGGGAACGAGAGCCGAGAGACGGGTGGGGCTCGGCCTTCAGCTGGAGCGGGTGGGGCTCAACAGCTGGAACAACGACAGCGACAGCGAGCGCGGGCAGCACCGTGGGACCCGGCGGTGCGGGTCGAGGTGAATGCCAAGTTCGCGAGCATGCCCACAAGGACACCGGTTCACACCTTCACTGTCAACTCGACACCCGGTACGTGGGATGTGTTTCACCTCATCCGGTCGATCGCTCAGATGAAAGGTTTGTTCATGCCCCGGCCGGGACACATGGCGTCCAACCGGGCGCACAAACCCCGTTGCGTAATCGTGATCCGACTGTGATCCGTTTCGCTTCGACGTGCGTGTCGGAACGAGATCGAACCTCTGGGCGTCCTTGTCCGTACAGGTCTGCGCGGGGTCCGGCGGAAGGTGTGAGCCCTCGCGGGCTCCGTCTGTGTGTCAGGGTTTATGGTGATTTGAACACTTTCCGCATGGGCTTGGTTCCGCAGAGTGAATAAGGGGCTCAATAGCAGATCTCGGCTTGACTCGCCCGGAGCAGCACACTTGTAATTTCACTCGTGTCGTTCAGCCGGAATCGGTAACGGCTAGATCACGGGGACGCGAAAGACAGACGAGGGGCGCACATGACCGAGACGGTGCAGCAACTGCTGGTCGACGACGCGGACGAGGAACTCGGCTGGCAGGAGCGCGCGCTGTGCGCCCAGACCGACCCCGAGTCCTTCTTCCCCGAGAAGGGCGGCTCCACGAGGGAGGCCAAGAAGGTCTGCCTCGCCTGTGAGGTCCGCTCCGAGTGCCTCGAGTACGCCCTCGCCAACGACGAGCGATTCGGCATCTGGGGCGGCCTGTCCGAGCGGGAGCGCCGCCGGCTGAAGAAGGCGGCCGTCTGACCCCCACCCCTCCGTGCCTGAACGGCCCGTCGCCCGTGGGTCATCCACAGGCGGCGGGCCGTCCGCTGTGCAGCCGATAGTGTGGTCGCTCGTCCGAGACGCCCCGCCGCCCCCACCGGGCGCGGGCGTCCACCGCAGTCCACCGAACCGGGGCCCGTACCTCGATGTCCGTGCACAGCCACCCGGCAGCCCATCACGACACCGCTGCCGCACCTGAGTTCCCGCGTCATGTGGTGACCGCGGTCCTCGTCTCCCACGACGGCGCCCGCTGGCTGCCCGACGCGCTCGCCGGACTGCTCGGCCAGGAGCGGCCCGTCCAGTACGCGATGGGCGCCGACACCGGCAGCTCGGACGCCTCCGCGCAGCTGGTCACCGACGCGCTCGGCGCCGACCGGGTGCTGCACCTCGCCCGCCGCACCGGCTTCGGCCAGGCCGTCGAGGAGTGCGGCCGCTCCGCCCCGGTGCTCACCCCCGAAGAGCTGCCGTACCTGAAGCGCCCCAGCGGCTGGGACCCGGTCACCCGCTCGTGGCGCGACGACGCCTACGACCTGCCCGAACTCCCGCACGGCGAGCCGGTGCAGTGGCTGTGGCTGCTGCACGACGACTGCGCCCCCGACCCGGACGCCCTGGCCCAGCTGCTGCGGGTCGTGGACACCGAGTACGAGCTCGGCCGCGAGGACGTGGCCGTCGTGGGCCCCAAGCTCCGCGGCTGGTACGACCGGCGGCAGCTGCTGGAAGTCGGCGTCTCCATCGCCAACTCCGGCCGCCGCTGGACCGGCCTGGACCGCCGTGAGCAGGACCAGGGCCAGCACGACCACGTCCGGCCCGTGCTGTCGGTGTCCACCGCCGGCATGCTGGTGCGCCGCGACGTCTTCGAGCAGCTCGGCGGCTTCGACCGGCATCTGCCCCTCATGCGCGACGACGTCGACCTGTGCTGGCGGGCGCACGCGGCCGGCTACCGCGTCCTGGTCGCCCCCGAGGCGGTCGTCCGGCACGCCGAGGCGTCCAGCCGCGAGCGCCGCACGGTCGACTGCGTGGGCCGCACGGCGGCCTCCCCGCACAAGGTCGACAAGGCCGGCGCCGTCTACACCCTGCTCGTCAACTCGCGTACCACCGTGCTCCCCTGGGTGTTCCTGCGGATCGTGCTCGGCACCCTGCTGCGCACCGTCGCCTACCTCGTCGGCAAGGTCCCCGGACAGGCCGTCGACGAGATCCGCGGCCTGATGGGCACCCTGCTCCGGCCCGAGCGGATCCTCGCCGGGCGGCGCGGCAGAGGCGCACCCCGGATCGACAAGGCCGAGCTGCGGGCGCTGTTCCCGCCGCCCGGCGCGACCGTCCGCGTCACCGTCGAGCAGGTCGCGAGCAGCCTCGTCGGCCGCTCCGACCCGGAGGCCGCGGCCGGCGCCGGACGGCACGGCAGCGCCGTCGAGTCGGGCCCCGGCGGCGACGACGCCGACTTCCTGGAGATCGAGCAGTTCGCCCGGCTCAAGCGCATCGCGCGCAAGCCCGGCCCGGTGCTCTTCCTCGTCCTGCTCCTCGTCTCCCTGGTCGCCTGCCGCCAGCTCCTCGGCGGCGGCGCGCTCGCGGGCGGCGCCCTGCTGCCCGCCCCGGCCGACTCCGGCGAGCTGTGGTCGCGCTACCTCGACGCCTGGCACCCGGTCGGCGCCGGCGGCACCTCGTCCGCGCCGCCGTACGTCGCGCTCGTGGCGATGCTGGCGTCCCTGCTGTTCGGCTCGACCGGCCTCGCCGTCACCGTCCTGCTCGTCGGCTCGGTGCCGCTGGCCGGTGTCGCCGCCTACTTCGCCTCCCGCCCGCTCGTCGAGTCCCGCCTGCTGCGCGCCTGGGCGGCCGTCGTCTACGCCTTCCTGCCCGCCGCCACCGGCGCCCTCGCCGGCGGCCGCATCGGCACCGCCGTCCTCGCCGCGCTGCTGCCGCTCATCGCCCGCGCGGCCGTCGCCGCCGGCGGCCTGACGCGGACCGGCGGAGCGCGCGGCAGCTGGCGCGCCACCTGGGCGTACGCGTTGCTGCTGACCATCACCACCGCCTTCACGCCGATCGTGTGGCCCCTCGCGCTGCTCCTCGGCATCGGGCTGCTCGTGCTGCGCCGCGGCGACATCACGGCCTACGGGCTGCGGTTCCTCGCCCAGCTCGGCACCCCCCTGCTGCTCCTCGCGCCCTGGTCGCTGACGCTGCTCCCGTTCGGCTTCCTCAAGGAAGCGGGCCTCGCGTACGGCCCCTCGTCCGCCTCCGCCCTCGACCTGCTGGGCGCCAGCCCGGGCGGCCCGGGCACCGTCAGCGGTTTCATGCTCATCGGCATCGTGCTGGCCGCCCTCGCCGCGCTGGTCCGCTCGGAGCGCCGGTCGGGCATCTGGACCGCCTGGGCCGTCGCCCTGACCGGCTTCGTCTTCGCCGTCCTGTCCAACAGCTCCACCTGGGCCGGACCGGCGACCCTGGTCTACGGCATGGCCCTCCTGGCGGCCGCCGTGCTCGGCGCCGACGGGGCACGCGCGCGCGTGGCCGAGCAGAGCTTCGGCTGGCGCCAGCCGGTCGCCGTGCTGATCGCCTTCGCCTCGGCCGCAGGCCCGCTGCTCATCGCCGCCGGCTGGATGATCCGCGGCGCCGGCGACCCCCTGGAGCGACGCGACCCGACGCAGGTCCCCGCGTTCGTCGCCGAGGAGAGCAGCACCCGCGACCAGGCCCGCACCCTCGTCCTCGACAGCGAATCCGGCGCCCACGTCGGCTACATGCTCGTCCGCGGCTCCGGCGTCCGTCTCGGCGACGGCGAGATCGCCGGGGCCGACGGGGAGAACGGCCGGCTCGACAAGGTCGTCGCCCACCTGGTCGCCGGCTCCGGCGCCGACCAGGCCGACCAGCTCGGCGGCTTCGCCGTGCGCTACGTCCTGGTCCACCAGGGCGCGCCCCGCGAGGTCACCCGCGTCCTGGACGCCACGCCCGGCCTGACCCGGCTCAGCCAGCAGGCCGGCGGCGCACTGTGGCGCGTCAACCGGGAGGTCGCGCGCGCCACGATCGTCCCCGCCTCCGGCACCCCGCAGCCCGTCGCCGCCGGGCCGGTCGACATCCACACCACGATCCCGGCCGGCTCCGGCGGACGCGTGCTGCGCCTGGCCGACTCCGCGGCCGACGGCTGGACGGCCACGCTCGACGGCAAGCCGCTGACCCGCACCACGGTCGACGGCTGGGCCCAGGGCTTCCGGCTCCCGGCGTCCGGCGGCACGCTGGACGTCACCTACGACGACCCGATCGGTCACACGGCCTGGCTGTGGGCCCAGGGCCTGCTCGCCGTCGTCCTCGTGGTGCTCGCCCTGCCCGGCCGGCGTCGCGACATCGACGACGACCTCCCCGACGAGCCGGCCGTCCCGGCCGAGGCCGTCGCGGGTGAGGGCCGCCGGGCCCGCCGCCTGCGCGCCCAGGCGGAGGCCGAGGCGGAAGAGGCCGCCGTCCCCGAGGAGTTCCCGCCCCCGCATCCCCAGCAGGCACCGGCGGCGGTGCCCCGGCAGCAGAACTACGGCGAGTGGGACAACGCCGACCACCAGAGCGGCGCGTACGCCGGCTACGGCGACCAGTACCAGAACGCCCCGTACCCGGCGGACGCCTACGGACAGCAGTACCAGGCGGACCCGTACCAGGGCGGCCAGTACGACCCGTACGCCTACGGCGGCCAGGGCCAGAACCCGTCCTACGACCAGCAGGGCTACGACCAGTCCTACGGCCAGGGACAGGGACAGGGCTACGGCACGCCGTACGACCCGGCGCAGCAGCACCACCCCCACGGCACGGGCAGTGAGCGTCCCGACGGGAGCCAGCAGTGAACCGCACCACCCTGTCCCTGATCGCCGGCACGACCGCGCTCGCCGCCGTCACCGGCTTCGCCGCGCTGTCCCAGCCGGACGCGCCGGGCACGGACACCGCCAAGGCGGCCGCCCAACTGCCCGTGGAGCGCACCAGCCTGCTCTGCCCGGCGCCCAGCACGTCCGACCTCGCCGAGACGTCCTACACGTCCTTCACGCCCGTCACGAAAGGCACCGGGAGCGGCGGCAAAGCCGAACTCCGGGAGGCCGTAGCGGAATCGGCCGGTGCCCCGGCCGCCGGCGAGGACAAAGGCAAGGGCGACGCCAAGGGCGAGGACGACGGCAAGTCCGGTGAGGACACGCCCGCGAAGCCCGTGCTGACTCCCAAGGAGCCCGGCAAGCCGGTCACCGGCGACAGCTCCGGCGGCGACGCACCCGCCCTCGTCGGAACGGCCGACGGCAGGTTCGCGCCCGGCTGGACCGTCCAGGAGACCACCGAGGTCGCCGCGGGCACCGGGCGCGGACTGCAGGGCGTCAACTGCACCGCCCCGGACACCGACTTCTGGTTCCCCGGCGCCAGTACGGACACCGACCGCACCGACTACGTCCACCTGACGAACCCGGACGACTCGGCCGCCGTGGTCGACCTCGAGCTCTACGGCAAGGACGGCGCCCTGAAGTCCGCGGTGGGGGAGGGCATCACCGTCCCGCCGCGCTCCAGCGAGCCGGTCCTGCTGTCCACTCTCACCGACGAGCGGCAGACCGACCTCACCGTGCACGTCAACGTCCGCAGCGGACGCGTCGGCGCGGCCGTACAGGCCCTGGACGACAAGATCGGCGGCGACTGGCTGCCGACGTCCACGGACCCGTCGGGCAGTCTGGTCCTGCCGGGTATCCCCAAGGACGCCACCTCCGTGCGCCTGGTCGCCTTCACCCCCGGCGACGTGGACGCCGACCTTAAGGTGCGCCTCGCCTCCCCCTCCGGGCCGATCACCCCGGCCGGACACGAGACGGTCCACGTCAAGGGCGGCATGACGACCGCGGTCGACCTGGGCGACGTCACCCGCGGCGAGGCGGGCTCCCTGGTGCTGACCCCGACGGACCGGTCCGTGCCGGTCGTGGCGGCCCTGAAGGTCGTGCGCGGCAAGGGCGACAAGCAGGAGACGGCGTTCATCCCGGCCACCCGCCCCGTCGGCACGCGCGCGACGTCCGCCGGCAACAGCGGCAAGGGCGGCACCCTGTCCCTGACGGCCCCGGACGCCGCGGCCACGGTCAAGGTCACCGCCTCGGCCGGCAGTGAGGGCGGCACGCCGGTGTCGAAGACGTACACCATCAAGGCCGGCACGACCCAGGACATCGAGCCCCCGGTCCCCGGCGGCCTCAAGGGCACCTACGCGCTCACGGTCGAGCCGGTCTCCGGCGGCCCGGTCCACGGCGCCCGCACCCTGGCGGCGAACGAGGGCGGCGTCCCCGCCTTCACGGTCCAGACACTGCCCGACGACCGCGGGACGGTGGCGGTACCGGAGGCGGACGAGGACCTGTCGGTGCTCCAGAAGTAGGCCCGCGGGCGGGCGCTCGTCCGAGTCCGCGGGCGGGCGGCCGTCCGCATCAGCCGGCGGCCGGGGGCGTCCGTGTCAGCCCTGGTCCTCGCCGTACCTCGGGTCCACCGTCTCCGGTGTCAGTCCGAGGAGCTCGGCGACCTGCTCGACGACGACCTCGTGCACCAGCGCCGCCCGCTCGTCGCGCCCCTTGGTGCGGATCTCGACCGGCCGCCGGTAGACGACCACGCGGGCGGGGCGGCCCTCGCGCGCGCTGATCGTGCCGCCGAGCGGCACGGCCTCGTCGTTCCAGGCCTGGCCGGGCCCGTCCAGCCGCGGCACCTCGAGGACCAGGAAGTCGATGTCCGCCAGCTGGGGCCAGCGCCGCTCCAGTCGCTCCACCGAGTCCTGCACCAGATCGGCGAACACGTCCGCGCGACTCGCGGCCAGCGGCACCTGCGGCGGTGCGATCGGGCCGCGCATGCCCCGTCCGTGGCGATCACGACGGCGGGGGCCGGGGGCGGCGGCACGAGGCGTTACGGGCTTGTCCATCACTGGGGAAGGGTAGTCCCCGCCGTGCCCCCGTGCCCGGCACCGCACGGCGGCGGGGGCGGCTTCCGGCCGCCCCCGCGCGGCATGTCGTTACATGACCATTCAAGCCAAAGTCGGGCTCGAATCCGTATCCCGCCGAGACCGGTGACCTCACGGTATTTGAGGGTTTTATGATGACTCTTGATCGCTTGACGGGCTGTTCGACATCTCGGGCGTCGATGTCCTGGCAGGTCAGAAAGGTACGCCTGAAAGAGTGTGTGCGGCGTTACACAGCACGACACGGGGGAGTGACCTGGTGGAGAGTCGTCGCGGCCCGCTCAAGAGTGCGGTACCGTCCAACATCGTGAGCCCTGTACGTCGCTGTTCGCGCACCGCCTGCGGCCGTCCCGCCGTCGCGACGCTGACGTACGTCTACGCCGACTCGACCGCGGTCCTCGGCCCGCTCGCCACCTACGCCGAACCCCACTGCTACGACCTGTGCGCCGAGCACTCCGAGCGCCTCACCGCCCCGCGCGGGTGGGAGGTCGTCCGGCTCCTCGACGGTTCGGCCCCGGCCCGCCCCAGTGGCGACGACCTGGAAGCGCTTGCGAACGCCGTGCGTGAGGCGGCCCGTCCCCAGGAGCGGGCGGCCGAGGCCGGCGGTGGAGGCCGTGGTGCCGACCCGCGCGAGGTCGTGCGGCGCGGGCACCTGCGGGTCCTGCGGTCGCCCGACAACTGAGCCGGCCCCCCGACTTCCTTCACGCGCGCGCCCATTGACGCGAGCTTGGCGCGGACGCATGATCATTTCGGTGAAGGTGCGGGAAATCGCTTTCGCATGACGGAACGTCATCGGCGTCCGCGCGCGTGGCGTTCAGGGAGCGGCTCGTCACCGTCCACGAACTGCGCTTCGTGATCCTCACCGTGACGTCCGTCCCGGCCCTCGCCTACGTCATGAACCTCTCCGGGCGGGCCGCGACCATCGGCGCTGCGTCGCGGCGCCCGGAGCCGGTCTCGCCTGCCCGTCACCCGTCCTCGGCTGGTTCGGGATCGCCGTGTCCGGCTCGACACCTCCGCCGACGCGCCCTCCAGGTGGCCGCCGCCCCGCGAGTCCGGACTCTCGCCCGACCTGTCGGCCGCCGCCAACAGCTCCGGCGGCGCCCTCGGCAAGATGATCTCCCGCAGAACCTCACCATCACCTGCGCGGCCGTCGTTCTGGCGGGCTGCGAGGGCGACCTGCTGCGCAAGGGGCTGCCCTGGAGCCTGGGCCTGCTGCGGGTGATGTGCCTGATCGTGGTCGGTCGGAGCACGCCGGTGCTGGGCTGGACACTGCCCTGACCAGAGGTGACGGCCGACAGCCGTCTTGGCATCCGCCCGGCGCGCTGTCGGTGGGCGGGGGTAGTTTGTGCGGACCGACAGTACTTTTCCAGGAAGGTTGGCCGTGGCTGATCTGTCGCAGGTCGTGAAGGCGTACGACGTACGCGGAGTCGTCCCCGACCAGTGGGACGAGTCCCTGGCCGAGCTCTTCGGAGCGGCCTTCGTGCGGGTCACCGGCGCGAGCGCCATCACGACCGGGCACGACATGCGGCCCTCCTCACCGGGCCTGTCGCGTGCCTTCGCGCGCGGGGCGGCGGCCCAGGGCGCCGACGTGACGGAGATCGGCCTCTGCTCGACGGACCAGCTGTACTACGCCTCGGGCGCGCTGAACCTGCCGGGCGCCATGTTCACCGCCTCCCACAACCCGGCGCAGTACAACGGCATCAAGCTGTGCCGCTCCGGCGCCGCCCCGGTCGGTCAGGACACCGGCCTGGCGGACATCCGCGAACTCGTCGAGGACTGGAGCGAGTCGGGCGCCCCCGAGGCGGCCGCGACGACGGGCACCATCAGCGCCCGTGACACGTTGTCGGACTACGCGGCCCACCTGCGCTCCCTGGTCGACCTGACGTCCGTCCGCCCCCTGAAGGTCGTCGTCGACGCGGGCAACGGCATGGGCGGGCACACCGTCCCCTCGGTCTTCGCCGGCCTGCCCCTGACGCTGGTCCCGATGTACTTCGAGCTCGACGGCACCTTCCCCCACCACGAGGCCAACCCCCTCGACCCGGCCAACCTCGTCGACCTGCAGAAGCGGGTCCGCGAGGAAGGCGCCGACCTGGGCCTCGCCTTCGACGGCGACGCCGACCGCTGCTTCGTCGTCGACGAACGCGGCGAGCCGGTCTCCCCGTCGGCGATCACCGCCCTGGTCGCCTCCCGCGAACTGGCCCGGCACGGCGGCAAGGGCACCGTCATCCACAATCTGATCACGTCCTGGTCCGTGCCCGAGGTCGTCGAGGAGAACGGCGGCAGCCCGGTCCGCACGCGCGTGGGCCACTCCTTCATCAAGGCCGAGATGGCCCGCACCGGCGCGATCTTCGGCGGCGAGCACTCCGCGCACTACTACTTCCGCGACTTCTGGAACGCCGACACGGGCATGCTGGCCGCCCTGCACGTCCTCGCGGCCCTCGGCGGCCAGGACGGGACCCTGTCCTCCCTCGTCGCCCAGTACGACCGCTACGCCGGTTCCGGCGAGATCAACTCCACGGTCGCCGACCAGCAGGCCAGTCTCGCCGCCATCCGCTCCGCGTACGGCACCCGCGAGGGCGTCACGCTCGACGAGCTCGACGGCCTCACCGTCTCCGCCGCCGACTGGTGGTTCAACGTCCGCCCGTCCAACACGGAGCCGCTGCTGCGCCTGAACGCGGAGGCGAGGGACGCCGACACGATGGCCCGGGTGCGCGACGAAGTGCTGGGGATCATTAGAGGCTGAGGCCCGACCCCCACCGGCGGTAACCTGACCAGGCACGACCCCAAGCGCCCGCACACCGGAGGAACCTCCATGCCCCTCGAATCCGGCCTCCTCGAGATCCTCGCCTGCCCGGCCTGCCACTCCGCGCTCACGGAGCAGGAAACCGAGCTGGTCTGCACCGGCGCCGACTGCGGCCTGGCCTACCCCGTGCGCGACGGCATCCCCGTCCTGCTCGTCGACGAGGCCCGCCGCCCCGCGTGACCGGCAGGGGGCGCACCGGCCGCGCGACCCTCGACGCACATGGCCCCCACAGCCCGCGTGACCGGCAGGGGGCCATGCCGCCGACGTGATCCTCGGCGCACATGGCCCCCGGCACAGCGGGCACGATCCAGGACACCTCACAACGGACCCCGGCGATGGGAAGCTGCCGCCCATGCTCGACGAATCGCTGCTCGACTCACCGGAGGGCCTCGCCGAGGCCGACCACCGCGGGCTGCTCCGCGGCGCCGCGGAAGCCGGCGCCCGCGTACGCACCGCCGCCCGCCATGCCGCCGAGGCTGGCCTCAACGACCTGAAGCCGGACGGCCGCCCCCGCGCGGTCCTCATCGCCGGCCCCGGTGCCGCCGCCACCCACGCCGCCGACCTCATCGGCACCCTCGCCGGTGCCGGCAGCCCGGTCACCCGCCTCGCCCCCACCGGCGTCGCCCCGGCCGCGGGCGCCCTGCGCTGGGAACTGCCCGGCTGGGTCGGCTCCGTGGACCTCCTGCTGATCACCACCCCCGACGGCACCGAACCCGGCCTGTCGCTACTCGCCGAGCAGGCCTACCGCCGCGGCTGCACCGTCGTCGCCGTGGCCCCCGCCCGCACCCCGCTCGCCGAAGCCGTCGCGGGCGCGCACGGCCTGTTCGTCCCCGTGGCGACCGCCCCCTACGACCAGGACGAGCCGCTCGCCGCGTCCGCCCCCGGCGTCCTGTGGGCCCTGCTCACCCCGCTCCTCGCCCTCCTGGACCGCACCGGCGTGCTCGCCGCCCCGCCGGACGCCCTCGGCAAGGTCGCCGACCGGCTCGACCACGTCGCCGAACGCTGCGGCCCGGCCATCGCCACGTACAGCAACGCCGCCAAGACCCTCGCCGCCGAGCTCGCCGACGCCCTCCCGGTCGTCTGGACCGAGGGCACCTCGGCAGGCCCCGCCGGCCGCCGCTTCGCCGCCGCCCTCGCCGAGCTGTCCGGCACCCCCGCGGTCGTCGCCGAACTCCCCGAGGCCCTCGCCGCCCACGGTGCCCTGCTCGCCGGCCCGCTGGCCGCCAGCGCCGACCCCGACGACTTCTTCCGCGACCGCGTCGAGGAACCCCCCGCCCTGCACGCGCGCGTGGTCCTGCTGCGCGACCGCCCCATCGGCGGCCTCACCGCCGCCCCCGGCGCCCGCGACCTCGCCCTCAGCCACGACACCCCCATCAGCGAGCTCGAACCGGAGGCCGGCGGCGAACTGGAAACCCTCGCAGAACTGATCGCCATCACGGATTTCGCCGCCGTTTACCTGGCGCTCGCTTCGAGGGCCTGATCTTGCCCGGGACACCCTGACGCGCCCGCCCCGCCCCACGCAGAGAGAACCCCATGGACCGCCTCGACAACACCATCCGCCCCTACGCCTGGGGTTCCACGACCGCGATCCCGCAGCTGCTCGGCGTCGAACCGACCGGCGAACCGCAGGCGGAGATGTGGATGGGCGCCCACCCCGGCGCACCCTCGCGCACCGACCGGGGCACCCTCGTGGAGGTCGTCGACGCCGACCCCGAGAAGGAACTCGGGCCCGCCGCCGTCGCCAGGTTCGGCCCCCGGCTGCCCTTCCTCCTCAAGATCCTCGCCGCGGGCGGCCCGCTCTCCCTCCAGGTCCACCCCGACCTCGCCCAGGCACAGGAGGGCTATGCCGACGAGGAGCGGCGCGGCATCCCCGTGGACGCCCCGCACCGCAACTACAAAGACGCCAACCACAAGCCCGAACTGATCTGCGCCCTCACCGAATTCGACGGCCTGTGCGGCTTCCGCGACCCCCTGGAGGCCGCCGCCCTCCTCGACGACCTCGGAGTCGACTCCCTCAAGCCCTACGTCGACCTGCTGCACGCCCACCCCGAGGACGCCGCCCTGCGCGAGGTCCTCACCGCCATCCTCACCGCCGACCCCGACGAAATGTCCCGCACCGTCGCGGAAGCGGCCACCGCCTGCACCCGCCTCGGCGGCGCTTACGCCCCCTACGCCGACATCGCCCACCACTACCCGGGCGACCCCGGCGTCCTCGCCGCGATGCTGCTGAACCACGTCCGGCTCCAGCCCGGCGAGGCCCTCTACCTCGGCGCCGGCATCCCGCACGCCTACCTGAACGGCCTCGGCGTGGAGATCATGGCCAACTCCGACAACGTCCTGCGCTGCGGACTGACCCCCAAGCACGTCGACGTCCCCGAGCTCCTGCGCATCGTCCGCTTCCGCCCCAGCGACCCCGGAGTCCTGCGCCCCGAGGCCTCCCCGGACGGCGAGGAGGTCTACGAGACCCCCATCGACGAGTTCCGCCTCTCCCGCTACGTCCTGCCCGAGGCGGGCGCCGCCCACGACCTGACCCGCCCCACCCCGCAGATCCTGCTCTGCACGGCCGGCACGGTCCGGGCGGGCGAGCACGACCTGACCCCGGGCCGGTCCGTGTTCGTCCCGGCCGGCGATAAGGCCGAAGTGTCCGGTACGGGAACGCTTTTCCGGGCCACCGTCGTCGCCTGACCGTTTCGAGAACCCCGTGCTGGTGACCTGACTCACCGCTCCGACGGCGGGCTGCAACAATGGCCCACCGTAAAGCACGGGCAAAGCCACGGGCGCGCACCACGGCGAGCCCGGGCCCTGGAACGGCGTACGAAGGGACAACGCGAACATATGAGCGCGTCAGGCGGTACCAAGGCGATCGTGGCGGCACTGGGCGCCAACCTGGCGATCGCGGTGGCGAAGTTCGTGGCGTTCCTCTTCAGCGGCTCGTCGTCGATGCTCGCCGAGTCCGTGCACTCCGTCGCCGACTCCGGCAACCAGGCACTGCTCCTGGTCGGCGGCAAGAAGGCGAAGCGCGAAGCCACCCCCGAACACCCCTTCGGCTACGGCCGCGAGCGCTACATCTACGCCTTCCTCGTCTCCATCGTCCTCTTCTCGGTCGGCGGCATGTTCGCCCTGTACGAGGGCTACGAGAAGATCAAGCACCCGCACGAGCTGACGCACTGGTACTGGCCCGTCGGCGTCCTCGTCTTCGCGATCATCGCCGAGGGCTTCTCCTTCCGCACGGCCATCAAGGAGTCCAACACCCTGCGCGGCCAGCGCTCCTGGAAGGACTTCGTCCGCCACGCGAAGGCCCCCGAGCTCCCGGTCGTCCTCCTGGAGGACCTCGGCGCCCTCGTCGGTCTGGTCCTCGCGCTCGGCGGTGTCGGCCTCGCCCTCCTGACCGGCGAGAGCGTCTGGGACGGCATCGGCACCCTCTGCATCGGCGTCCTGCTCATCCTCATCGCCCTGGTCCTCGCCGCCGAGACCAAGTCGCTGCTGCTCGGCGAGTCCGCCGGCGCGGAGGAGACCCGGAAGATCGAGGCCGCGATCGTCGACGGCGACACCGTCACCCGCATCATCCACATGCGCACGCTCCACCTCGGCCCCGAAGAGCTCCTCGTCGCCGCCAAGATCGCGGTCCGGCACGACGACACGGCCACCGAGATCGCCACCGCCATCGACGCCGCCGAGGCCCGCATCCGTGACGCCGTTCCGATCGCCCGCGTCATCTACCTCGAGCCGGACATCTACAGCGAGAAGGAAGCGGCCAAGGGCCCCGACCCCGAGGCCTCCCCGGGCGGCC
>NZ_JAKEIO010000135.1 GCF_021474405.1 [Streptosporangium] indianense
GCCTGGGGCTCCGGTGGGGCGGCCTGGTGGGGGATGAAGGGGTCCGCGCCGAACGGGCCCTGATCGTCAAAGGGGGCACCGCCGAACGTACCCGGATCGTCGAACGGGTCCTCGCCGGGCGAGACGGGATCGTCGAACGGGTCCTCGCCGGACGAGACCGGACCGTCCGACGGGTCCTCGCCGGACGAGACGGGACCGTCCAACGGGTCGGGTTCGTCGTACGGGGCGTCATCGAACGGGTCGGGCTCGTCGTACGGAGGCTCTTCGTGCGGCGGCGCATCGTCCTCGGGGGGTACCGGCCACTCCGGATCGTCGGCAGCGTCCGGGGTGTGCGTGGCCGCGGGACGGCCGTCCGCCTGGGAGGCGAGGTCCGCCAGGTGGGCCAGGACGGTCTCGGCGGCCGCGCGGCGGCGGGCCAGTGCCGTCTCGTCCAGGGGCAGGGGCCACACCTGGTCGGCCGTCGCCCGGTGCAGGGCCGGGTTCTCCTCGTCCTCGGCGGGTTCCTCCGCCCAGACCTCGATCTCGCCGTACCCGGCCTCGCAGTGCTCGTAGAGGGCCTTCAGGAAGTCGGACGGCCCACGGCGCTTCTTCTGGGTCGGACCCCACCAGTGGCCGGATCCCAGGAGGAGGGAGCGGGGGCGGGTGAAGGTGACGTATCCGAGGCGGAGTTCCTCGGTGTGCTGGTGGTCCTTCATGGCCTCGTGGAAGGCCTTCAGTCCCTTGGCGTCCCAGGAGGCCACGTCGGGCAGGGTGTCGGTGTCGCCGCGCAGCCCGTGCGGCAGGACCTTGCCCTGGGAGGTCCACTTCTCACGGCCCTGGCTGCTGGGGAAGGTGCCGGTGACCAGGCCGGGGACGACCACCACGTCCCACTCCAGGCCCTTGGACTTGTGCGCGGTGAGCACCTTGACGGTGTTCTCGCCGCCGGGCAGGGCGTTGTCGAGCCCCTTCTCGTACTGGGCGGCGGTGCGCAGGAAGCCGAGGAAGGCGAGCAGGGTCGCCTCGTTGTCGCCGGCGGCGAAGGAGGCGGCGACGTCGAGGAAGTTGGACAGGGTCTCGCGGCGGCGGGCGGCCAGGGCGTGCGGGGATGCCGACAGTTCCACTTCCAGGCCGGTGACGGCGAGGACGCGGTGCAGGACGTCCATCAGCGGGTCGGACAGGGAGCGGCGCAGCTCGCGCAGTTCGGTGGCCAGCCGGGCGAAGCGCACGCGCGCGTCGGGCGAGAACGGCAGTCCGTCGTCGTCCCCGCGGCCGTCCAGCGGGGTCTCCAGGAACGTGTCGAGGGCGTCGGCGAGGGAGATCACCTCGGACGGGTCGACCCCTTCGACGGCCTCGGCGAGACGGCGGTCCTGATCGTCGTCGTCGCCCACCCGCGCGTGGGCGACGAGGAACCGCGCGCGCCGCCCCAGCAGGGCGAGGTCGCGCGGGCCGATGCGCCAGCGGGGGCCGGTGAGCAGGCGCACCAGGGAGGCGTTGGCGCCGGGGTCCTGGAGGACCTCGCAGACGGCGACGAGGTCGGCGATCTCGGGCAGGTGCAGCAGCCCGGACAGGCCGACGACCTCGACCGGGACGTCCCGGGCGACCAGGGCGCCCTGGATCTCCGCGAAGTCGGTCGCCGTGCGGCACAGGACGGCGATCTCGCCCGGTGCCGTCCCGGTCCGCACGAGGTGGGCGACGGAATCGGCGGCCCAGTCGATCTCCTCGGCGTGGGTGGGCAGCAATGCGCAGCGGACCGTGCCGTCGCGTTCGGCGCCGGGGGCGGGCCGGAGGGCTTCCACGCCCGCGTGCAGTGCGCGCAGGGGTTCCGCGAGGCCGTTGGCCAGGTCGAGGAGGCGGCCGCCGCTGCGGCGGTTCTCGCTGAGCGCCTGGCGGGTCGCGGGGCGGCCGTCGGTGTGGGCGAAGTGCTCGGGGAAGTCGTCGAGGTTGGCGACGGAGGCGCCGCGCCAGCCGTAGATCGCCTGGCAGGGGTCGCCGACGGCGGTGACCGGGTGGCCGGTGCCCTCGCCGAAGAGGCCTGCCAGGAGGACGCGTTGGGCGACGGACGTGTCCTGGTACTCGTCGAGCAGGACCACCCGGAACTCGTCGCGCAGGAGGCGGCCCACCTCGGGGATCCCGGCGAGCCGGGCCGACAGGGCGATCTGGTCGCCGAAGTCGATCAGGTCCCGCTCGCGTTTGGCGGCCCGGTAGCGGGTGACCAGCTCGGCCAGTTCCCGCCGGGCGGCGGCCGCTTCGGGGACCTTGCGCAGGTCGGCGTTGCTGAGCTTGGCGCCCCGCAGGCTCAGCAGCAGTTCGGCGTCGTACGCGCGCAGGGCCTCGGGGCGTACGAGGTGCTCGGCGAGTTCGGCGTCGAGGGCGAGGAGGTCGCCGACCAGGTCGGGAAAGGAGCGGGTGAGGGCAGGGTAGGGCCCGGGGGCCTCGCGCAGGACGCGCGCGGCGAGCTGGAAGCGGGTCGCGTCGGCGAGCAGCCGGGACGTGGGCTCGAGACCGATGCGCAGGCCGTGGTCGGTCAGCAGACGGCCGGCGAAGGCGTGGTACGTGGAGATCACCGGCTCGCCCGGCGGGTTGTCCGGGTCGATGGCGTCCGGGTCGGTGACGCCGGCCTTGACGAGCGCCTTGCGGACGCGCTCGGCGAGTTCGGCGGCGGCCTTGTTGGTGAAGGTGAGACCGAGCACCTGCTCGGGGGCGACCTGGCCGGTGCCGACCAGCCACACCACGCGGGCCGCCATCACCGTCGTCTTGCCCGAGCCGGCCCCGGCGACGATCACCTGCGGGGCGGGCGGCGCGGTGATGCAGGCCGTCTGCTCCGGGGTGAACGGGATGCCGAGGAGCTCCTTGAGCTGTTCGGGATCGGTGATACGGGCGGGCACATCGAAAGGCTAGCGGCGGCCACTGACAGTGGGTGACCGAACCGACCTCCGGGACAGCGGAAGCGCAGGTCAGCACAGGTGGTGCGATAGCTCACTCGACGACGTGACGCCCCTCTTGGCGCGCGCTGCACGAGGCCCGGAACGCGCAGTGCGTGCAGTGCTGCCCGGCGGTCGGGGTGAAGCGCTCGTCGAGGACCTTGCCGGCGGCGGTGGCGAGCAGGTCGCCGACCCACTCCCCGTCCAGCGGCTCCTGTGCCTGCACCTTGGGCAGGCTGTCGCCGCCGTCCCGCTTGGCCGCGCCCTGCCGGAGGTGGACGAGTTCGGCGCCGCCGGGCTCGGGACGTACACCGTCGAAGGCGTCGTCGACGGCCCCCTCGCGGACGGCCAGCTGGTAGACGGCGAGCTGCGGGTGGCGCTCCACCTCTTTGGAACTGGGCGCCTGTTTGCCGGTCTTGAAGTCCACCACGTAGGCACGGCCGTCGCCGTCCGCCTCGACCCGGTCCATCTGCCCGCGGATGCGCACCTGGTAGTCGCCCGCTTCGAGGGTGACGTCGAAGTCGTGCTCGCTGGCCACGGGGGTGCGTCCGGTGCGGTTCATGACGTGCCACTGCAGGAACCGTTCGAGCGCCACGCGCGCGTTGTCCTTCTCCTGGGCCGACTTCCACGGCGCGTCGAAGGCCAGCGCGTTCCACACGGAGTCGAGGCGTTCCATGAGGACGGTGAGGTCGGCCGGGGTGTGCCCGGAGGCGACCTCGTCGGCGAGGACGTGCACCACGTTGCCGAAGCCCTGGGCGGCGGTGGCGGGCGCGTCGGCCTTCACCTCCCGTCCGAGGAACCACTGCAGGGCGCAGGTGTTGGCCAGTTGGTCGAGGGCGCTGCCGGAGAGCACGACGGGCTGGTCGCGGTCGCGCAGCGGCACCTTGGACTCGGTCGGCTCGAACATGCCCCACCAGCGGTAGGGGTGCGCGGACGGCACCAGGGGGCGGCCGTCCTCGTCGGCGAGGGCGGCGAGCCGGGCCAGGCGGTGCGCGGCGGCCTCCCGGAGTGCTTCGGAGACGCGCGGGTCGACGGTGGTGGCGCGCAGTTCGGCGACGAGCGCCGCGACGGACAGCGGGCGGCGCGGGCGGCCCGTGACGTCCCTGGGTTCGACGCCGAGCTCGGTCAGGAAGCGGGAGGGCTGGTCGCCGTCGTCGGCGGGGGCCTTGACCGCGGTGACCACGAGGCGTTCACGCGCGCGCGTGGCGGCCACGTAGAACAGGCGGCGCTCCTCGGCGAGCAGTGCGCCGGGGGTGAGGGGTTCGGCGAGTCCGTCGCGGCCGATGCGGTCGGCCTCCAGGAGGGAGCCGCGGCGGCGCAGGTCTGGCCACAGGCCCTCCTGGACGCCCGCGACGACCACCAGGCGCCATTCCAGGCCCTTGGAGCGGTGCGCGGTCATCAGGCGGACGGCGTCAGGGCGTACGGCACGGCGCGTGAGGGTGTCGGCGGCGATGTCCTCGGCGTCGATCTCCGCCAGGAAGTTCAGGGTGCCCCGGCCGCCGGTGCGTTCCTCGGCGCGGGCCGCGGTGGCGAACAGGGCGCACACGGCGTCCAGGTCGCGGTCCGCGTTGCGCCCGGCGGCGCCGCCGCGGCGGGCGGCCCGCTCCAGCCGCGCGGGCCAGGGCGTGCCGTCCCACAGGTCCCACAGCGCCTCTTCGGCCGTACCGCCGCCGGCCAGGCGCTCGCGGGCCTTGCGCAGCAGCGCGCCGAGGCGCTGGGCGCCGCGCGCGTACGTGGGGTCGTGCACGGCGAGCCGCTCCGGCTCGGCGAGTGCCTGTGCGAGCAGTACGTCGGAGGGCGGCGGCAGGGGGTTGCCGGCCGCGCGCTCCTCGTCGCGCAGGGCGCGGCCGAGGCGGCGCAGGTCGGCGGCGTCCATGCTCGCGAGGGGGGACGTCAGGAGGGTGAGGGCGGTTTCGGTGTCGAGCCAGCAGGTGCTGCCGTGGGGGTGCGCGGCTTGAGCACCCTCGGAGGACTCGTCCGGCGGCCGGAGGGACTCGTCGCGGGGGCCCTCACCGGCCTCGGCCTCCTGAAGGTCCGCCTCCTGAGCCTCGGCCTCCTGAGTCTCGGAGGAGAACCCCGCCTCCGCCTCGGCCACCGCCCGCAACGCCGTCAGCAGCGGTGCCACCGCCGGTTCGTGCCGCAGGGGCAGATCGTCACCGTCGACGTCCACAGGGACGCCCGCCGCCGACAGGGAGCGGCGGAGCGTCGGGATGGTGCGGGACCCGGCGCGCACCAGGACGGCCATGTCGCGCCACGGGACGCCGTCCTCCAGGTGGGCCCTGCGGAGGATGTCGGCGATGTTGTCCAGCTCCGTCCCGGACGTCGGGTAGGTGTACGCCTCGACGCGGCCGCCGTCCCGCACGGGGGCGAGTTCGCGGTGGGCGCGGACCTTCTCGGCGGGCAGGCGGGTCAGCGGCATGCGCTGGGTGAGCAGCCGGGTGGCGGCGAGCAGGCCGGCGCCGGAGCGGCGGGACGTACGCAGCACCGCGACGGGGGCGGGGCGGCCGTCCGCGCGCGGGAAGGCGTGCGGGAAGTCCAGGATGCCGTTCACGTCGGCGCCGCGGAACGCGTAGATCGACTGGTCGGGGTCGCCGAAGGCCACGAGTGTGCGCCCGCCGCCGGCCAGGGCCTCCAGCAGCCGCACCTGGGCGGGGTCCGTGTCCTGGTACTCGTCGACGTAGACGGCGTCGTACCGGGCGGCGAGCCAGGCGGCGACCTCGGGGCGGCGGGCGAGGAGCACCGCGCGGTGGACGAGTTCCGCGTAGTCGATCACGCCGTGGAGGTCGAGCACGTCGAGGTACTCGGCGAGGAAGGCGGCCGCGGCGCGCCAGTCGGGCCGTCCCGTGCGATGGGCGAAGGCGTCCAGGGCGTCGGGGCCGAGGCCCAGCTCACGGCTGCGGGCCAGGACCGCACGGACCTCGTCGGCGAAGCCGCGGGTGGTCAGGCAGGCGCGCAGCTCGTCGGGCCAGCGCACGTGCGCGAGCCCGAGCCGTTCCAGATCGATCTGCCCCGCCAGCAGCTCCCGCACGGAGACGTCCTGCTCGGGGCCGGACAGCAGCCGCAGGGGTTCCACGAACAGGTCGCTGTCCTGGTGGGCGCGGACCAGGGCGTAGCAGAACGAGTGGAAGGTGGTCGCCCGGGGTGCCCGGGCCGCCCCAGTCCGCCGGGCCATGCGGTCCCGCAGTTCGACGGCGGCCCGGCGGCTGAACGTGAGCACCAGGACGCGCTCGGGGTCCCCGCCGCGGGCGATCCGCTCGGTCACGGACTCGACCAGCGTCGTGGTCTTGCCGGTGCCAGGACCTGCGAGGACGAGCAGCGGACCGGCCGTGTGGTCAACCACGGAGCGCTGCGCGGCGTCCAGAAGAGGGGGGTCCAGCCGAGCGGGAGGGGTACGTACCAGTCGGTAGGCGCCACTGTTCCCCCGCCGCACCCGGGGGTGCGACAGGCCGCTGGTGGAGGAAGAGGAGCTCACGTGGTTCGCCGGTTCTGGTGGAAGTGCTGGGTGGCGGGCCACCGCGCGTGGCGGGCGGTGACCGCGGGGTGACGGGAGCGCGCGCAGCCGACGCTACGCCGCCGAGTGAGGCGGAAGCAGGGCTTCCCCTTCTTCTCGTCGCCCCCTCGCGACGCTCGCGGCACGCATGCCCCTCGCCTCACGAACGTACGTCATGGCCCCGGTGTGCCTCGATTCCCCCGTACGGATCACCGGTCACACGGGAGGCCGTGAGATGGCGGAAGCTGTCAGGTGTGACCCCCCGCGCGATCACCGCCGTCCCACCGCGCCCGTCTCATGTCGATGCGCGGCAGGTGGCCCTCGGCGGCGCGGCTCGCCGTCTTCAGGGGCGTGCCCTCCGCCCGGTAGTGGCCGAGCGCCCGCTGTTCGTGGCCCGGCAGCAGGACGCCGTCCGCGCGGACGACCCGCCACCACGGAGCGGCTCCCCCGTACAGCGCCATCACCCGGCCGACCTGGCGCGGACCGCCCTGCTCCAGCCACTCGGCGACATCCCCGTAGGTCATGACGCGGCCCGGCGGGATCAGGTCGGCGACGTCGAGGACCCGCTCGGCGTACTCGGGCAGCACTTGCGCGGGCTCGTCCTCGTGCCGGCCCCCCTCAGGGCTCCTCTGCTCACTCATCCGTCCCATCCTGCCCCACCCCACCGACAACGGGCCGGGCGCGCTCCCGGGCGTTTCCCGCGCGCGGCAGGAGTCCGTCGGGCAGACTGTCCGCCCCCGCATGTGCACCCTGAATGCCCCGTGTGCCGGTGCGGCATGCCACCATCGTGCGGGCGGTGACCGGTGATACGAGACCAAGAAGAGACGATGAAGCAGCAGGGCGCGCACCCCGAGGACACGGAGGGCACCCCTGACGCTGCGTCGCGCCCGGGTACTCCGGAGGACCGTCCCAGGACGGCCGCGAAGAAGACCCGTGCACCCGCCGGGGAGCCGGAGTTCGCGCACATCGACGAGGTGGAGGGCGACGAACCGCTGCTCCCCGCGCGCGTGCACCGTCCCTCCGACCTGATGCGCCTGCTGGTGGGCGTGCTCGCCGTCGTGGTCCTGATCGGGATCGCCGCGTTCGCGCACGGCACCACCTCGGGCCTCGAGCAGGACATCAACAAGGGCACCGGGCAGGCACCCGACCTGCTGATCAAGATCGCGGGGCTGGCCTCCAGCATCGCGATCCTGCTGGTGCCGGTCGCCTTCGCCATCGAGCGTCTGATCAAACGGGACGGGCTCCGGATCGCCGACGGCGTGCTCGCCGCGGTCCTCGCCCACGGTGTGACACTCGCCACGGACCTGTGGGTGGCCCGTGCCGCGCCCGACTCGATCCAGGAGGCGCTGACCCAGCCCTCCCCCGGCGACGTCCACGCGCTGACCGATCCCGTGCACGGGTACCTGGCCCCGGTCATCGCCTACATGACGGCCGTCGGCATGTCCCGCAGACCGCGATGGCGCGCGGTGCTGTGGGTCGTGCTGCTCCTCGACGCCTTCTCGATGCTCGTCACCGGGTACACGACGCCGTTCTCGATCATCCTGACCGTGCTGATCGGCTGGACCGTGGCCTACGGCACGCTGTACGCGGTCGGCTCGCCCAACGTCCGGCCCACCGGGCAGACCCTGATGGCCGGCCTGCGGACCGTCGGCTTCCGCCCGGTCAGCGCCTCCCGCGAGGACACCTCGGACAACCCGGACACCGGGGACCGGGGCCGCCGCTACTTCGTCACCCTGGAGGACGGCCCGCCCCTCGACGTGACGGTCGTCGACCGTGAGCAGCAGGCGCAGGGGTTCTTCTACCGTGCCTGGCGCAACCTCACCCTGCGCGGCTTCGCCACCCGCAGCAGCCTCCAGTCGCTGCGGCAGGCCCTGGAGCAGGAGGCGCTGCTGGCGTACGCGGCGATCGCGGCCGGCGCCAACGCGCCCAAGCTGATCGCCACCTCCGAGCTCGGCCCCGACGCGGTGATGCTCGTCTACGAGCACAGCGGCGGACGCACCCTCGACTCGCTGCCGGACGAGGAGATCACCGACGACCTGCTGCGCGACACCTGGCACCAGGTGAAGGCGCTGCAGTCGCGGCGCATCGCGCATCGCAGGCTGGTGGGCGACGCCATCCTGGTGGATCGTTCCGGCAAGGTGATCCTCACCGACCTGCGCGTCGGCGAGATCGCGGCCGGTGATCTGCTGCTGCGCATGGACACCTCCCAGCTGCTGGTGACGCTCGGCCTCCGGGTGGGCGCCGAGCGGGCGGTGACCTCGGCGGTGGGCGTGCTCGGGCCCGACGCGGTGGCGGACTGTCTGCCGATGCTCCAGCCCATCGCGCTCAGCCGCTCCACGCGCGCGACGCTGCGCAGACTGGGCAGGGAGCGGGCACAGCGCGAACGCGACGCGGTGCTGGAGGCCTCACGGCAGGCCAAGCAGGCCCGCATGGAGGAGCACGCGGAGGAGTCCGCGCCCGTCCTGGAGAAGCCCGACAAGAAGACCGTACGGGCGGAGCAGCGGGCCGAGAAGCGGGCGATCGACGAGGCGCTGGAGGAGGCGCGCGAGGAGGACCTGCTCACGCAGATCCGGCACGCGGTGCTGCGGATCAGGCCGCAGGCACCCGTCGAGCCGGCCCGGCTGGAGCGGGTGCGTCCGCGCACGCTGATCAGTTTCATTGCCGGCGCGATCGGCGCGTACTTCCTGCTGACGCAGCTCACCCACATCGAGTTCGGGCCGCTCATCGCGAACGCCGAATGGGGCTGGGTGGCCGCGGCCGTGCTGTTCTCGATGTGCAGCTACGTCGCGGCGGCGATGGCCCTGCTGGGGTTCGTGCCCGAGCGGGTTCCGTTCGTGCGGACGGTGGCGGCGCAGGTCGCCGGGTCGTTCGTGAAGATCGTCGCCCCGGCGGCGGTGGGCGGTGTCGCGCTGAACACCCGCTTCCTGCAGCGCGCGGGAGTACGGCCGGGGCTCGCGGTGGCGAGTGTCGGCGCGTCGCAGCTTTTCGGGCTCGGCTGCCACATCCTGATGCTGCTGTCCTTCGGCTATCTGACCGGTACCGAGAAGACGCCCTCGCTGTCACCCTCCCGGACGGTCATCGCCGGCCTGCTGACCGTGGCGGTGCTGGTGCTCGTGGTGACGTCGGTGCCGTTCCTGCGGAAGTTCGTCTCCACGCGCGTGCGGTCCCTGTTCGCGGGTGTCGTGCCGCGCATGCTGGACGTGCTCCAGCGGCCGCAGAAGCTGGTCACCGGCATCGGCGGCATGCTGCTGCTGACCGCCTGCTTCGTGATGTGCCTGGACGCGTCGATCCGCGCGTTCGGCGACGACTCCACCTCGATCAGCATCGCCAGCGTCGCCGTCGTCTTCCTCGCGGGCAACGCCCTCGGGTCCGCGGCGCCGACGCCCGGCGGTGTGGGCGCGGTCGAGGCGACCCTGACGGTCGGTCTGATCGCCGTCGGTCTTCCGAAGGAAGTCGCGGCACCGGCCGTCCTGCTGTTCCGCCTCCTGACGCTGTGGCTGCCCGTCCTGCCGGGCTGGCTCGCCTTCAATCACCTCACCCGCAAGCAGGCCCTCTGACCCGCCCGGAGGGCACCGGTCAGCACCCCTTCGGTCGGCGGTCAGGCGGCTCTCACGCCTCACTGAACCCTCCTCCCTCGTACGGCACGCGCCCCGCGCGCCCGGTCCTGGGCCGCCGCAGGATGGAACCATGCCAACCCTCCTCCGGCTGCGCGCCGCCGCCCTGACCGCCTCCGCCGTGTTGCTGTCCACCGTGCTGGCGGGCTGCGGCGACGACGCCAAGGACGAGGACGTCACCCGGCAGGAGCTGAGCTGGAAGGCCTGCCCGGCCCCGGACGAGGCCCAGGGCGGCGGCCCGGCGCCCACTCCCCTGCCGGACGACGGTGAGTGGCAGTGCGCCACGATGAAGGCCCCGCTCGACTGGAGCGACCCCAAGGGCGACACCATCGGCCTCGAACTGATCAGGGTCAGGACCACCGGCACCGGGAACGAACGCATCGGCTCGCTCGTCTTCAACTTCGGCGGCCCCGGCGGCTCGGGCGTCGCCACGCTGCCCGCCTTCGCCAAGGACTACGAGAAGCTGCGCACCCGCTACGACCTGGTCAGCTTCGACCCGCGCGGCGTCGGCCGCAGCGACCCCGTGATCTGCGAGAACGACCAGCAGCTCGACGCGTACTTCCAGCAGGACGGCACCCCCGACGACGCCGCGGAGCGCACCCAGCTGCTGGACAGCACCAAGGAGTTCAACGACGCCTGCGAGCAGAACTCGGAAAAGGTCCTCCCGCACGTGCGCACCACCGACGCGGCCCGCGACCTGGACCTGATGCGCCAGGTCCTCGGCGACGACAAGCTGCACTACTTCGGCATCTCCTACGGCACCGAGCTGGGCGGCGTCTACGCCCACCTGTTCCCCAAGCGGGTCGGCCGTGCCGTGTTCGACGCCGTCGTCAACCCCACTCAGGACCCCGAGCAGAGCTCGCTGGGGCAGACCAAGGGCTTCCAGCTCGCGCTCGACAACTTCGCCGAGGACTGTGTGTCGAAGACCGAGGAGTGCCCGATCGGCGACAGCGCGCAGGACGTGAAGGACCGCATCGCCCGGCTGCTCAGCGACCTCGACCGCACACCGATCCCGGGCATCTTCCCGCGCCAGCTGACCCAGACCGCGGCGACCAGCGGCATCTTGCAGGCCCTGTACTCGCAGGACTTCTGGGAGTTCCTCACCGACGGCCTGGAAGAGGCCTACGACGGCGACGGCAGCACCTTGATGCTGCTGTCCGACTCGATGAACGGACGCAGCGAGAACGGCGAGTACGACAACTCGACCGCCGCCTTCACCGCCATCAGTTGCGCCGACGCCAAACCGCGCTACGACGCCGCCTATGTCGAGCGGCGGCTGCCGGAGTTCCGGGCCGCCTCACCCCTGTTCGGCGACTCCCTGGCCTGGAGCATGATCGGCTGCACCGACTGGGCCGTGGCGGGCGCGGCCGACCACCCGGACGTCAGCGCTCCGGGCTCGGCGCCCATCCTGGTCGTCGGCAACACCGGTGACCCGGCCACGCCGTACGAGGGCGCGAGGGCGATGGTCAACGCGCTGGGCAAGGGCGTCGGCGTCGAGCTCACCTACCGGGGGCAGGGCCATGGCGCCTACGACAGCAAGAACCGGTGCGTGCAGGACGCGGTGAACGGTTATCTGCTGGACGGGAAGGTGCCGCCCACGGGGACCGTCTGCACCTGACACTTCCAACCCTTCCGGGAAACTCGCAGGTCAAAGGGTTATCCACAGGCCGGAACGGCCGAAGCGGGATCTGCCTACCATGGCCTGACCGCCATCCGCGGCACGGAGCGGACGGCCTGCGAGGGGGGATGGGCGATGACACGCTTGGTTCGGTGGACCGCTCTGGCGGCCGTCTCGGCCCTGCTGGCCGCGGGCTGCGGCGGCGGTACGTCCGACGACGACAGGAGCGGGCTGTCCTGGGGGCGCTGCAAGGCCACCGCCGACGGGCCCGCACCGAGCGGCGAATGGCAGTGCGCGACGCTGAAGGTGCCGCTGGACTGGTCGAAGCCGGACGGCGAGACGATCGGCCTGGGACTGATCCGCGCCAAGGCCCGCGGCGACGACCGCATCGGATCGCTGCTGTTCAACTTCGGCGGCCCGGGTGCCTCCGGCGTGTCCATGATGCCGTCGTACGCCCCGACCGTCTCCTCCCTCCGTGAGCGGTACGACCTGGTGAGCTGGGACCCGCGCGGCGTCGGCGCCAGTGAGGGGGTGCGCTGCCGGGGCGACAAGGAGATCCAGGCCGCCGAGTCGGTGGACCTCACCCCGGACACCCCCGCCGAGGAGAAGGCGTACCTGGACGACGCCGCCGACTTCGGCAAGGGCTGCCAGAAGGACGCCGGGAGGCTGCTGGCCCATGTCTCGACCGCCGACTCGGCCCGTGACATGGACCGCATCCGGGAGGTCCTCGGCGACCCCAGGATGAACTACTTCGGCATCTCCTACGGCACCGAGCTGGGCGGCACCTACGCGCACCTGTTCCCGAAGAAGGTGGGGCGCATGACACTGGACGCGGTCGTGGACCCCGGGGCGGACACCGTGGGCCACGCCGAGAACCAGGCCAGGGGCTTCCAGCGGGCACTGGACAGCTACCTCGTGTCCACCGGTCAGACCCCTCAGGAGGGCTCGCGGAAGATCGCGGCCCTGTTGCGGCGGATCGACGCCCGCCCCCTTCCCACGAGCGTGCCCGGGCGGAAACTGACCCAGTCCCTCGCGTTCACCGGCATCATCCTGCCGCTGTACAGCAAGGACAGCTGGCAGACGCTGACCGGCGCCCTCGACGCGGCCGAAAGGGGCGACGGCTCCGAGCTGCTGACCCTCGCCGACCGCTACAACGAGCGTGACCCGTCGGGGCGCTACGGCACGACGACCCATGCACAGCGGGTCATATCGTGCCTGGACGACAGGCAGCGGCCGACCGCGGCCGAGACGAAACGGCTGCTGCCCCGGTTCGAGAAGATCTCCCCGGTCTTCGGGGCGTTCCTCGGGTGGGACACGGCCGGCTGGTGCCACGACTGGCCGGTGCCCGGACAGCACGACACCCCGGAGGTGAACGCCCCCGGCGCGGCGCCGGTCCTGGTGGTCGGCAACACCGGCGACCCTGCCACCCCGTACGAGGGGGCGCGCAGGATGGCCGACGAACTGGGCAGGGGCGTCGGGGTGATGCTGACCTGGCGGGGCGAGGGGCACGGCGCGTACGGCAGCGGGAGCGACTGCGTCGACTCCACGGTGAACGGGTACCTGCTGCACGGTTCGGTGCCGAAGGACGGCAAGGTCTGCTCATGACGACGGCGGGGGCTTCGGGCACTCGTGGTGCCGGAAGCCCCCGCCGTTCGGCAAGGGAGCCCGGGTACGGCTCAGTACACCGGCTTGGACGGCTCGATCTGGTTGACCCAGCCGATCACGCCACCGCCGACGTGCACCGCGTCCGAGAAGCCCGCGGACTTCAGCACCGCGAGGACTTCCGCACTGCGGACACCCGTCTTGCAGTGCAGGACGATCTTCTTGTCCTGCGGGAGGCTCTCCAGGGCGGTGCCCATGAGGAACTCGTTCTTCGGGATCAGCCGGGCGCCCGGGATGGAGACGATCTCGTACTCGTTCGGCTCACGGACGTCGATGATGTCGATGCTCTCGCCGTCGTCGATCCACTCCTTGAGCTGCTTGGGAGTGATCGTGGAGTCGGCGGCCGCAGCCTGGGCCTCCTCCGACACGACGCCGCAGAAGGCCTCGTAGTCGATGAGCTCGGTGACGGTCGGGTTCTCGCCGCAGACCGCGCAGTTCGGGTCCTTGCGGACCTTGACCTGGCGGTACTGCATCTCCAGGGCGTCGTAGATCATCAGTCGGCCGACCAGCGGGTCGCCGATGCCGGCGAGGAGCTTGATGGCCTCGTTGACCTGGATGGAGCCGATGGACGCGCACAGCACGCCCAGCACGCCGCCCTCGGCGCAGGAGGGGACCATGCCGGGGGGCGGGGGCTCCGGGTAGAGGCAGCGGTAGCAGGGGCCGTGCTCGGACCAGAAGACGGACGCCTGGCCGTCGAAGCGGTAGATCGAGCCCCACACGTACGGCTTGTTCAGCAGCACACAGGCATCGTTGACCAGGTAGCGGGTCGCGAAGTTGTCCGTGCCGTCGACGATCAGGTCGTACTGGCTGAAGATGTCCATCACGTTGTCGGCCTCGAGCCGCTCCTCGTGAAGGATCACGTTCACGTACGGGTTGATGCCCTTGACGCTGTCGCGCGCGGACTCCGCCTTGGGGCGGCCGATGTCGGCCTGGCTGTGGATGATCTGGCGCTGCAGGTTCGACTCGTCGACCTCGTCGAACTCCACGATGCCGAGGGTGCCGACGCCCGCGGCGGCCAGGTACATCAGCGCCGGCGAGCCCAGGCCGCCGGCGCCCACACACAGCACCTTGGCGTTCTTCAGCCGCTTCTGCCCGTCCATCCCCACGTCGGGGATGATCAGGTGGCGGGAGTACCTGCGGACCTCGTCTACGGTGAGCTCGGAAGCCGGCTCGACCAGGGGTGGCAGCGACACGGGGACTCCGTTGGTCGGTCGATCACTACGGTTGTTCTCCCCGTAACAGTGCCACGCCCTTTTTCATTCCGAGACACCTGTTCCGATACGCGAGACGAATTCGTCCCAGTAGCCGGGCATGGCCTCCCAGGGGTCGGTGCGGCCGCCGCGGTCCGTGTGGTCGGTGATCCATACCGTCGCGGCGCCCTGCCGGCGGGCGATGCGCAGTGCCTCGGTCAGGTGGGGGCTGGGCACGCCGTGGACGAAGTGGCAGAAGCGCTCGGGAGAATGGTCCGCGGTCCACTCGGCCACCTGCGACCAGCGGTAGTCGCTCCAGGGCCCGGAGAAGGTGACCAGCTGGTCGGCGAGCTCGACGTAGCCGGGATGCGGGTGGATGCCGTGCCCGAGGACGATGTGGGCAGCGTCACGGATCACGCGGAGCGTGGCGACCGTGCGGCGGACCCCCGCCAGCCCGGCGTGGTCGGCGGGGCAGCGCTCCAGGAGGAAGCCGTCGACCTGGTACCAGTCGACGAACCGGTGGGCGTCCGAGATCAGCTCACCGAAGTTCCGGGTGCCGTAGCGGGTGTCGAGGTGGCCGAGGACACGGATGCCCGCGTTGCGCAGCCGGCCGACCGCCGCCAGGCAGTACGGGTCGGGGCGCGTGCCCGGACCGTCGTCCACATTGAGGACCACCCAGTGCAACGGGGTGCCGGGCCGGGCCAGCTCGCCCCATTCGGTGGGGGCGAGGAGAGGGTGGGCGTAGCCCGGGACTCCGACGCCGGGGCGGACATCCGTGCCCGCGGTGTGCCGCCGGGATCGGGTCAGATACGGCATGCCGCCTCCATCCAGATGTCGGCGAGGGACTCCTCCAGTCCGATCCGGGGACGCCAGCCGAGCCGGTCGCGTGCGGTGCGCACGTCGGCCTGCTGCCAGCTGCCGCAGCCGTCCGGGTACGGGTACGCGACGGGGGGCGCGTGGTCCGGGTCGGGGCGTGGATGGCCGATGGCCGGGCGCAGGGCGCCGGGCGGACCGTCGAGTTCGTGGAGGGCGCCGCCGTATCCGGCGACGCGGGCGAGGACCGCGGCGGCGTCCCGCAGGCGCACGGCGCGGCCGGAGCCGATGTTGATGACGCCTTGCGCGGCGGAGAGCGAGGCGGCGTGGACGGCGCGGGCGACGTCGCGGACGTCGACGAAGTCGCGCTGGGCGCCGAGGCCGCCGAGTTTCAGCTCGCCGTCACCGGACTGCATGGCGCGGCGCATGGCCTCGGCGAGGCGGCCCAGCGGGGAACCGGCGGGGGTGCCGGGTCCGGCCGGTGAGAAGACGCGCAGGACGACGGCGTCCAGACCGGAGCCGAGGACCAGTTCGGTGGCGGCGAGTTTGCTGACGCCGTACGGGCCGCCGGGCCGGGGCACCGCGTCCTCGGCGGTGGAGGAGCCGGGCTGGCTCGGGCCGTACTCCGCGCTGCAGCCGATCTGCACCAGCCGGGCGCCGCAGCCGCTGCGGCGCAGGGCCTCGCAGACGGTGGCGACGGCCACGGTGTTGTGGCGGGTGAGCTCGCGGGCCCCGCCGCGGGTGGCGCCGGCGCAGTTGACGACGACACCCGGGTGGACGGCGTCGAGGAAGCGGGTGAGGGCGCCGGGGCTGCCCGAGGCGAGGTCGAAGCGGACGTCGGCGTCGTCACCGCGGCCGAGGGCGGTGAGCTGCACCGCCGGGTCGGCGAGCAGGCGGTCGGCGACGAAGCGCCCGATGTAGCCGTTGGCTCCGATCAGCAGGACTCTCATCGCGTGGCTCCCGGGGTCGCCGGGGTTCCTGGGTGGGTGATCATGCGGGTTCTCCTCGGGAAAAAACGTAGGGAGGAAGGCAGGTAAGGGACGGGGGCCGTCTGTGGCCGTGGGGCCGAGGTCGGTGGTGGTCACACGGCGGGCTCCGTGGGTGCGTGCGCCGAGGCCCGGGTGAGCTTGCGGACCGTGTGGACCAGGAGGGCCAGGGCCGCGGCTGTGCAGGCGAGGGCGGGGACACTGCCGGCGCCCCAGGTGGTGACGAGCGTTTCGACGGGGGTGGCCAGGAAGCCGAGGCCGGGGAGGCGGGAGGCGAAGACCGAGGCGAGAGCGACCGCCTCGGCCGTGGCCGTCGCGCCGAGGACCACCGCGGGGGCATAGGTGAAGCCGTGCGTGGTGAGGAGGCGGGCCAGGAACAGGAGGGCGCCCAGGGCGAGGGCCTGGGCGTAGGCGGCGGACTCACCGCGGACTGCCGAGCAGAGGGTGAGCAGACCCGTCAGGGCACCCAGGAACAGGGCGAACGTGGCGAGCAGCAGAGGGCGTGCCGCGGCGGCGAAGTCCTCCAGGCCGCGGCTGGAGGCGAGTCTGCGGCGGGCGCGCACGGTGAGGAGGTGCGCGGTCCAGGCGGCGGGCGCGCAGGCCAGGGCGAGGGCCAGGACCGGCGTGGCGGTGAGGGGCCAGGGGTCGCCGGGCGTGCCGGTGGGCAGGGCGTCGGGGCCTCCGGCGAGGGCGCTGCGAAGCAGGCCGTCCCCCAGGAGGGCGTAGCCGACGAGCCACAGGATCCATGGGGTGGTCCTGCCGGAGGCTGCACCGGGCCGCGGCCCGGGCCGGTCCGGGCCGGTCCTGCTCAAGGGGCCCCGGCGCAGGGCCGCGCGGAGAGCCAGGGTCACGGCGAGGGCGCCGGCCACACCCGCGAACAGGCGCGGCTGCCCCCGGGTGAGCTGCAGCGCGGCCACGGCGGCTGCGCACAGCGCACCGGGCAGGAGGGTCAGGAGGACCCAGTCGGCACGCACCCGGGGCGGGGCGGGCGGTGTGGGCAGCGGCGTGTCGCCGTCCCGTGAGACCCGTGCGTACATCTCCTCGGCGAGGGAGAAGACGTCGCGGTGGCGGAAGCGGGCTGCGGTCCGGTCGGTGATGCCGTGTGCCTCCAGACCCGCGGCGATCTCCAAGGGGTCCACCGCGCGCTCGCAGAGCTCACGGTGACGGTGCATCAGTGCCTTGACCGGGTCGCCGGCACCCCGGCGCGTGGGGGACGCCTTGCGCTCGGCGGCCGTCCCCCGGCTCGCGGGCCCGTTGTCCTCGGCGGCGGGCACTGCCGCCTTGCCGGCCGCGACCGCCTCCGGTGCGGTCGGGTCCAGTTCCTCCAAGTCGCTCATCACGCACCCTCCGGGGTGGGGACAGGGCTGGTGGCGCGCACGGGCCCGTCCGCCGCCCAGCCGGGGCCGCCGTGGGCGGCGAGGCGGGGTGATGCGGCGGTCCAGCGGACGGGTACGTGGGCCTCGGCGGGAACCGCGAACGGCAGCGGCGCCCCCGCTCCGTCGAGGAGTACACGGCGGACGGGCGCGTGCGAGACGATCTCCAGGTAAATGCCGTGAAATGCCTCGATGTTCTGCTCGACCGTGAACAGTTCGAGCGCGCGGGCACGGGCGGCGGCGCCCAGGCGCGCACGGCGCTGCGGGTCGCGCAGCAGCGCCACGCACGCCTGCGCGAGCGCCTGCGGATTGCGCGGTGGTACGACGAGCCCTGTGCCGCCGATGATCTCCACGACCGCGCCGACGTCCGTGGACACCGTCGCGCGCCCGCAGAGCATCGCCTCGACGAGACCGGCGGGGAAGCCCTCGACCACGCTGGACAGCACGGTCACGGCACCCGAGGCGTAGGCGTCGGCGACGCCCGGGAGTTCGGGGCCGCCGATCTCCTCGAAGGACACCGGATTGTCACCGGCGAGGTGCGGGCTGTCGGCCTCGTCGGGGAAGAGCTGGGCGGCCAGGGTCCTGCAGTGATCGAGGTAGGCCGCGCCCTCGGGACCGGCGGGGGCACCCACGATGCGCAGGCGGGTCCTCGGCTCCCGCTTGCGCACCTCCGCGAAGGCGTGCAGCAGCGAGACCAGGTCCTTGGCGGGCTCGACGCGGCCGACCCAGACAAGCGTGTCCGGGTCCGCGCAGTCCGGCGACTCGCCCACGGCGGCGAAGGGCCGGGCGTCCATGCCAGGGTGGACCGTGCGGAGCTTGGCGCGGTCGGCGCCGCAGCGCTCCTGCCAGCGGCGGGTGTGGCTGTTGCCGGCGGTGACGAACTCGGCCCGCGTGTAGGCCTCAGTCGCCAGCCGGCCTTCGAAGGCGGCCACCAAGGACCGTACGGCGGGTGGGGCATCGGGAGCGGTGAGGTAGTGCGTCCGCAGGCGCACGCCGTACTCGGTCACCATCAGGGGGACGCCGGTGAAGTGCCGGGCGAGCAGGCCGGGCAGGGCCGCCGCGCCGCCGGACGCGGCGTGGCAGAGGTCGACCGCGCCGAGCCCGTCGTCCTCGTACCAGTCGAGGGAGAGGGGGCGCAGGGCGCGTTCCAGGTGTGCGGCGACGGCGAGCAGGTCCGGTACGCGCGCCTCGCGCGCCGCGCGATGGGCGCCGGGCGCGCGGCAGGCGCGCTCCAGGGTGCGTACGGCGGCCTCCGACCGGAGGGCTCCCGCCAGCCCCCCTTCCTCTCGGGCGAGTTCGGCGAGCCCGTACAGAGCGGTGGCGAAACGGTCCGCCTCAGAGGTCGGCGCACCCTCGGAGAGACTCCTGACGGCTCCTGACGCGCCCTCGTCGACTCCGCACAGCACGGCGGCCAGCTCCGCGAAGTACTCGGTGAACCGCCGGCGCGCACGGCGCCCGAGCGCCACCTCGTCGTCCTCGGCCATCCACAGGGGCGCGGTGCGCACCCTGCGGACGTTCGGCGACAGTGGGACCCAGCCCTCGTCCTCCTGGTGCTCGCTGCGGCTGAGCGCGTAGACGTCGAACTCGTGCTGGGCGAGCCCGCGCACCAGCCGGTCGCACCAGAGCCTGGCGTCACCGCTCACATACGGATACCCACCCTCCGTAAGCAGTCCGATGCGCACGAGTGCACCCCCGATCTCCCGTATGGGGAGCCGCCGTTGCCCGGCGGCTCGCAGCGGGACGAACGTATGCGGACAAGGCGGTGGTGGGGGGGGGGGGGGTGGGGGGGGCCCCCCCCACACGGGGGGGGGGGGGGCACGATACAAGCGCGGGGGGGGGCTGGGGCCC
>NZ_JAKEIO010000136.1 GCF_021474405.1 [Streptosporangium] indianense
CCTTTGGGGCCCCCCGGGGGCCCGGGCGGCCCGCCGGGGGAAGATGGTTGGCGCCCGGGGTGGGTGACGGCGGCGGGTTCGCCGCGCCCACCACCAGAAGGGGTGAACGGTCGTAACTTTCCCGTGCGGGTCGCGTTCTGTCGCGCTAGGAGATCAAGCGGACACAGATCGTCACGCGGCGGCCAACTCCCGTCGCTGTGCCCGGCGTCGCGCGGCGGCCTGCGGATCGAGCGCGGGCACGGCGGCGAGCAGCTGCCTGGTGTAGGGGTCGCGCGGCGACTCGTACACCTCGCCGACGGGCCCCTCCTCCACGATCCGGCCGCGCCGCATCACGGCGACCCGGTCGCTGACCTGGCGGACGACGGCCAGGTCATGGGCGACGAAGACGAGGGCGAGTCCGAGTTCGCGCTGCAGCTCCCCCAGCAGGTCGACCACATGGGCCTGGGTGGTGACGTCGAGGGCCGAGACCGGCTCGTCGCAGACGATGACCCGCGGGTCGGCCGCGAGGGCCCGGGCGATGCCGACCCGCTGGCGCTGCCCGCCGCTGAACTCATGGGGGTAGCGGTCGTGGTGGGCCGCTTCGAGCCCCACGCGCTCCAGCAGTTCGCCCACGCGCTCCCGGATGCGCCCTTCGTGCCGCTCGCCCCGTGCGCGGAGAGGATCGGCGATGGACTCGCCCACGCTGCGGCGGGGGTTGAGGGAGGAGACCGGGTCCTGGAAGACCATCTGCACGGCCGGGTTCACCCCGGTGTGCGCGCGGCCCTCGAAGCGCAGCGCCCCCGCCGTCGGCTCCAGCAGCCCGACGAGCATGCGCCCGAGGGTCGTCTTGCCGCTGCCGCTCTCGCCGACGATCCCGAGGGTCTCACCGCGGCGCAGGGTCAGCGACACGTCGTCCACGGCCGTGAACGCTCCCTTCCCTCGCCCGAACTCCCGTCGCAGGCCGGTCGCCTCCAGGACGACCTCGTCGGGGTCCGCCGAGGCCTTGTGCGGCGCGTCCAGCCGGGGAACCGCAGCGAGCAGCTCCCGGGTGTACGGCTGGGCCGGGGAGCCCAGCACGTCGACGACCGGGCCGTGTTCGACGGTCCGGCCGTGCCGCATCACCAGCACCTCGTCGACGCTCTCGGCGGCGACGCCCACGTCGTGCGTGACGAGCAGCAGGCCCATGCCGGTCTCCTCACGCAGGGTGTGCAACAGATCGAGGACCTGGGCCTGGATGGTCACGTCGAGGGCGGTCGTCGGCTCGTCGGCGATGAGCAGCCGGGGCTCGCAGGCGAGTGCCATGGCGATCAGGGCGCGCTGGCGCATGCCGCCGCTGAACTCGTGCGGCCGGGACCTCGACCGCCGGGCCGCGTCCGGGATGCCCACCCGGTCGAGGACCTGCACGGCACGCGCGCGTGCCGCCCGCCGGGACACGCGGGCGTGCACGCGGTAGACCTCGGCGATCTGGTCGCCGATCGCGTAGTACGGGTCGAGGGAGGACAGGGGGTCCTGGAACACCATGGCGGCCGATCCGCCGCGCAGCCGCCGCAGTTCCTCGTCGGTGGCGCGCTGCACGTCGGTGCCGGCCACCTCGACCGTGCCCTCGACCCGTGCGCCGGTGCCGCGGTGCAGGCCGAGCAGCGCGGACGCCACCGTCGACTTGCCGGAGCCGGACTCGCCGACCAGGGCCAGGGCGGCGCCCTCCTCCAGGCTGAAGGAAAGGCCGTCGACGGCACGCAGCGCGCCGAACTCCACACTGAGGCCGGTCACGTCGACCAGGCTCATGTCAGCACCACCCGTCGGTCGGCCACCGCGTACAGGACGTCCGCGACGGCGTTGGCGAGGACCACGAAGAATCCGATGACCAGGACCATGCCGACCACGACCGGCAGGTCGACGACATTGACGGCATGGACGAGTTCCTGTCCGATGCCGGGCAGGCCGAACAGTGTCTCGGTGAGCACCGCGCCGCCGATCGCCGATCCGACGTTGTTGGCGTTCAGTGCGATGACCGGGGCGAACGCGCCGCGCAGTGCGTGCCGTCCGACGATCGACCGTTCGCCGACGCCGTAGGCACGGAAGGTGCGGATGTGATCGTCGGCGAGCGTCTCCAGCATCGAGGCCCGGGTCAGCCGGGCGAACGCGGCGGCCTCGATGAGGGCGAGCGACAGCCAGGGCAGCAGCAGGTTCCACGCCCACTGTTCGGGGTCGTCGGTGAGGGCGACGTACTGCGGGAAGGGCAGCAGCCGCAGTTCCCCGCAGACGACGATCATGAGGATCAGGCCGATGACGAAGACCGGCGTGGCGGTGCCGGCGAGGGTGAGGCCAGTCAGCACCCGCTCGGAGAACCGGCCGCGCCGCCAGGCGGAGAGCACGCCGGTGCCGACCCCGAGGATCAGCCACAGCACCATCGCGCCGGCCACCAGGGACAGACTGACCGGGAGCTTCGCCCAGATCAGCTGCGTGACCTGCTGGTCGCTCTGGTACGACAGGCCGAGGCAGGGCGCGGAGCAGTGCTGGACGGACGTGCCGGTCGAGTAGTCCTGGCCGGCGACGAGCCCCTGGAGGAAGTGGCCGTAGCGCACGAACAACGGGTCGTCGAGGTTCAGCTGCCGGGCGACCTGGTGCACCTGTTCCGGTGAGCAGCGCGGGCCGCAGGTGATCTGGGCGACGTTGCCGGGGGTGGCGTAGAAGACGACGTAGACGATCACCGAGATGGCGAGCAGGGTGACGGCGGCGCCGACGGCGCGGCGCAGGATGAATCCGGTGAAGCCGTTCATGCCGTGCCTCCCCCGGCCGCCTTGGACTCCTGCCTGCGTCCCGTCCCGACGCGCAGCCGGGAGGCCGCGCGGGGGTCGAGGGCGGTGCGGACCCCGTCGCCGAGGACCGTGAGGGCGAGCACCGTGACGAACAGGGCGCCCGCGGGCAGCAGCAGGTACTGCGGGGCGGCCTGGTACCAGACGTCGGCGGCGGTGAGCATCTGTCCCCAGGAGGGTGTCGGCGGCTTCACGCCCACGCCTAGGAAGGACAGCGCGGCCTCGACGGTGATGTTCGTCGGGACGAGCAGTGCGGCGTAGGTGATGACGGGTGCGGCGATTCCGGGCAGGAGTTCGCGGCGGGCGATGCTCCAGGTGCCCCAGCCGCTGAGCCGGGCTGCCGCTACGTAGTCGAGTTCCTTGAGGGTGAGCGTCTGGGCGCGCACGATCCGGGCGATGTTGCCCCAGCCGATCAGGCCGATGACGAGCGCGACGAGTACCGGCCGCGGAAAGCTCGCCGGGACGATCGCGAGCAGCGCCAACGCCATGATCATGAGCGGCATGGCGACCATGACGTCGGTGAACCGGCTCAGCAGTTGATCGACCCATCGTTTCCCGAGCGCGGCCGCGACGCCCAGGGTGATGCCGATGGCGACCTGCACGACGGTCGCGGCCAGGGCGACGCCCAGCGATACGCGCGCGCCGTACACCAGCCGTGCGAAGAGGTCGCGGCCGGTCTGGGGCTCGACGCCGAACCAGTGGTCGGCGCTCGCTCCGCCGAGGGGCCCGACGGGGACGCCGCCGCGCGCGGAGTCCACGAGGGAGGGGTGGTAGGTGGTCGGGTCCTGGCCCTCGACGGCGGTGAGCAGCGGCGCGGCGAGCGCGACCAGGACGAGCAGCGCCACGACTCCGGCCGCTGCTAGGGCGGCTCGCTGCGTGCGCAGCCGCCGCCAGAACTGACGGGCCCCCGAGGCGGCCGGGACGGCGGGATCCGTCACGGCCGCCTCGGCGGCGAGAAGTGCCTCGCTCACGGCGTCACTTCACCGCGACCTGCGAGATGTCCAGTACACCGGTCCAGTCGCTGATCACGACGTTCTTGATGTCCTTGCCGACCAGTCGCTTGTAGACGGGGTGGAACAGCGGCACCGTCAGTGCCTTCTCCCCGATCTTCTGGTCCAGTGCACCCCACCTCTCGGCGGCCTGGTCAAGATCCGTCAACTTGTTGATCGCGTCGATCTCGTCATTGACCGACGTGTCGTTCAGCTGGCCCGTGTTGAAGTTGGCGCCGTCCTTGACGATCTGCCGGCCGTCGAAGATCGGGGCGAGGAACGGCCCGCCGGAGGGCCAGTCGGCACCCCAGTGGGCGAGGAAGAAGCCGGGCTCGGCCTTCACGTCGTGGATCTTGTCGGAGTAGTCGTTCTCCTCCAGGCCCTGCAGCTTGACCGTGATGCCGGCCTTCTTGAGCGCGTCCTGGATGGCGGTGGCGATCTCGGGGCTGGTCTCGAAGTCCTTGGCGTTGGAGTGCGTCAGCGTGACGGTGAGGCCCTTGGCGTATCCGGCCTCCTTCAGCAGTTCCTTGGCCTTGGCGGCGTCGCCGGCCTTGCCCGCCGGGAAGTGGTCATAGGGCGTGTACCCGAAGGACTTCTGGTCGGGCAGGAAGGTGGTGGCGGGCTCGGCCAGGGCGGACCCGCCCGCGGCGTTGACCACGGACGACCGGTCGATGGCGTACGAGATCGCCTGGCGCACCTTGGGGTTGTCGAACGGCTTGGTCTTCGGGTTGAAGGCGATGTAGTTCGTGTAGCCGAAGTGGCCGGTGCCGACGCGGGAGGCGAGGTCCTTGTCGCCGGTCACCTTGGCCAGCTCGGCCGGGCCGAGGTTGGTGTCCGTGGTGACCGCGGCGGCGTCCGCTCCCTGGGACGCGGACAGCCGCTGGTTGATCACGGACGAGTCGAGCCCGGACCGCACGTCGATCTTGTCCGGGTAGGCCTTGCGCTCGGCGTCGGTCACGGCGGACCAGTGCGGGTTGCGCTCCAGGACCAGCCGCTCACCGTCGTTGTCGTTGCGCACGACCTTGTACGGCCCGGAGGAGACCGGGTGCTCCTCGTACTTGGTGCCGGTGTCCTTGCTCTTCGGGACGGGCGTGAACTGCGTCTGCGTGGCCAGGTAGGGGAACTCGCCCTCGGGCTTGTTCAGATGGAAGACGATGGTCCGCTCGTCCGGCGTCTCGATCGCGTCGAGGCCCTTCTTGTCCTTGTACGGGCCCTGGTAGTCGGCGGCCCCGACCAGCCAGTCGCGCAGGTAGGGAGCGCCGCCCGACAGCTCGGGGGCGAAGGAGCGCTCGATGCCGTACTTGATGTCGGCCGAGGTGATCGGCGTGCCGTCCTCGTACGTCAGGCCCTTCTTCAGGGTGTACGTCCACACGGTCGCGTCCTTGTTGGGGCGCCCGGTGTCGGTGGCGAGGTCGGGGACGACCTTCGCGCCGGCGGCGCCGTCCTCGCGGTTGCGGGTGGTGAGGGTGCGGAAGACCAGGGACGGGACGTTGCCGCCGCCGGAGGTGTAGAGGCGGGCCGGGTCGAAGTCCTGCTGGGGGTTGGCGTTCAGGACCGTGAGGGTGCCGCCCTTGTGGGGCGTGGAGTCGCCGCCGGCTGCCTTGGCATCGTTGTCCTCCGGCCCGCAGGCGGTGGCACCCGCTGCCAGGACCAGGCTGACGGATGCCGCGGCCACGCGGCGCGCTGTGACGGACGGTTGGCGCATCGGAAAGACGACCTCTCGGAAGGCGTCCCGGACCACGAGGTTCTCGTATCGCGAGACGAATAGACGAAGGGTGAGACGGAAGAAGACAGACGTCTACCCGGCGCCGAGTCGTCGGGAAAGCCGTGACCGGGTCACGGGGAGAGTGAGCGACGCGCGCCGGGGGCGGGCGTCAGCAACAGTGAATGTCGGCCACGCAGAGCGGGGTCACGCCGATGAGCGCCAGCTCGATGGCGGCGCGAACGGAGACGTGACGGGGCGACATGCCCAGAAATATGAACGAACTTTCCGAGCATGTCAACGCGAGCCGCGCCACACCCTGTGGGGCGCCTGTCAACTCCCGGGGTACGGCCAGGCGTTGGCGCGGCAGTGGACGCCGTCGTGGTCGAGGAACTTGGTCTGCTGCTGCATGACCGGCGCGAGGTCGCCGTCCTTGTCGCAGGTGACGTGGCCGTAGCCGAGGCGGTGGCCGACCTCGTGGTTGATCAGCATCTGCCGGTAGGCGTGGATCTTGCCGTCGCCGTAGGTCTCCGAGCCCTGCGCCCACCGGTAGGCGTTGATCATCACGCGCTCGGTCGCGGCCGAGTCGCAGGAGACGTTGTCCTCGGTGGTGTCCAGACCCGACTTGGCACACCAGTCGGCGGTCGTGCCGGGGCTCGCGAGGGTGATCACGAAGTCGGGCTTGCCGGAGTAGATCCGCTCGAAGGTGCGCGCGCCGTTGTGGGCCCAGCTGCGCCTGTCGTTGAGGGTCTTCTGCACGGCCTCGGCGAACAGTGCGCCGTCCAGTCCGAGCCCCTGCTCCACGTCCACGCGGTAGGTGAACTTCTGCCCGGCACCCGGCGCCTTGGCGATGCCGGGGACGGCGTCGAACTTCCCGGAGCCCTTGAGGGTGGCGCCGAGCGGGTACGTCCGGCTCATCTTCTCGTCGTACGTCAGCGGCGCGGCTTCGGGGGCGGGTGCCCTGCCGTCCGCGCGGGACGCGGGGTCGCGGACGTCGCGGGCCTGGTCGGTGGCGGACTGGGACTGCACGACGGCACCGCCGTTGTCGTCGGTGACCTGTCCGGCGACGATGACGGCCAGCACGGTGGTGACGGCCGCGGCCGCGATGCCGGTGAAGGCACGGCCCTTGCCGCCCCTGCCCGGCGCGGGCGTGCCGGTGGGCCCCGCGTCGTCGTGGCCGGACCCGGAGTCGGCGGGGGTGCCGACGTTCCAGTCCGAGACGGAGGCGTAGGCGTCCGCGGCGTGCGCGGAGGCGGGCGTTCGGGGCGCGAAGACGTCGTCCTCCTCGGCGACGAAGGCGTCGATGTAGTCCTGCCGCGGCCCGGGCACGGATGCCCGGCGCTGCCGCGGTATGGGCACAGCGATCCCGGCGGTCCCCGCGCCGTCCCCCCTCAACTCACCCCAGCCGCCGCCGGCTTCCCGCTGCTCCGGATGCCCGCCACGCGCGCGCGGAAAGCCGTGCGCGGGGGTGCCGTCCGGCAGCCGCGGAACACCCTGCGCGGGAGTCCCGTCCGGGAACCGGGGCACGCCTCGTGCCGGGGTGCCGTCGACCGGACGCGGTACGCCGTGTGCGGGTGTGCCGTCGGGAAGGCGCGGCGTTCCGCGTGCCGGCGTCCCGTCCGGCAACCGGGGGATCCCGTGGGCCGGTGTGCCGTCCGGGTGCCAGCCGTCGGGCAGGCGCGGCAAGCCGTGCGGCGCTGTCCCCTGGGCGGGCGCGGTCCTCGGACCGGGCACCCGGCGCTGGCCCTGTGAGGGCCAACCGCCCTGCGGGGCGCCGGGCGGTGCGGTCCCGGCTCCCCGGCCGGCGTCCGGCGCCTGGCCCTGACCCGGCCTCGGACCCTTCGCGGGGCCGGCCCGGTCGTCCCGTGCTGCGGTCGTGTCCGCGGTGTCGCCCTTGACGACCGGTCCGCGGCGGCTGTGGCGTCCCACGTCGCGCCTCAGCCCCCCATGCTCTCGTTGTTGCCCGATGCGCCGACGGCGTCGCCTCCGGCGTCCCCCCGGCCGGCCCGTCTCGCCCGCCGCGTGCCCGACTCGCCTGCGTCGTCGAGGAGTTCACGAAAGGCCGTGGCCACGGTCTCCGGGTACTCCATCATCGCCACATGGCCCGCATCGGGCAATGTCACGAGCCGGGAGTCACGGAAGGCACGGGCCGCCTTCTGGGCCATGCGGAAGCCGACGAGCTGGTCACGGCCGCCGTAGACGAGCAGGGTCGGTGCGAGGACCCGTTCCGCCTGGCGCCACAGCCCCTGCTGTCCGCCCAGCGTGTAGGCGTTGACGATGCCGCGCGCGGAGCGCGCCATCGCGTCCCAGAAGTACGGCAGCCGCTGCCGCCGCTCCATCTCCTGCACGGCGTTGCGGAATCCTTCCGCCGACACCCGTCCGGGATCCCCGTAACACAGGGCCATCACGCCACGGACCCGCTGCTCCGCCGTCCACCCCCGGGTGAGGCGGGTGAAGAGCAGGGCGACGCCCGGCACCGCCAGCAGCCCTGTGGGCACGGCGGTGCGCTGCACTCGGATCTCCGGCAGAGCGGGCGACACAAGCGTGAGCGTACGGACCAAATCGGGCCGAACCGCGGCGACACGGGTGGTGATGGCGCCACCGAGCGAGTTCCCGAACAGGTGCACGGGACCGCGACCCGAGGCGTCGAGGTAACGGATGACCGCGCGTGCGTGGGCCGTGACGGAGTAGTTGCCGTCGTCCGGGGGCGGGGAGTCGCCGAAGCCGGGCAGGTCGAGGGCCTCGCCGTCGACGGTGCCGTCCAGCAGGGCCATCAGCGCCGACCAGTTCTGCGAGGAGCCGCCGAGGCCGTGCACGAACAGCGCGGGAGGCAGCCCTTCGCGCGCCGGCGGCCGCGACCGCATCGTGAGCGTGACCCCGGGCAGCTCGACCGACCTCAGCCGCTCGCCCTCCGCGACCCGGACGGTCCCCACCTTCGGCAGCACATTGGCGGGCGGCACGAACGGCAGCTCGGTCGAAGACATGCGGCAATGTTACGAGACGATCACGCAGTGACTCATGTGTTCGCCTGTGTTCGCCGTCACAGGAATTGGCCGGTTGAGGCCGCCCGGGAGTCGGCACCCGGGCGGGGATGGGTAGCAGTCAACGGGATCAGCACCGGGTCACGTCCCGGACGCGGATCGCATAGCGTCCGGATCGGGTGTCTCCTAGGCTCGTACAGAGGGCACCCGCGTGTGGCCCCTGCATTCCCAGGGACGTTCGTAGGAAGGGAGCCCAGCATGGCCGTAGACCCCACCGACCCGGAGACGTTCGAGGCCGAGGACGCGCCGGAGGTGCAGGAGTTCGACGTCGAGGCGCCCGAGGTCGACGCGGCAGAGCAGCAGGCGGACCTCGCGCCGGACCGCGACGACCCGCTGACCCGCGTCGACCCGGACCGGGCCAACGAGGCGGACCTCGTGGAGCAGGCCCGGATCGTCTCGCTCGACGAGGACGACTACCGGTGACGCTCGCCGCCGACGGGCGCCGAGCTGCTCCACCGAACGGGAAAGGGGCGGATTTTTGCCCGCTCTGACCGTGTTTGAAACCTTCGCAACCGCTTTCGCATCCGTCCGGTCCGTGAAATTCTGCGCTCTCACCGCGCACACCACGGTTACCGAAAAGTACGATGGCGGCGCGGCCAGATCCGCACGTGGACGACTATGGGAGGCGGCGTGACAGCCATCGAGCAGACAGAGGCGGTTCGCCCGCGGGGCACACGCCTGCCGCGCCGTGCCCGACGGAACCAGCTCCTGGGTGCCGCCCAGGAGGTCTTCGTGGCCCAGGGCTACCACGCCGCGGCGATGGACGACATCGCCGAGCGGGCCGGCGTCAGCAAGCCGGTGCTCTACCAGCACTTCCCGGGCAAGCTCGACCTCTACCTCGCGCTGCTGGACCAGCACTGCGAGTCGCTCATCCAGGCCGTGCGCAGCGCGCTCGCGTCGACGACCGACAACAAGCAGCGGGTCCGGGCGACCATGGACGCCTACTTCGCGTACGTCGAGGACGACGGCGGCGCCTTCCGCCTGGTCTTCGAGTCGGACCTGACCAACGAGCCCGCCGTGCGCGAGCGCGTCGACAAGGTCACGAACGAGTGCGCGGAGGCGATCTGCGACGTCATCGCCGAGGACACCGGCCTGTCGCGCGCGGAGTCGATGCTGCTCGCCTCGGGCATGGGCGGCCTCGCCCAGGTGGTGGCCCGGTCCTGGCTGCACAGCGACCGCAGTGTGCCGCGCGAGCAGGCGGTGCAGCTGCTCACCTCCCTGGCCTGGCGCGGCATCGCGGGCTTCCCGCTGCACGGCACGGACCAGCCGCAGCACTGACGGGCGTCCTTGTTCCCGCCCGATGTTCGCTCGTGGCGTTCTCGGGCGGAGCATGTACGTCCCCTCACCGGGCTAATGTGTGCTGCGTACGGCGCGGAAGGTCGCGCACATCACTGACCGTCGGAGGGACATAGCCGTGGAGGTCAAGATCGGCGTGCAGCACGCGCCCCGCGAGATCGTTCTGGAGAGCGGTCAGACTGCCGAGGAGGTCGAGCGCGTGGTCGCCGAGGCACTGGCCGGGAAGTCGCAGCTGCTGAGCCTCGTGGACGAGCACGGCCGCAAGCTCCTCGTCCCGGCCGACCGTCTCGCCTACGTCGAGATCGGTGAGCCGGCCCCGCGCAAGGTGGGTTTCGGCGCGCTGTAGGCGCACGCGTGGAGCGGGGCGGGACGGCTGTCGGCCGACCCGCCCCGTTCGCGTTGCCGCCCGGTTTGCATCGCCGCCCCGTTCGCGTTGCCGCCCGGTTTGCATCGCCGCCCCGTTCGCGTTGCCGCTCGGTTTGCGTTGCCGCTCGGTTTTCACCGCCGCCCGATTTGCGTTGCCCCTTTTGCGTTGCCGCCCGGTTTGCGTGGCTCTCCCGCGGACACCCCATCCGCGTGGCCCTCGGCGTCCTCGCCCGCGTTCCGCGTGGGCTCCGCCGCCCCTCGTCCTCGGCTGCCCCTTGCGGCGCACCGGTTCCTCCACGGATGGAGCACGAGTCGCCCCCAGGGGTGGATTGGATTTCGCAGGTCAGGGGTAAGACGGGCTACGACCGATTTGCGCAGGCCGGCCACGTGGGAGGGACCCCGACATGCTCCTGGAAGCATTGAGCTCCGCGATCCTCGGCCTGACTCTGGCATGGGCGGCCGCACACCGCCTGCCGCACCGTCTCCCGGCCCGCTCCCTGGTGCTGTCGACCGGAGTCGCCGGCGCCCTCTTCGGAGCCTTCGTCATGCACAGCGCCCTGGACGCCGGGCACGTCCTGCTCGTGTTGCTCGGCGCGGCGATCGTCTCGGTGGCCTCGCTGTCGCTGCTGCTGCGCCCCGCGGGAAGACTGCGCCGCCGGTCGGCGACCGCGTGACGGGTCGCCGACGGTGGCGCTTGTGAAGAGGCCGGTCGCCCGAAGGGGAGCCTAGGCGGCCAGCCCCAGGGCGGCCATCCGCTTGGTGTGGGCCTCGGTGATCCGGGAGAACATCTTGCCGACCTCGGCGAGATCGAAGCCGTCCGCGACCCCGCCCACCAGCATGGTCGACAGCGCGTCGCGGTCGGCGACCACCCGCTGGGACTGCGACAGGGCCTCACCCATCAGCCGCCGCGCCCACAGCGCGAGCCGCCCGCCCACACGGGGGTCGGCGTCGATCGCGGCCCGCACCTTCTCCACGGCGAAGCCGCCGTGCCCCGTGTCGTCGAGCACGGCCAGCACCAGGTCGCGGGAGTCGGAGTCCAGCCGGGCGGCGACCTCCCGGTAGAAGTCGCTGGCGATGGAATCGCCCACGTAGGCCTTGACGAGGCCCTCCAGCCAGTCCGAGGGGGCCGTCTGCTTGTGGAACCCGTCGTACGCGGCGACGAACGGCTCCATCGCCCGCGTCGGCTCCTCCCCGATCTCTGCGAGTCGGTCGCGCAGCCTCTCGAAGTGGTGGAACTCCGCCGACGCCATCTTCGCCAGCTCCGCCTTGTCCGCCAGCGTCGGCGCCAGTTTGGCGTCCTCCGCGAGACGCTCGAACGCCGCCAGCTCCCCGTACGCGAGCGCACCGAGCAGGTCCACGACCGCGGCGCGGTACTGAGGGTCGGCGGAGGCCGTCGCCCAGTCCCGGGCGGCGACTGAGGCGGTTTCGGCGGGGGCGGTGTCCGAGGCGTTGCCAGGCTTGTCAGAGCTCGTCATGAAGCGCACAATAACCCGCTTGCCGGAGGGTGTAAGGCCCTGGTCAATCACTGTGACGACGACTACGTGACCGAATCGGCCATCGCATGTGCGCGATTCCGGGGTATGGTGGTAAAGCGCCTGCTGGTACGTCGACGTACCTCGACAGGCCGCACGTATGAGGATGCCCGGTCGGTGGCCCGATCGGCTCCGACCCGACAGCCCTCCCCGGCCGTACGCCACAGTGCGTACGAGACCCGGAGGGGGACACCCTCAGCGGCACGAGCGCTAGAGCGTCGGCGCGGTCCCGTGCTCTACGGCCCGCCCGTAGGCAGCCGACGTCCCCGGCACGGTCTGACACGACCCCGCGCTCGCCTCGCGCCGCCCACACAGAAGAGGCAGCACCCTGACTACGTTCCGAGAGCTCGGAATCCTTCCCGAGACCGCCGAGGCCCTTGAGGCCGTCGGCATCATCACCCCCTTCCCCATCCAGGAGATGACGCTCCCCGTGGCCCTGTCGGGCACGGACGTCATCGGCCAGGCCAAGACCGGCACGGGCAAGACGCTGGGCTTCGGCCTCCCGCTCCTCGAGCGCGTCACCGTCCCCGCCGACGTCGAGGCCGGGCGCGCCGAGCCCGAGGCCCTCACCGAGGCCCCGCAGGCGCTCGTCGTCGTCCCCACGCGCGAGCTGTGCACGCAGGTCACCAACGACCTGCTGACCGCGGGCAAGGTGCGCAACGTACGCGTCCTCGCCATCTACGGCGGCCGGGCCTACGAGCCCCAGGTAGACGCCCTGAAGAAGGGCGTCGACGTGGTCGTCGGCACCCCGGGCCGGCTCCTCGACCTCGCCGGTCAGAAGAAGCTGAACCTGAAGCACGTCAAGTGCCTGGTCCTCGACGAGGCCGACGAGATGCTCGACCTGGGCTTCCTGCCGGACGTCGAGAAGATCATCAACATGCTGCCGGCGCGCCGCCAGACGATGCTGTTCTCGGCCACGATGCCGGGCGCGGTCATCGGCCTGGCCCGCCGCTACATGTCGCAGCCCACGCACATCCGGGCCACGGCGCCGGACGACGCGGGTGCGACGGTCGCGAACACCAAGCAGTACATCTACCGCGCGCACAACATGGACAAGCCCGAGATGGTCGCGCGCATCCTCCAGGCCGAGGGCCGCGGGCTGGCCATGGTCTTCTGCCGCACCAAGCGCACGGCCGCCGACCTCGCGGACCAGCTGAAGCAGCGCGGTTTCGCCTCCGGCGCGGTCCACGGCGACCTGGGCCAGGGTGCGCGCGAGCAGGCGCTGCGGGCGTTCCGCAACGGCAAGGTGGACGTGCTCGTCTGCACCGACGTCGCCGCCCGCGGCATCGACGTCGAGGGTGTCACGCACGTCATCAACTACCAGTCGCCGGAAGAGGAGAAGACGTACCTGCACCGCATCGGCCGTACGGGCCGCGCGGGCGCGAAGGGTACGGCGATCACCCTGGTCGACTGGGACGACATCCCGCGCTGGCAGCTGATCAACAAGGCGCTGGAGCTGGACTTCAACGACCCGCCGGAGACGTACTCCACCTCCCCGCACCTCTTCACCGACCTGGGCATCCCCGAGGGCACCAAGGGCATCCTGCCGCGCTCGGAGCGCACCCGCGCCGGGCTGGAGGCGGAGGAGCTGGAGGACCTGGGCGAGCCGGGCGGCCGCGGACCGCGCGGGCGCGGCGGCCGAGGTGGCCGTGGCGACCGGGACGAGTCCCGGTCGGCCGACCGCGAGCGGTCGTCGCGTACGCCGCGTCGCCGTCGCCGCACGCGCGGCGGGGCCGAACTGGACGGCGCTCCCGAGCCCGCCGGCACCACCGCCCCGGGCAGCACGGAGACCGGCGGTGCCGCCGAGGCGGACGCCGTGACGGCTCCGCGCACTCCGCGTCGCCGTCGCCGCACCCGCGGCGGGGCCCCGTCCCAGACGGCTCCGGCCGCGGCGGTCGAGGCGCCCGTGTCGGAGCAGGCGGAGACCGCGGTCGCGACGGCGGAGGGCACGGACGCGGAGGCCGCCGAGGCGGCCACGAAGCCGCGCCGACGCCGTACGCGCCGCGCGGAGACGCCTGCGGTGGAGACCCCGGTGGTGGAGACGGAGGCCGCGGTGGCACCGTCGGCCGCGGAGCCGGCGATCGTCGCCGAGGCTCCGGCCGTCGTGGATGCCGCGCAGCCCGAGGCTCCCGCCGCCAAGCCCCGTCGCCGTACCCGCAAGGCCACGGCGGCGTCCGCGGCCGAGTCGGCACTCGACACGGCCGAGGGCGTCACCGAGACCGCGCAGGAGCCGACGGAGACGAAGCCGCGGCGCACCCGCAAGGCTGCCGCGGCCACGGAGAACACCGCCGAAGCGGCCGAGTCAACCGACGCCAAGCCGCGCCGCGCCCGTAAGACGACCGCGGCTGCGGAGAGCGCCACGGACACCGCCGAGGCGGCCGAGGCCAAGCCCAGGCGTACCCGCAAGGCGACGGCCGCGGCCGAAGCCGCCGTCGACACGGCGGAGGCCGCCGAGGCCAAGCCGCGCCGGCGCACCCGCAAGGCCGCCGAGACCGCCCCGGCCGAGGCTGCCGAGGTCGCCGAGGTGGCGGAGGTGGCGGAGACCAAGCCGCGCCGCACGCGGAAGACCGCCGCCGCGGCCGAGACCGCCGTCGACACCGCCGAGGGCACGGAGGCCAAGCCGCGCCGCCGCACCCGCAAGGCCGCCGAGACCGCCCCGGCCGTCGCCGAGATCCCGGCCCAGACGGCCCAGGAGCCCGCCGAGGCCAAGCCGCGGCGGACGCGGAAGACCGCCGCTGCCGTCCCGGACACGGAGGCGGAGGCTGGGGCGGCCGAGGTCAAGCCGCGCCGCACGCGCAAGACGGCCGCCGCGGCCCCGGACGCGGAGGCCGCCGAGGCCAAGCCGCGCCGCACGCGGAAGACCGCCGCCGCGGCCGAGACCGCCGTCGACACCGCCGAGGGCACGGAGGCCAAGCCGCGCCGCCGCACCCGCAAGGCCGCCGAGACCGCCCCGGCCGTCGCCGAGATCCCGGCCCAGACGGCCCAGGAGCCGGTGGCCGCCAAGCCGCGCCGCACGCGCAAGGCCACGGCTGCGACGGCTGCCGCCGCCGAGGACACGGCGGAGGCGAAGCCCAGGGCGCGCCGCACCCGCAAGGCCACGGCCACCGCGGAGCCCACGGAGGCCTGACACACCCTCCACGACGGCCCGGCCCCCACACGGGGAGCCGGGCCGTCGGCGTTTCGCCCGGACAGGAAGTCCGGCCGCCGGCATCTCACTCACGCTGAGGCCCATGCCGCCGACATCTCACCCGGACACCGAGCCCACACCCGCCAGGCCCCCGCCACCGCCACCGCCGGAAA
>NZ_JAKEIO010000137.1 GCF_021474405.1 [Streptosporangium] indianense
CGAACCCGGAAGCTAAGCCTTACAGCGCCGATGGTACTGCAGGGGGGACCCTGTGGGAGAGTAGGACGCCGCCGAACAATCATTGAAAGGGTTGGACCCGGAACTTCGGTTTCGGGTCCAACCCTTTTTTGTTTCGTGTCACTTGAAGTTCACGTTGCGCGACCAGCATCCACATCATGGGTACTGCTGCAATGCTCAGGGCCGCCGGTGTCGGACTCGGTGACGAGGTCGTGGTGCCGGCCTTCGGGAACGTCGAGGTCGCCGAGGCCGTGGCCAAGACCGGGGCCCTGCCGGTGTTCGCCGACATAGATCCCGCCACCTATTGCCTCGACGCCGCCGCTGTGGAAGCGGCGCTCACTCCGCGGACCGCAGCCGTGGTCGTCGTACACCGCTTCGGCCGGCTCGCCGACATCCCGCAGCTGCACGCGCTCGGACAGCGGCACGGACTGCTCGTCCTCGAACAGGGCGAATCCGAGGCGCCGTACGACGAGATAGCCCAGCGCCGGGAGCGCGCGGGTTACCTCCACGCCAAGTTGAGGGGCGTCCGGGTGCCGGACGACGGTGACGGACACACCTACCAGCAGTACGTCGTGCGGGTACCCGGCAACGGGCGACCCGATCGGGATGCCTTCGCGCGGGCCGTGCGGGCCAGGGGAGTTGAGTGCCGGGTGCCCGTGAAGACGCCCGTGCACCGGCTGCCCGAATTCCGGCGGTGTCTCGCGCTGCCGGAGACCGAGCGGGCCTCCGACGAGACGCTCGCGCTGCCTGTGGACGCGTCGCTGACCAAGCGGGACATGCAGCGCATCGTGTCCGCGTGCAATGCCCTCGGAGGGCTGTTGCAGCCCGCGTTCTGACGTGGTTGGGAGCACGGGTCTGTTCGGGGTATGATCTATTCCGTTGCCGCGGGGAAACCTCGCAAAGCAACAGGCCCCTATAGCTCAGTCGGTAGAGCGTCTCCATGGTAAGGAGAAGGTCAGCGGTTCGATTCCGCTTGGGGGCTCCAGCAGAAAAAGGCCCCACCCTCACGGGTGGGGCCTTTCGCGTTTCCTTAGTCCTTGTGCGGGCCCGGGACGCGCATCGCCAGGATCGCCATGTCGTCCGACGGGGCGTCCGACGCGAAGCGTTCCACCGCGCGCATGATGCGCGCCGCGACCGCTCCGGCCGTCAGGCCCGTGCAGGTCGTGAGGACGTCGGCGAGGCCGTCGTCGCCGAGCATGCGGGCGCCCTCACGGCGTTCGGTGACGCCGTCCGTGACGCACAGGAGAACATCGCCCGGGTCGAGGGTGACGGCCTGCTCGTACAGCTCCAGGTCCTCGATGACGCCGAGGAGCGGCTGGGGCTCCGCCGCCGGTTCGACCGAGCCGTCCTGGCGAAGGCGCAGCGGCAGCGGGTGCCCGGCGCAGACGACCTTCAGCTCGGCACTGCCGTCCTCCTGCGGGCGCATCTCGCCGTAGAGGAGGGTGAGGAAGCGGCTGCGGGAGCCTTCGTCGAGGATCGCGGAGTTCAGACGCTCCAGGACCGCCGGGCCGCTGAGGCCCTCCCGGGCCAGCAGGCGCAGGGCGTGGCGGGCCAGGCCGGTGACGGCCGCCGCGTTCGGGCCCGTGCCGCAGACGTCGCCGATGGCGAAGCCGTAGGCGCCGTCGCGGATGGGGAAGACGTCGTAGAAGTCGCCGCCGACCTCGTTGCCCTCGCCGGCCGCGCGGTAGATGACGTCGACCTCCACGCCGTCGATCTCGGGGAGTCCCGGGGGCAGGAGGCTGCGCTGGAGGGACTGGCTGATCGCCGTGCGCTCCGAGTAGAGGCGGGCGTTGTCCAGGGCCAGGGCGGCCCGGCGGGAGAGATCCTCGGCGAGCTCCAGGATCTCCTGGCGGAAGTGCTCGTCGGTGGGCTTGCCGAGGGTCAGCATGCCGATGACGCGGTTGCGGGCGACCAGGGGCAGGACGACGGTCTCGCCGCCGACGGCGGAGGCGGTGGCGAGGGTGGGGCCGATGCCGGGTGTGACCTGGCGGGTGGGGCTGCCGCTGAGGCCGAGGCTGCGCATGGAGCTGCGCAGGGCCGCCTGGTGGGCGACCTCGCCGGGGGCCGTCCACACGCGGGCGCCCGGGGTGGGGACCGGGTCGGGCGGCGGGACCTTCGACAGCAGGGACTTGATGCCGTCGATGAGTTCCTCGTCCTCGTGCAGCACGTAGGAGAGGTACGGCTCGGAGGCCTGGTCGGCGATCGTGTAGACGGCGCACCAGGTGGCGAGGGTCGGCACCGTCATCTGGGCCATGAGGGCCAGCGTCTGGTCGCGGTCCAGGGTGCCGGCCAGCAGGTCGGAGGCCTCGACGAGGAAGCTGAGGGAGCCGCGGCGCAGGCGTTCCAGTTCACCCAGACGGGCCGACTCGACGGCGAGGGCGATGCGGTCGGCGGCGAACTGGAGGCGCAGGGCCTCCTCGTTGGAGTACCGGCCGGGCGCTTCGGCGGCGACGCCGAGGGAGCCGGTGAGGCGGCCCTCGACCTTCAGCGGGACGGTGACGACCGAGCGCATGCCCGTGCCGTTCAGGAGGGGTACCGCGCCGGGTACCGCGGTCAGGTCGTCGTGGACGGCGGGCATACGGGCGGAGCCGTAGCGGCCGGGGCCGGCCTCGACCGGGACGCGGGCGAAGCGCTGGCGGGCGGAGGGGAGGCCGGTGGAGGCGCGGACCTCCAGTTCCGTCTCGTCGTCGGTGGCCAGCAGGAGGAACGCCGAGTCGCCGTCGAGCATATCCCGGGCGCGTTCGACCGTGCGCTGGAGGAGGCCGTCGAGGTCGTCCGGGGCGGGGGAGCCGATGAAGACCTCGAAGGGGTCGGTGTTCTGGCCCTCGGCGCCGGTCGAGGAGTCCGAGGCGGGGACGCGCAGGGGTGTCTGCAGAACTGCCCGTTCGTGGTCCCGTACCAGGAGGCACACGGTTGACGGCTCGCCGCCGGTGTCGCGGACGCGCAGGTGGGAGGCGTAGACGGGGGTGACGCGGCCGGTGGCGGCGCGGATGCCGTAGCTGCCTTCCCAGCGGGAGAGGCGGAGGGCTTCCGCGATGCCGGTGCTGGTGCCGGGGGTGTGGGGCCACGCCGCGAGGTCGGTGAGGGGCTTGCCGGTGACCTGCTCGGCCGGGTAGCCGAAGAGTTCCTCGGCGTCCTCGTTCCAGGCGGTGATGTGGCCGGTGCGGTCGATCTGGATGACGGCGACGCGGACCCGGCCGTCGGCGAGGGGGAGGAGGTCGGAGGGGAGGGCCGGACCGGCGGCGCGGGTGCCCACCGCGCGTGCGGGCAGGTCGAGTTGGAACCAGACGGTCTTGTGGGTGGGGGTGTATTCGACGCCCCAGCGGCCGGCGAGGGCCGCGCACAGCTGGAGGCCGCGGCCGCCTTCGCGGTCGGGGCTGCCCATGTTGATCGCGGTGCCCTGGAGGGGGATCTCGCGTTCGGGGTAGCGGTCGGCCACCTCGATGCGTACGCCGTCGTCGCTGCGCAGGCACAGCACGTCGGCGGAGGTGCCGGCGTGGACCACGGCGTTGGTCACCAGTTCGCTGGTGAGAACGACGGCGTCGTCGACGATGTCGGCGAAACCCCAGCCCTGGAGGGTGTCGCGGACGAACGAGCGGGCGCTCGCGACCGAGCGCCCGACGGGCTCGAAACTGGCGGCCGCGCGCGCGGTGATCACAGAACTCCTCGACCGGTTCTCGTCGTGCTGGGCTGCGGGGCCGACCGGTTCGCGCCGCTGCTGCGGCAGGCTGCCCGTCGGCCGGGGGTCCGGGGGCTGGTCCCCCGGGATCAGTCCGGTGGTCATGTTGTGTGCGGCCGCCCCTCCGATGCCCGCTCGTCTTCGTGCCACCGCCCAGGCCGGACGGGACCGGCGCGGCTGGACAGCCGGATGCAAGGTTACTTACCTTCGCGGTCCGTGCGGATGCCGGTCTGCAGTGTTTCCGTCCGGAGGGTGTGCGGACGATGTGCGAAGCTGCCGAACTGTTATGGCCTGGTTCGGCCGGGGTGAAACACTGGGCAGGCTTCCTGTGAAGGTCAGGGCAGGCTGTGTGTCCGGCAGTGACCGTGGGCAGCAGCCCCTTGGAAGCGGCCTGGTATGCAGGGCAGAGAATACGCAGTAGTAACTGGTACGCCGAGCGCGGTACCCGAGCACAGCAGTGACGGTCGACCCCTGCGGGAGGGACACAGTGGAGTCTGGCGCAGCGACGCGTGGGAAGAAGACGCGCGCGAAGGGCGGACAGTCCCCGGTCAACCAGGGCAAGGTGCGCAGCGGCACGACCGAGGTGGACACGGCTGCCCTGAACCGGCTGATGACGGCCCTGGTGTCGATGCGGGACGGGAACTTCCGCAAGCGGCTCACGGTGTCCGGGGACGGCGTGATGGCCGAGATCGCGGCGGTCTTCAACGAGGTGGCCGACCGAAACCTGCACCTGACGGGTGAGCTGTCGCGGGTGCGGCGGATGGTGGGCCGTGAGGGCAAGCTGACCGAGCGGCTGGAGACGGGTGCGTGTGAGGGCTCCTGGGCGACGGCGATCGACAACTCGAACGCCCTGGTGGACGACCTGGTGCGGCCGGTCTCCGAGGTCGGCCGGGTGCTGTCGGCGGTGGCGGAGGGTGATCTGTCGCCGCGGATGGAGCTGCGGACCCAGGTGCCGGACGGGAACAGTCAGCCCCTGCGGGGCGAGTTCCTGAAGGTCGGACGGACCGTCAACAACCTGGTCGATCAGCTGTCGACGTTCACCGACGAGGTCACGCGTGTGGCCAGTGAGGTGGGCACCGAGGGCAAGCTGGGCGGGCAGGCCCGGGTGCGGGGCATGTCGGGGTCCTGGCGGGATCTGACGGACTCCGTCAACACGATGGCGTACCGGCTGACGGCCCAGGTGAGGGACATCGCGCTGGTGACGACGGCGGTCGCCAAGGGTGATCTGTCGCGGAAGGTCACGGTCCAGGTGGCCGGCGAGATGCTGGAGCTGAAGAACACCGTCAACACGATGGTGGACCAGTTGTCGGCGTTCTCGTCCGAGGTCACACGGGTGGCCCGTCAGGTGGGCACCGAGGGCGCGCTGGGCGGTCAGGCGCAGGTGCCGGGCGTCGCCGGGGTGTGGAAAGAACTCACCGATTCGGTGAACACGATGGCCGGGAACCTGACGGCTCAGGTACGTGGGATCGCGGAGGTGACGACCGCGGTCGCCAACGGTGATCTGTCGCGCAAGGTGACCGTGCCGGCGCGCGGTGAGGTCGCGCAGCTCGCCGACACGATCAACCAGATGACCGAGACGCTGCGCATCTTCGCGGACGAGGTCACGCGCGTGGCCAATGAGGTGGGGGCCGAGGGGCAGCTCGGTGGTCAGGCGAACGTGCCGGGTGCGGCGGGGACGTGGAAGGACCTCACCGATTCGGTGAACACGGTCTTCCGGAATTTGACCACCCAGGTGCGGGACATCGCCGCGGTGACGACGGCGGTGGCCAACGGCGACCTGTCGCAGAAGGTCACGGTCGATGTGGCCGGCGAGATGCTGGAGCTGAAGAACACCGTCAACACGATGGTGGACCAGCTGTCCGCGTTCGGTGCCGAAGTGACGCGTGTGGCGCGGGAGATCGGTGTCGAGGGTGAGCTGGGCGGCCAGGCGCAGGTGCCGGGTGCGGCCGGGACCTGGAAGGACCTGACGGACTCGGTCAACACGGCGTTCCGGAACCTCACCGGTCAGGTGAGGAACATCGCCCAGGTGACGACGGCGGTGGCCAACGGCGACCTGTCGCAGAAGGTCACGGTCGACGTCTCCGGCGAGATGCTCAAGCTGAAGAACACCGTGAACACGATGGTGGACCAGCTGTCGAGCTTCGCCGACCAGGTGACGCGGATGGCCCGGGACGTGGGTACGGAGGGCCGTCTGGGCGGTCAGGCCCGTGTCGACGGTGTGTCGGGCACGTGGAAGGAGCTCACGGACTCCGTCAACTCGATGGCCGGGAACCTCACTTCCCAGGTGCGCAACATCGCGCAGGTGACGACGGCGGTGGCCCGGGGTGATCTGTCGCAGAAGATCGACGTGGACGCGCGCGGGGAGATCCTGGAGCTGAAGAACACCATCAACACGATGGTCGACCAGCTCTCGGCCTTCGCCGACCAGGTGACCCGGGTCGCCCGCGAGGTGGGTACGGACGGCCGGCTGGGCGGTCAGGCGCAGGTGCCGGGCGTGGCCGGGGTGTGGCGTGACCTGACGGACTCCGTGAACGGCATGGCGTCCAACCTGACCGGCCAGGTGCGCAACATCGCCCAGGTGGCCACGGCGGTGGCCCGGGGTGACCTGTCCCAGAAGATCACCGTGGACGCGCGCGGGGAGATCCTGGAGCTGAAGAACACCCTGAACACGATGGTGGACCAGCTGTCGTCGTTCGCCGAAGAGGTCACGCGTGTGGCCCGTGAGGTGGGTACCGAGGGCATCCTCGGTGGTCAGGCCGAGGTGCAGGGTGTCTCCGGCACCTGGAAGGACCTCACCCAGTCCGTGAACGGCATGGCGAACAACCTGACCATCCAGGTGCGCAACATCGCCGAGGTCACGACGGCGGTGGCCCGGGGCGATCTGTCGAAGAAGATCACCGTGGACGCCAAGGGCGAGATCCTCGAGCTGGTCACGACCGTGAACACGATGGTCGACCAGCTGTCGTCCTTCGCCGAGCAGGTGACACGGGTGGCCCGCGAGGTGGGCACCGAGGGCATCCTGGGCGGCCAGGCGCACGTGCCGGGTGTCACGGGCATCTGGAAGGACCTGAGCGACAACGTCAACCTGATGGCGAAGAACCTCACCACTCAGGTGCGGAACATCTCCCAGGTCTCGGCAGCGGTCGCCAGCGGTGACCTGACACGGCAGGTCACCATCGAGGCGCGCGGTGAGGTCGCGCAGCTCGCCGACACCATCAACACGATGGTCAAGACGCTGAGTTCGTTCGCCGAGCAGGTCACCAAGGTGGCCCGTGAGGTGGGCACGGACGGCATTCTCGGCGGGCAGGCGCACGTACCCGGTGTGGCGGGCACGTGGAAGGACCTGACCGAGTCCGTGAACCAGATGGCGTCCAACCTGACCGGTCAGGTGCGCAACATCGCCATGGTGACCACGGCCATCGCCAAGGGTGACCTGACCAAGAAGATCGACATCGACGCGCGCGGCGAGATCCTGGAGCTGAAGACGACCATCAACACGATGGTCGACCAGCTGTCGTCCTTCGCCGAGGAGGTCACGCGGGTGGCCCGCGAGGTGGGCACCGAGGGGCAGCTGGGCGGCCAGGCGCGTGTGCGTGACGTGGACGGCACCTGGCGTGACCTCACCGAGTCGGTGAACGAGATGGCCGGGAACCTGACCCGGCAGGTGCGTGCCATCGCGCGCGTGGCGACCGCGGTGACCCGCGGCGATCTGAACCTGAAGATCGACGTGGACGCGTCCGGGGAGATCCAGGAGCTCCAGGACTACATCAACAAGATGATCGCCAACCTGCGCGACACCACGATCGCCAACAAGGAGCAGGACTGGCTGAAGGGCAACCTGGCCCGGATCTCGGCGCTGATGCAGGGCCGCCGGGACCTGGAGGACGTGGCCTCGCTGATCATGAGCGAGCTGACGCCGGTCGTCTCGGCGCAGCACGGCGCGTTCTTCCTGGCGATGCCGCTCGTCGACGGCGAGGACATGAACGCCGCGGACGACGACCAGTACGAGCTGCGCATGCTGGGCAGCTACGGCTACTCGATGGGCTCGATGCCGACGTCGTTCGAGCCCGGTGAGGCGCTGATCGGGACGGCCGCCACGGAGAAGCGCACGATCCTCGTCGAGAACGCGCCCAGCGGCTACCTGAAGATCTCCTCGGGGCTCGGCGAGGCGCCGCCCGCGCAGGTGATCGTGCTGCCGGTGCTGTTCGAGGGGAAGGTCCTCGGCGTCATCGAACTGGCGTCGTTCACGCCGTTCACGCAGATCCAGAAGGACTTCCTGAACCAGATCGCCGAGATGATCGCCACGAGCGTCAACACCATCTCCGTCAACACCAAGACCGAGCTGCTGCTGGCGCAGTCGCAGGAGCTGACCGAGCAACTGCGCGAGCGTTCGGCGGAGTTGGAACAGCGGCAGAAGGCCCTCCAGGCGTCCAACGCCGAACTGGAGGAGAAGGCCGAGCTGCTGGCCCAGCAGAACCGCGACATCGAGGTGAAGAACACCGAGATCGAGGAGGCGCGGCAGGTCCTGGAGGAGCGCGCCGAGCAGCTCGCGGTGTCGATGCGCTACAAGAGCGAGTTCCTGGCGAACATGTCGCACGAGCTGCGTACGCCGCTCAACTCGCTGCTGATCCTGGCCAAGCTGCTCGCCGACAACGCCGAGGGGAACCTCTCCCCGAAGCAGGTCGAGTTCGCCGAGACGATCCACGGCGCCGGTTCGGACCTGCTCCAGCTGATCAACGACATCCTGGACCTGTCGAAGGTCGAGGCGGGCAAGATGGACGTCTCCCCGACGCGCATCGCGCTCGTCCAGCTCGTGGACTACGTGGAGGCCACGTTCCGGCCGCTGACCGCGGAGAAGGGCCTGGACCTGTCGGTGCGGGTCTCGCCGGAGCTGCCCGCGACGCTGCACACCGACGAGCAGCGGCTGCTGCAGGTGCTGCGCAACCTGCTGTCGAACGCGGTGAAGTTCACCGACTCCGGGTCGGTGGAGCTGGTCATCAGGCCGGCGCGGGACGACGTGCCGCAGCGGATCCGCGAGCAGCTCATGGAGACCGGCTCGCTGACCGACCCGGACGCCGAGCTGATCGCGTTCTCCGTGACCGACACCGGGATCGGCATCGCCTCCAGCAAGATGCGGGTGATCTTCGAGGCGTTCAAGCAGGCCGACGGCACGACTAGCCGCAAGTACGGCGGCACGGGCCTCGGGCTGTCCATCTCGCGGGAGATCGCCCAGCTGCTCGGCGGTGAGATCCACGCGCAGAGCGAGACGGGGCGCGGCTCCACCTTCACGCTGTACCTGCCGCTGCACCCCAGTGAACTGCCGCCCCAGGGCTACCAGCAGCAACTGCCGGCCCTGGAGGCCGGTGACCTGGTGGCGTCGACGGCCGACCCGTCCGAGCTGTCGGACGTGGAGACCGAGACGCCGGCCGAGGTGCAGTCGTACCGGGAGACGCAGAACGGACCCGCCGCCTTGTTCCGGCGGCGCCGCAGGATGCCCGAGCTGCCGCCGCGCCCGGCTCAGCTGGAGCAGTGGACACCGTCCGAGCAGGAACCGGCGCCCAAGCCGAACCGCGGCATCCGCTTCGGCGGCCAGAAGGTCCTGATCGTCGACGACGACATCCGCAACGTCTTCGCCCTGACCAGTGTTCTGGAGCAGCACGGCCTGTCCGTGCTGTACGCGGAGAACGGCCGGGAGGGCATCGAGGTCCTGGAGCAGCACGACGACGTGGCGGTCGTGCTGATGGACATCATGATGCCCGAGATGGACGGGTACGCCACGACCACGGCGATCCGCCGGATGCCGCAGTTCGCCGGTCTGCCGATCATCGCGCTGACCGCCAAGGCGATGAAGGGCGACCGTGAGAAGGCGATCGAGTCCGGGGCGTCCGATTACGTGACGAAGCCGGTCGACCCCGATCATCTGCTGGCGGTGATGGATCAGTGGATGCGAGGAGAATGAGGGGAACGTTGGGCAGTTGCGCGACCATGACGGGAAGGTTCGGTGTTCACACGGAGTTGCGGACTCGATGTGCGCATAGTCGTGTAGAAGTACAGGATCTGGGGAACCTTCTGGTCTCCTGCTGCGTTTCTGCTATGTGCACAGTGACATCACGGTGACAGGGTGTGGCGACGGGCGGGGTGCGGCTACGATGACCGGCACAAGGACGGGCGGCGCAAGGGAGTCGTCCCCTGGGGCGGTACCCACCGGTGCTGTCGCAGGTCCTGCGGACAGGGGAGGCCCCACGCCGGGGCGAGGAGGGCGGGCCATGGTGCAGAAGGCCAAGATCCTCCTGGTCGATGACCGGCCGGAGAATCTGCTGGCGCTGGAGGCGATCCTCTCGGCGCTCGATCAGACGCTGGTGCGGGCATCGTCCGGGGAGGAAGCGCTCAAAGCGCTGCTCACGGACGACTTCGCGGTCATCCTGCTGGATGTCCAGATGCCGGGGATGGACGGCTTCGAGACCGCCGCGCACATCAAGCGCCGCGAGCGGACCCGGGACATCCCGATCATCTTCCTCACGGCGATCAACCACGGCCCGCACCACACCTTCCGGGGCTACGCGGCGGGCGCGGTGGACTACATCTCCAAGCCGTTCGACCCGTGGGTGCTGCGCGCGAAGGTCTCGGTCTTCGTCGAGCTGTACATGAAGAACTGCCAGCTGCGGGAGCAGGCGTCGCTGCTGCGGCTGCAGTTGGAGGGCAACGGCAAGGACGCGGGCGGTGAGGCCAAGGAGTCGGCCGGGCTGCTCGCGGAGCTCTCCGCGCGGCTCGCGGCCGTCGAGGAGCAGGCCGAAGCGCTGACCAAACAGCTCAACGACGAGTCGACGGACGCCGCAGCGGTGGCCACGGCGGCTCATCTGGAGCGCAAGCTCACGGGGTTGCGGCGGGCGCTCGACGCGCTGGAGCCGGGCACCGGGAGCACCTCCTCGGTGTCCTCGCAGAACTGACGTGCGCGCAAGCGGGATTGCCCGCCACTGACGCGCGCAGGCGGGATCGCCGGCCCGTGACCGCGCGTCAGTTTCGTGCCTCTCCCGGAGCGACACGAACGGGTGAAGCCGTGGACACACGTGTCCCCTGTCGTCTCCCCCGGTAACCTCACACACATGGCCTCACGTCCCTCCGCAGCCAAGAAGCCGCCGCCCGCGAAGAAGGCGGCCTCGAAGGCTCCGGCGAAGAAGGCCGCCGCCAAGAAGGCTCCCGCGAAGAAGGCGCCCGCCAGGAAGGCCGCGGCCAAGAAGGTCGCGCCCAGGCCGGCCCCCAGTCCCACCGGCGGCATCTACCGGCTGGTGCGGGCCGTGTGGCTCGGTGTGGCGCACGCGGTCGGCGCCGTGTTCCGCGGCATAGGGCAGGGCGCCAAGAACCTCGACCCGGCCCACCGCAAGGACGGTGTCGCCCTGCTGCTGCTCGCCATCGCGCTGATCGTCGCCGCGGGTACCTGGGCCGACCTCAAGGGCCCCGTGGGCGACCTGGTGGAGATCCTCGTCACCGGCGCCTTCGGCCGGCTCGACCTGCTCGTGCCGATACTGCTGGCGGTCATCGCCGTGCGGTTCATCCGGCACCCGGAGAAGCCCGAAGCCAACGGACGCATCGTCATCGGCCTGTCCGCGCTCGTCATCGGCGTGCTCGGCCAGGTCCACATCGCGTGCGGCTCACCCGCGCGCGGCGACGGCATGCAGGCCATAAGGGACGCCGGCGGCCTCATCGGCTGGGGCATGGCGACCCCGCTGTCGTACGCCATGGGCGACGTGCTCGCCGTGCCGCTGCTGGTGCTGCTCACGGTCTTCGGGCTGCTGGTCGTCACGGCCACCCCGGTCAACGCCATCCCGCAGCGGCTGCGGCTGCTCGGAGTGCGTCTCGGGCTCGTGCGCGACCCGGCCGAGGACGAGTTCGCCTTCGCCGACGACGAGCGCTACGACGAACAGTGGCGCGAGGCGCTGCCCGCGCGCCCACGTGGCAGGCGCGCGCCGGCGCCCGAGGCGTACGACCCCGACCATGCCGAGCAGGAGGCGCTCACGCGGCGCCGTGGCCGTCCGCGCCGCTCGGCCGTGCCGCAGCCCGACATGGACCGGCCCAGGGACGCCGTGGACGTCGCCGCGGCAGCCGCAGCCGCCCTCGACGGGGCCGTGCTGCACGGCATGCCGCCCTCGCCGGTCGTCGCGGACCTCACCCAGGGCGTACGGGTCGGGGACCAGGAGGCGACCACGCCGACGCCCGTCCCGGCCGCACGCCCGCAGCAGGAGAAGCTCAAGCAGGACACCGAGCAGGCCGCGCCCGAACCGCAGCGGCCCCGGCCCGGCGTCCGCGACCTCACCAAGGCCCCGCCCGCCGAACCCCGCGACCTGCCCGCGCGCGCGGAGCAGCTCCAGCTCTCCGGCGACATCACGTACGCGCTGCCGTCGCTGGACCTGCTGGAGCGCGGCGGCCCGGGCAAGGCCCGCAGTGCCGCCAACGACCTCATCGTCGAGTCGCTGACGACGGTCTTCACCGAGTTCAAGGTGGACGCCAGTGTCACCGGCTTCACCCGCGGCCCGACGGTCACGCGCTACGAGGTCGAGCTCGGCCCCGCCGTGAAGGTCGAGCGGATCACCGCCCTGACGAAAAACATCGCCTACGCCGTCGCCAGCCCGGACGTGCGGATCATCAGCCCCATCCCCGGCAAGTCCGCGGTCGGCATCGAGATCCCGAACACGGACCGGGAGATGGTCAACCTCGGTGACGTCCTCCGTCTGGCGGAGTCCGCCGAGGACGACGACCCGATGCTGGTCGCCTTCGGCAAGGACGTCGAGGGCGGCTACGTCATGCACTCGCTGGCGAAGATGCCGCACATGCTGGTCGCCGGCGCCACCGGCTCCGGCAAGTCGTCCTGCATCAACTGCCTGATCACCTCGATCATGATGCGGGCGACCCCCGAGGACGTCCGGATGATCCTGGTCGACCCCAAGCGGGTCGAGCTGACCGCGTACGAGGGCATCCCGCACCTGATCACGCCGATCATCACCAACCCCAAGCGGGCCGCCGAGGCGCTCCAGTGGGTCGTGCGCGAGATGGACCTGCGCTACGACGACCTCGCCGCCTACGGCTACCGGCACATCGACGACTTCAACAAGGCCGTGCGCGAGGGCAAGGTCAAACCGCCCGAGGGCAGCGAGCGCGAGCTCCAGCCGTACCCGTACCTGCTGGTCATCGTCGACGAGCTGGCCGACCTGATGATGGTCGCGCCGCGCGACGTCGAGGACGCGATCGTGCGCATCACACAGCTCGCGCGCGCGGCCGGCATCCACCTGGTGCTCGCCACGCAGCGGCCCTCGGTGGACGTCGTCACCGGTCTGATCAAGGCGAACGTGCCCTCACGCCTGGCGTTCGCCACCTCGTCGCTGGCCGACTCGCGCGTCATCCTCGACCAGCCCGGCGCCGAGAAGCTCATCGGCAAGGGTGACGGGCTGTTCCTGCCGATGGGGGCCAACAAGCCCACCCGTATGCAGGGCGCGTTCGTCACCGAGGAGGAGATCGCGGGCGTCGTCCGGCACTGCAAGGACCAGATGACGCCCGTCTTCCGGGACGACGTCGTCGTGGGCACCAAGCAGAAGAAGGAGATCGACGAGGACATCGGCGACGACCTCGACCTGCTGTGCCAGGCGGCCGAACTGGTCGTCTCCACGCAGTTCGGGTCGACGTCCATGCTCCAGCGCAAGCTGCGCGTCGGCTTCGCCAAGGCCGGCCGGCTGATGGACCTGATGGAGTCCCGGAACATCGTCGGACCGAGCGAGGGTTCGAAGGCTCGTGACGTTCTTGTGAAGCCTGACGAACTGGATGGCGTGCTCGCCGTGATCCGGGGGGAGTCTGAAGGGTAGAAAGCGGTGAGACGGTGGTCGCCGCACGGGGCGTCACGGCAATCGGGTCCGGATCGTGACTCACCCGTAAGGGATCATCGAGCAACCGTTTCCCTTCGGCGTACGTCAAGTTGAGGGAAGCAAGGAACAGCGACCCCACCATCGGAATGTCGGGCCATTCCGATGGCGTACAAAGTGACACCGCCCGGTTGCCCCACCCTTTTGGTACCCCCCTAGACTGAACTTCCAGCACAGGCGGCTACACGCTCGAAAGGCGCCCCCGTGTCCATCGGCAACTCCCCTGAAGACGAGCGTCCGTTCGAAAACGAGCACGTCGAAGCAGACCACGAGGAAGCCCGCCCCTCCATCGGCCGTGCCCTGCAGCAGGCTCGTATCGCCGCCGGGCTGACCGTCGACGACGTCAGTAGCGCCACCCGGGTCCGCATGAACATCGTGCACGCGATCGAGGCCGACGACTTCTCCCCGTGCGGTGGGGACGTCTACGCCCGTGGGCACATCAGGACCCTGGCCAAAGCCGTCCACCTCGACCCCGAGCCGCTGCTCGCCCAGTACGGCGACGAACACGGCGGGCGGCCGGCACCGACCCCGGCGGCGCCCCTCTTCGAGGCGGAACGCATCCGTCCCGAGCGGCGCGGCCCCAACTGGACCGCGGCCATGGTCGCCGCGATCGTCGTCGTGATCGGTTTCGTCGGCTTCACGATGCTCCAGGGCGGCGACGACAGCGGCAACGGGGCGAACGTGGCCGAGGGCTCCACGCCCAGCGACTCCGCATCGCCGACCACCAAGACCAAGAAGCCCGCCGAGCCCGCTCCCGAACCGTCGGACAGCGCCATCGCCGCCGCGCCGCAGGACAAGGTCACCGTCCGCGTGGCCGCCACCGACGGCCGCAGCTGGATCGCCGCCAAGGACCACAACGGCCGGATGATCTTCGACGGCGTCCTCAAGCAGGGCGACACCAAGACCTTCCAGGACAGCTCGAAGGTCCAGCTCGTCCTCGGCGACGCCGGCGCGATCGACCTCTTCGTCAACGGCAAGAAGATCGAAGAGGACTTCCAGCCGGGATCCGTCGAACGCCTGACGTACACGAAGGGCGACCCCGAGGCCGGGTGATCAGCCCGAAAGGTCCAGTTGATACGGGGTTGGCCGGGAAACGGCCAACCCCGTCGACGTGGGGTGTCAGCGGGACGAAGTAGTCTTAAGCCCATGCCTGAACGCCGTACCGTCGCACTCGTCACCCTTGGCTGCGCCCGTAACGAGGTGGACTCGGAGGAGCTCGCAGGCCGTTTGGAGGCGGACGGCTGGCAGCTCGTGGAGGACGCCGAGAACGCGGACGTCGCCGTCGTGAACACCTGCGGCTTCGTCGAAGCCGCCAAGAAGGACTCCGTCGACGCCCTCCTGGAGGCCAACGATCTCAAGGGGCACGGCAGAACCCAGGCCGTCGTGGCGGTGGGCTGCATGGCCGAGCGGTACGGCAAGGATCTCGCCGAGGCCCTCCCCGAGGCCGACGGTGTGCTCGGCTTCGACGACTACGCGGACATCTCGGACCGCCTGCAGACCATCCTCAACGGCGGCATCCACGCCTCCCATACCCCGCGCGACCGCCGCAAGCTGCTGCCCATCAGCCCGGCGGAGCGTCAGGAGTCGGCCACCGCGGTCGCTCTGCCCGGACACGGCCCGGCCGAGCCCGCCGTGGCGCCGGCGGACCTTCCGGAGGGCCTCGCTCCGGCCTCGGGCCCGCGTGCACCCCTGCGCCGCCGCCTGGACGGCTCCCCGGTCGCCTCCGTGAAGCTCGCCTCCGGCTGCGACCGGCGCTGCTCCTTCTGCGCCATCCCGTCCTTCCGCGGCTCCTTCATCTCCCGCCGCCCGAGCGACGTGCTGAACGAGACCCGGTGGCTGGCCGAGCAGGGCGTGAAGGAGGTCATGCTGGTCTCCGAGAACAACACCTCCTACGGCAAGGACCTCGGCGACATCCGCCTGCTGGAGTCGCTGCTGCCCGAGCTCGCCGAGGTCGACGGCATCGAGCGCGTCCGCGTCAGCTACCTCCAGCCGGCCGAGATGCGGCCCGGCCTCATCGACGTGCTGACCTCGACCCCGAAGGTCGCGCCCTACTTCGACCTGTCCTTCCAGCACTCCGCGCCCGGCGTGCTGCGCGCGATGCGGCGCTTCGGCGACACCGACCGCTTCCTCGAGCTGCTCGACACCATCCGGAGCAAGGCGCCCGAGGCCGGTGTCCGCTCCAACTTCATCGTCGGCTTCCCCGGCGAGAGCGAGGCCGACCTCGCCGAGCTGGAGCGGTTCCTGAATGGCGCGCGGCTGGACGCCATCGGCGTCTTCGGCTACTCCGACGAGGAGGGCACGGAGGCGGCGACCTACGAGAACAAGCTCGACGAGGACGTCGTCGCCGAGCGCCTGGCCCACATCTCGCGCCTGGCCGAGGAGCTCGTCTCGCAGCGGGCCGAGGACCGCGTCGGCCAGAGCTTGCGGGTCCTCGTCGAGTCCGTCGACGAGGACGGCGTGTACGGCCGTGCGGAGCACCAGGCGCCCGAGACGGACGGCCAGGTGCTGCTCACGAGCGGCGCGGGTCTGCGTGTCGGCCGTATGGTCGAGGCCAAGGTGGTCGGTACGGAAGGTGTCGACCTGGTGGCCGAGCCGTTGCAGGGCTCGTTCGCTTCGCCTGCGTGGAGTGAGGAGGCGGGCAGATGACCGGTGTCCCGGCATCCGCGGCGGGAGGCTCCTCCGGAGCGAGGAGGGCCGCGGCCGGTACGGCTGCGGCGGCCTCGGGGACGGCTCCCGGGGCCGCGGTCGCGCGGTCGGCCGAGGGCGGGACGTCCGGTGCGGGGCACGCCGCAGCGCCTGGCGCGGGACACGGCGAGGCGCCCGACGGCGGGCACGGCGGGACGGCCGACGCAGGGGACTGTGGGGCCGCCGGTGCGGGTGCCGTATCAGGTGCTGGTGCCGGTGCTGGTTCTGGTTCCGGTGCCGGTGAGGCGGTCCTCGGTGCGGAGGCCGGTGTCGACGTCGAGGGCGAGGGCGAGGGGAAGAGCCCGCGGGGCGGGAAGATCACTGCCGCGGCCGTCAACCAGGCCAGCGTCTGGAACATCGCCAACCTCCTGACCATGCTCCGGCTGGTCCTCGTACCGGCCTTCGTCGCCCTGATGCTCGCCGACGGCGGCTATGACCCGGCATGGCGGTCCCTCGCCTGGGCCGCCTTCGCGATCGCCATGATCACCGACCTCTTCGACGGTCACCTGGCGCGTACGTACAACCTGGTCACGGACTTCGGGAAGATCGCCGACCCCATCGCCGACAAGGCGATCATGGGTGCGGCGCTGATCTGTCTGTCCGCGCTCGGCGACCTGCCATGGTGGGTGACCGGCGTCATCCTCGGCAGGGAACTCGGGGTCACCCTGCTGCGTTTTCTGGTCATCCGGTACGGCGTCATCCCGGCCAGCCGCGGAGGCAAGCTCAAGACCCTCACCCAGGGCGTGGCCGTCGGCATGTACGTGCTCGCACTGACGGGGTGGCTGGCGACCCTGAGGTGGTGGGTGATGGCCGCGGCGGTCGTGCTGACCGTGGTGACCGGGCTCGACTATGTGAAACAGGCCATTGTCTTGCGCAGGCAGGGAATCGCCGCGCGCAAGGCTGCGTTGGAGGAGAAGGAAGCGTGAGTTCCACGGCCACCGACGTGGTCCGACTACTCACGGTGAAGGGCGAGACGCTCGCCGTCGCGGAGTCACTGACCGGTGGCCTCGTTGCGGCGGAGATCACGTCGGTCCCCGGGGCGTCCAAGGTCTTCCGGGGCTCCGTGACCGCTTACGCCACCGACCTGAAGCACGACCTGCTCGAGGTCGACGCCGCTCTGCTGGCGGCACGCGGAGCGGTGGATCCGCAGGTCGCGGCCCAGATGGCAGCCGGCGTGCGCAAGGCGCTCGGCGCCGACTGGGGCATCGCGACCACCGGCGTCGCGGGTCCCGATCCGCAGGACGGGCAACCCGTCGGAACGGTCTTCGTCGCCGTGGACGGGCCCGCCGGGACGGATACCGGTTCTGCCGGCGGCGGAAAAGTGGAGGCTCTGCGGTTGAACGGCGGCCGCGCGGAAATTCGTAGAGAGAGTGTACGGAGCGTACTCGCACTGCTCCTGAAGGAGCTTGCGGGCGAACAGACTGGGAATGAGCGGGCACAGGATACGGAACGGAACGGGGGGTTTTGATGTTTGCAGCCCTGAGTGAACACGACATCGCTCCCCGCACGGCCGCGGCGCAAGGCGGTACGGTGGGGCGTAATGGATGCGGCTACGCGGTCCGAGGAGGGAGCCACCGATGATTCTGCTCCGTCGCCTGCTTGGTGACGTGCTGCGTCGGCAGCGCCAGCGCCAGGGCCGTACTCTGCGCGAAGTCTCCTCGTCCGCCCGAGTCTCACTCGGCTATCTCTCCGAGGTGGAGCGGGGGCAGAAGGAGGCTTCCTCCGAGCTGCTCTCCGCCATCTGCGACGCGCTGGACGTACGGATGTCCGAGCTCATGCGGGAAGTGAGCGACGAGCTCGCTCTCGCCGAGCTGGCCCAGTCTGCTGCGGCCACTCCCAGCGAGCCTGTACCCACGCCGGTTCGCTCGATGCTGGGATCCGTCTCGGTGACCGGTGTGCCACCGGAACGGGTGACCATCAAGGCGCCCGCCGAAGCGGTGGACGTCGTCGCCGCGTGAGGCTTCACGCAGACGCGGCATAAGTGAGCGGCGCCCGACCAGGCGCCGAGAAGTGGTGAGGCCCCGGCCGGGCCTCTCCGGGAGAACCGGAGGGGCGTCGCCCGGGGTTTTCGCTTGCCCGGGGGCGCTTGCCCGGGTTTTCGCTTGTCCGCGGATTCCGGTTGTCCGTGGGGGCCCGGCTGACGGCGCCCCCACCGGACATGGTGTCCGATTCGTGTGCGTTTGCCGGTGTGGCGTGCGGCGGTCATCGTTGAGGGGATGGCGGGGGGCAGTCCTCGGAGGTGCGGATGTACGTCGTGAAGAGCCCGTTGTCGGACGCGAACCTGAAGACCGTGTCCGAGGCGCTGCAGGGTGCCCTGGTCGATCTGGTGGATCTCGCCCTCGTGGCGAAGCAGATCCACTGGAACGTGGTGGGGCCGCGCTTCCGTTCCGTGCATCTCCAGCTCGACGAGGTCGTCGACACCGCGCGGAAGTACTCCGACACCGTGGCCGAACGCGCCGCCGCCCTCGGTATCTCGCCCGACGGGCGTGCCGCGACGGTGGCGGTCGGCAGCGGGATCGGAGTGACCCCGGAAGGGTGGGTCGACGACACCACCGCCGTGGGCACGCTGGTCGACGCTCTGGGAGCGGTGATCGTGCGGATGCGGGAGCGGATCGAGACGACAGGGGAGCCGGATCCGGTGAGCCAGGACATCTTCATCGGGATCACGGCGGACCTGGAAAAGCATCACTGGATGTTCCAGGCCGAGAACGGGTGACGCGAGCGGAAGCGGGTGCTGGGCCGGGTGGGAGCTACGCCACCGCTCGGCTCGGAAGGCTGTGCGGTGCGGGATGGCCGTGCGGCGCGGGGACGCTGGGTGGCGCCGGAAGGCCGCGCGGCGTGGGGAGAGCGTGGGGTGCGGGCAGCCCGCAAGCGCGTGGCCCGAGTGGCCCGGGTGGGATCTGCGGTGCGCCCGTGTGCCTGTGGTGCGCCCTGCCGGCGTGCCGGGGCGGCGGCATAGCGTCGGGCCGGAGGTGGCGGCCGTGGCGGGGATAGCGGGCTGGGGGAGCT
>NZ_JAKEIO010000138.1 GCF_021474405.1 [Streptosporangium] indianense
GAGCGGATGTACCGCACGGGCGACCGCGCACGGTGGACGGCCGATGGCCGGCTGGTGTTCGCCGGTCGTGCCGACGAGCAGGTGAAGATCCGCGGGTATCGAGTGGAGCCCGGCGAGGTGCAGGCAGTCGTAGCCGCGCACCCGCTGGTCGCCCAGGCCGCAGTCGTCGCCCGCGAAGACACCCCCGGTGATGTCCGCCTGGTCGCCTACATCGTCACCGACGACACCGAAACCACTGAATTGCCCGACGCAATCAGGGATTTCACAACGGCGCGTCTGCCGGACCACATGGTCCCCGCGGCCGTGGTGGTCCTCGATGCCCTGCCGCTGACGGGCAACGGCAAGCTGGATCGCAAGGCCCTGCCCGCCCCCGACTACGGGGCGGCGGCGAAGGCCGGCACGGGGCGTCCTCCGGCAACCGTGCAGGAGGAGATCCTGTGCCAGGCCTTCGCCCAGGTGCTGGGTCTGCCCGCGGTCGGCGTCGACGACGACTTCTTCACGCTGGGCGGGCACTCCCTCCTGGCCGTCTCTTTGGTCGAGCAGCTGCGCAGCCGGGGCGTGTCTCTCTCGGTCCGCGCGCTGTTCCAGACACCCACTCCCGCAGGGCTGGCAGGGGTCGCGGCTCCGGACACGGTCGACGTTCCGGAGAACCGCATCCCGCACGGCGCCGAGCACATCACCCCGGACATGCTCCCGCTGGTCGAGCTGAGCGAGGCCGAGCTGGAGCATGTCGTCGGGCAGATACCGGGCGGCGCGGCCAACATCGCCGACGTCTACCCGCTCGCCCCGTTGCAGGAAGGCATCCTCTTCCACCACCTGGTCGCTGATCAGGAGGGCGGAGACGTCTATGTGCTGCCGATCGTGCTCGAGTTGGAGTCAAGGGAGCGGCTGGACGCGTTCCTCGGAGCGTTGCAGCGGGTGGTGGACCGGCACGACATCTACCGGACCGCGATCCTGTGGCGGGACCTGAGCGAGCCGGTCCAGGTGGTGCTGCGTGAAGTGGGGCTGCCCGTGGAGGAGTTCGTGGCCGATCCCGAAGGCGGCGACACCGTACGGCAGTTGCTGGCGTACGCCGGGGGCCGGATGGACCTGAGCAGTGCTCCGCTGATCCGTGCGCACACCGCCGCCCTGCCGGGCGGTGACCGATGGGTGTGCCTCATCCGGATCCACCAGACCGTTCGGGACCACACGAGTCAGGAAGCCCTGCTGAGAGAGCTGGGCGCGTTCTTGTCGGGCCGGGGCGACACGCTTCCCGAGGCACTCCCGTTCCGGGACTTCGTGGCGCAGGCCCGGCTGGGGGTGCCGAGGGAGGAGCACGAGCGGTACTTCAGCGACCTGCTCGGGGACGTAGAGGAGACCACCGCACCGTACGGTCTGCTGGACGTCCACGGCGACGGCACCGACGCGGACCGCGCACGGTGGTCCGTCGACGACGAACTGGCGGGCCGCGTACGCGAGACGGCCAGGTCGCTCGGTGTCAGTCCGGCCACGGTGTTCCACCTGGCGTGGGCCCGGGTCCTCGCGACGGTCAGCGGCCGGGAGGACGTCGTGTTCGGCACCGTGCTCTTCGGCCGGATGAACGCCGGGGCCGGAGCCGACCGCGTCCAGGGGCCCTTCATCAACACGCTGCCCGTGCGGGTACGCGTGGGATCGTCGAAGGTGGGCGATGCCCTGCTCGGACTGCGCGACCAGCTGGCCGAGTTGCTCGTGCACGAGCACGCCCCGCTGGCGCTGGCGCAACGGGCGGGCGGTGTCCCGGGCGGCAGCCCGCTGTTCACCTCGATCTTCAACTACCGGCACCATCAGGCCGCCGCCCGGGCAGCGGAGCGGGGCAGCGGCACCATGCCGGACGGTGTGAGCCTGCTGCTCACCCGGGAACGCACCAACTACCCGGTCGCGGTGGCGGTGGACGACCTCGGAACGGGGTTCGCCCTCACCGTCGACGCGGTGGCCTCCGTGGACGCCGACGCCCTGTGCTCCATGCTGCACACCACCCTCGGCAACCTGGTCATCGCGCTGGAAGAGGCACCCGACACACGGTTCGTGGCCGTCGAGGCGGTGCCCGCGCAGGAACTGCGGCGGGTGCTGACGGAGTGGAACGACACCGACGGGCCGGTCGACGCGGCGACGGCGCCGGAACTGTTCGAGGCGCAGGCGGCCAGGACGCCCGACGCGGTGGCGGTCGTGGCCGGCACGACCGAGGTGTCGTACGCGGAACTCGACACGCGGGCCAACCGCCTCGCGCACCTTCTGCGGAACCACGGGGTGGGGCCCGAGTCCGTGGTGGGCCTGTGCCTGCCGCGAGGCGTGGAGGCGATCGCGGCGATCCTCGGCGTGTGGAAGGCAGGGGCGGCCTACCTGCCCCTGGATCCGGAGTATCCGGGGGAGCGGCTGGCGTTCATGCTCGCGGACAGCGGGGCCGGTGTCGTCGTCGGGCGGAGCGACCTGACGGGCCGCTTCTCCGCTTCGGGGCCCCGGGTGCTGAACCTGGACGATCCAGGGGTGGCGGCCAGTGTGGAGACGGCTCCGGTGACCGCTCCCCGGGTGGCCGGAACGCCCGACCGGATGGCCTACGTGATCTATACGTCCGGTTCGACGGGACGGCCCAAGGGCGTGGCCGTGTCCCACGCCGGACTGGCGAACCTGGCGGCCGCGCAGACGGACCGGTTCGCCGTGGACGGATCGAGCCGTCTGCTGCAGTTCGCGTCGATGAGCTTCGACGCGGCGGTGTCGGACGTGGTCGTGGCGTTGTCGTCCGGCGCCTGCCTCGTCGTGGCCGGGGCGGACGAGCTGCTGCCCGGGCCCGGGCTGGCGCGTGTCCTGTCCCGGCACGCGGTGACGCACGTGACCCTGCCGCCGGCGGTCCTGGCCGAGATGGCGCCCGAGGACCTGGCACCGGTGACGACCCTGGTCTCGGCCGGTGAGGCGCTGGGCAGGGAACTGGTGGGGCGCTGGGCGCCGGGGCGGCGGCTCGTGAACGCGTACGGGCCGACGGAGACGACGGTGTGCGCGACGATGTCCCGGCCGCTGGCGGTGGGCGACGACCCGGACATCGGCGGCCCGATCAGCGGTGTGCGGGCGTACGTCCTCGACGACCGGCTCGCCCCCGTGCCGGTCGGGGTGGCGGGCGAACTGTACGTCGCGGGCTCCAACCTGGCCCGCGGGTACGTGGGGCGGCCCGACCTGACGGCCGAGCGGTTCGTGGCGTCCCCGTACACCGGGCCCGGAGAGCGGATGTACCGGACGGGGGACCGGGTGCGGTGGACCGCCGACGGCAGGCTGGAGTTCGCCGGGCGGGCCGACGCGCAGGTGAAGATCCGTGGCTTCCGGGTGGAGCCGGAGGAGATCGCGTCCGTTCTGACCGGACACCCCGCGCTGGCCCGCGCCGCGGTGACCGTACGCGCGGATGCCTCGGGTGAGAGGCGTCTGGTGGCCTACGTGGTGCCCGCGGGCGACCGGTCGGACACCGACGACGTCGCGCTCGGCCGGACGGTGCGCGACCACGTCGCGCAGGCTCTGCCGCAGTACATGGTGCCGTCGGCGGTCGTGGTCCTCGACGCGCTTCCGCTGACGGTCAACGGCAAGCTGGACCGCGCGGCGCTGCCGGAGCCGGATGTCGCCGCGTCGGCGGGAGCCGGCCGGGAACCGGCCACGGAACAGGAGCGGATCCTCTGCGAGGCGTTCGCACGGGTGCTGGGCCTGCCGACGGTCGGTGTCGACGACGACTTCTTCGCCCTCGGCGGTCATTCGCTGCTGGCCACACGCCTGGTCAGCCGGGTGCGTACGGTGCTGGGTGAGGAGCTGTCGATCCGTACCGTCTTCACCTCGCCCACGCCGGCCGCACTCGCGGGCTGGCTCGCCGACCAGGGCGACCGGCGGCCGAAGGCCAGGCCCGCGCTGCGGCGCATGCGCAGGCCCGACGGCGTGTGAGCCGTCGTACGCCCGCCCGATGACGGCCGGGCCCCCGCCGACGAGCGGAGGCCCGGCCCGTGCGGCGGCGCACCCGAGCGACGCCGCGCACGGCTCGGAGCACGTACGCACGAGGACAGCCCGGCCCTTTCGGGGCCGGGCTGTCCTTTCATGCCGCCGGTGTCGCGTCCTGCGTCACTCGGTGCGCAGGGCCGTGGCCGTGCGGGCCCTGGCCGCCCACCCGGCCGGGATCATCGCGCCCAGCATCGCCAGCACGACGCCGCCCAGCCCCAGCAGGAGCAGCTCGACCGGCCCGTACACGTCGAGGACCGGCGACGGCATTCCGGTGCCCACCGCGCGCCCCATCACCGGCATGACGACGCCGTGCAGCAGGTATCCCGCCGGCACGCCCAGCAGCCCGCCGACCACGCCGATCGCGGACACCGAGGCGAGCACGAGACTCACCGTCTGCCGCGGCGACATGCCGATCGCCTTGCACACGCCCAGGTCGTGGACGCGTTCGCGGGTGTCAAGGACGACTGAGTTGAGCACGCCGAGACCGGCCACGGCGATCAGCATGAGGGTCAGCAGCACCGCCATCGCGTCCATGATGAGAATGACGCCGCTCTGCTCCGACTCCACGACGGTCGTGGCGTCACCGCCCATCGGCTGCACCACCGCCGCGAGCTTCCGGGCGAACGCGTCCGCCGACACATCCGACTTCACGTCGACGAGGAACGTCTCGGGCTGCGCCGACGGAAAGTTGGCCATGTCCGCGTGGACCTCCAGCTCATTGCCGGAGGTGTCGAACGACTCACCCACGATCCGCAGGTCGGCGCTCTCCTTCTCGAACGTCATCCGCACCGTGTCGCCGACCTTGGTGCTGGTCCGCTCCAGGAAGCGCGTGGGCACGACGACCTGGCCCTTCCCGGTGATCCAGTGCCCCGAGAGCATCTCGTAGCTGCCGGAGCGCGAGTCGCCCTCGTAGAGGCTGGCCTCCACCGCGCCGGAGACCCCGGCCACGGCGACCTCCGTCTGGAGCTTGCCGTAGTACGACTCCAGCCCCGCCTCGGACTTGACGGCGGCCCGCACCTTCGCCGGGTCGGCCACCTTGGGCTTGGACGAGCCGGCCGCCGGGCTGGGGGCCGCCGGAGACGGGCTCGCCGCGGCGTCGCCCCCCACGGGAGGCGGGGGCGGCGGGGGAGCGATGTTGTTCATCCTGACCGTCGTGACCGTGACCGCGGCACGGCTCTCGGGGTCCTGCGACTTGCCGACCTCGTTCAGGGACGAGGTCAGTCCCACCGCGAACGTCGCCGCGACCGTGCCGAACGCCACCGCGAGCAGCATCGCGAGGGCACGCACCGGATGCGTGAAGGGAGTGGCGAGCCCGTACGTCACCGGCCGGGGCAGCGGCAGCCGTCCCATGGCCCGGTGCGCCCACTGGCCGCGGCCCGGGCGCGGCGCCCGGCCGACCGCGATGGCCTCGACCGTGTTCAGCCGTCCGGCACGCCGTGCGGGGATCAGCGCCGCGAGCCCGACCACGAGCAGCGCGGCGGCCGGTACGGCGACGTCCACCCACCAGGCCACCGACAGCGAGACGTTGCCGTACACCGACTCCGTGTCCGCCAGCAGCGGCACCGCCAGCAGGTTGCCCAGCACGACACCCAGGGCGATGCCGACCGTGGCCGGGATCAGCGCCTGCGCCACGTACGCGCGGACGACCTCGCGAGGCGTGAAACCGATGGCCTTGAGGATGCCGATCCTGCGCAGACTCGTGCCGACCGCACCGCTGATCACACTGCTGACAATGATCACCGACATGACGATGCCGAGCACGCCGAAGGCCATCACGAACGGGACGGTCGCCGCCGCGCCCTGATCCGCGGCCCGCTTGGTGTCCAGCCAGGACTGCGTGCCCAGCAGGGCCCCGGAGTCCACGGCGGAGGCGAGCTTCGCCCGGTCGGCGACGATCTGCTGCTTGGTGCTCGCGGAGTCGAAGCGGTACAGCATCTGGGTCGTGAGGGGGCTGCCCAGCGCCGCCAGCGACTCGACCTGCTCCGCGGTCGCCCAGGCGTCGGCGGACTTGCCGACCGACACGGCGAACCCGACGACCGACAGCGTCGGGGCGTTCGGGGTGTCCGACGTCTTCAGGGCGGAGCCGATGTCGACGGAGGGGCCCTGGAAGGACGCGTCGACCACGATCTCGCCGGGCTTGTGCGCCCACCGGCCGGACTTCAGCTCCACGCGGTCGACGTCGGCGTCGGCGCCGGACCGCCCGACCACCGTCAGCGTCGGCATCCGGAACCCCGACCGGTCCACCGGGCGGAACGCCGTGGACGGGTACGGCCCCGCGCTCGCCGTGACGCCGGCCAGCTCCTTGGTGCGCTCCAGCTGCGCAGCACTCGCCTTGGCCGGATCGAACTGCGCGGTGATGTGCGCGCCCTGCTGCTTCTTGAAGGCGTCGTCGAAGGGAGCGGCCGCGGCGACCATCAGGGCCCCCGCCACCACGGCCGAGGCCACGGCCATCATCGTGGCCACGGCGATCACCAGGGTCTGCACCCGCCGCCGGCCGACCCCGGAGCGCACGACTCGGCCCAGCGCGCCGTTACCGAAGAGGCTCATCGGACGGCCTGCGCATACGTGTCGAGGGCGAGGTGACCGTCCACCAGGTGGATCGTGCGGCTGGCGCACGCCTCCGCCAGTGCCAGGTCGTGCGTCACCAGCACGATGGTCTGGCCACCGCGGTGCAGATCGATCAGCAGCTTGCGGACCTCCGCGCCCGAGGCGGAGTCCAGCGCACCCGTGGGCTCGTCGGCCAGCAGCAGCTCGGGACGGTTGATCAACGCCCGGGCGACACCGACGCGTTGACGCTCACCTCCGGACAGCCGACCCGGGTAGGCGCGTGCGTGCTTCTGGATGCCCAGCATCTCCATGAGCTCACCCGCGCGGGCCGCGGCAGCGCGCCGGCTCGTCCCGGTGAGCTGGGCCGGGAGCTGGATGTTGTCGGTGACGGTGAGGTCGTCGAGGAGGTTGAAGAACTGGAAGGCGATGCCGATGTGCTCGCGACGGAACTTGGCGAGGGCGTGCTCGCTCAACTGGTCGATCCGCCGCCCCGCGACGAGCACGGAGCCCTCGGTCGGCTTGTCCAGGCCGGCAATGAGGTTCAGCAGCGTGGACTTGCCGCTGCCGGAAGGGCCCGTCACGGCAAGGGCCTCGCCCTTGGCGACGCTGAGCGTGAGCGGTCCGAGCGCCGGCGCACCGGCGGTGTCGTAGCGCTTCGCCACACCTTCCAGCTCGATCACTTGATTCATGCGGGTTGTCCGTCCTTACGATCGCGAGAGACACATGCCGTTGCCGACCCTGTGAACCTAGAGGCTGCCGCCCGCGCGGCGCGTCGGCCGCGGAACCAACATCGGCCCCTCCCAGCGGATGATTCGCCCGGGGAGTCCTACCTGAGGAGTAGGCCTCGAAGGCAATGCCCTGATCAGACAGGTGGACGCGGACCGGGCGGCGGGCGCCCCACAATGGACGGATGGAGACGCAAGACCGGTGCCGCCGGCTTCACCAGCTCATCGACGCGCTGCGCCCGGAGGCGAAGTCCGCCCCGCAGCCGAAGCGGGCGGTGCGCGTGGACGTGGTGCTGGCGGTCGTGCTGACCGCCGTCGCGCTGTTCGTGGCGGTGCGGTACCCCGGCAACGGGCCGGTGGATGTGAACCCACCCAAGATCGACGTGGGAACCGGTGTGCCCGCGCCGCCCTCGCCCGGCCCCGACCAGGCGCCCGCGGAGGAAGAGGCCCCGCCCGTCCCCTGGGCCATGGTCATCCTGTCGACGCTGCCGCTCGGTCTGAGGCGCCTGTACCCGCTGGCCACGTTCGTGACGGTGCTGGTCGCGGCACTGGCCATCGGCGGCTCCGCCTCCTGGATCACCGTCCTGGCCTGTGTCGTCGGCGCCTACAGCGCCATCGTGTACAGCCGTTACCGGATACTGGCGATCGCCGTCCTGGTGATGGCCGCCGCGCTGTCCGGTTACGCGTTCCGCAACGCCGACCCCCTGCTCCCGGGCTGGTCCAGCCCGGGATTCGTGCTGCTGGTGGCCGGGATGCTGGCCAGCCTCGTCCGGTTCCTGCAACTGCGGCTGGCGACCAGCCGGGACCGGGTCACGGAGCTGCAGCAGGCCCAGGAGGAGGCCATGCGCCGGGCCGTCGCGGAGGAGCGTGCGCGTATTGCCGCCGAACTGCACGACGTCGTGACCCACAATGTCAGCGTGATGGTGATCCAGGCGGGCGCGGCCCGCAAAGTGATGGACGTGGTCCCCGAGCAGTCCAAGGAGGCGTTGTTGGCCGTCGAGGCGGGCGGCCGGGCCGCCATGGCCGAACTGCGGCACGTGATGGGTCTGTTGGCGGCCCCGGACCACGAGAGACCCGACGGCCTGGAACCGCAGCCGGGGCTGGCTCAGCTCGACGCGCTGGTCGCCCGGGTACGGGCCGCCGGCACGCCCGTGAGCGTCGGTGTGTCGCTGCCGTCGGAACCGCTGCCCTCGGGGGTGGACCTGGCGGCGTACCGGGTCGTGCAGGAGGCACTGACCAACACGATCAAGCACGCCCGCGGCGCGGAGGCGTCCGTCGCCATCGGATACACCGACGACTGCCTGGAGATCGAGGTCACGGACACCGGAGGCGTGAAGGACGCCCCGCCGGTGGAGAGCAACGGCCGCGGCCACATGGGGCTGCGCGAGCGACTGGCCGTGTATGACGGCGAACTGACGGCCGGTCCGACGCCGGACGGCGGCTACCGGGTGGCCGCGCGCATCCCGAGGAACGCGGCATGAGCGGGGAGCGGCCGCCGCTGCGCGCCGTCATCGCGGACGACCAGGCCCTGGTGCGCACAGGTTTCAAGATGATCCTGGCCGCGGACGGCATCGAGGTGGCGGCCGAGGCCGCCGACGGGGCCGAGGCCGTCGCGGCGGTGCGCCGCACGCGGCCCGACGTCGTCCTCATGGACATCCGGATGCCGGTGATGGACGGCATCGAGGCCACCCGGCGCATCCTCGGCGGTGACGGTCCCCCGGAGACCCGGGTCATCATCCTCACCACGTACGACCTCGACCAGTACGTCTACGCCGCCCTCACGGCCGGCGCCAGCGGCTTCCTGCTCAAGGACGTCACCCCCGAACGCCTGGTGTCCGCCCTGCGCATGGTGCAGTCCGGTGACGCCCTCCTCGCGCCCACGATCACCCGTCGGCTGATCGAGCGCTTCGCCGTGCCCGACGAACCCCAGACCGTCGCACCGCACCGCGACCTGTCCGGTCTGACGCCGCGTGAACTGGAGGTGCTCCGCCTGCTGGCCACGGGCCTCAGCAACGCCGAGTTGGCCGAACGGTTGTTCCTGAGTCCCACCACCGTCAAGAGCCATGTCGGCCGCATCCTGTCGAAGCTGGACCTGCGCGACCGCGTCCAGGCCGTCGTGTTCGCCTACGAGACGGGTCTGATCGCTCCGGGCGGTGGCAACTAGCACCGTGACGTGAGCGCCCACGGGAACTGATGAGCCGTCATGAGCGTTGAGATGAACGGCTCATGACGGATTCTATGAATGTCGCGTTCCTCTATCTGAGGGCTCGACAATGACCAGAGTGACGCGTGAGCATTGGTGGTGCAGGCGCGGGCGACATCTCAGAACGGGGGGAGATGCACGGAATTCCAGATTCCGCCAGTGGGATGTGCCCGGGCTCCGGACCGGGCCGTGAACCGGTCCGTTCCGGTCGTGCGGACCGGTGGTGCTGAGCCGACCGGTCGCGGCGCAAGTCAGATTCTGTGAGCTGTCAGTCAACGGGGTGGACAGAATGAATCAGATGATCGGCGTCCCTCACTCTTCCTCGGCCGCGGACTTAACCGGAGCGGCCGCCACCGGAGTCGTCGCCCGCGACGCCGGCCCGACGACGTCCTCCGGGCCTGCGCGGGTGAGTCCGCCGGCGGTGCAGGACATCCCCATCACTTCGATCCTGCCGGGCATCTCCCTGCGTTCGCGCGGGCCGGACGCGGAGCACGTGGCCCGCCTGGCGGAGGTGGAAGGGCCTCTGCCGCCCATCCTCGTCGACCGCCGCACGCTGCACGTCATCGACGGCATGCACCGCCTGATGGCCGCCTTCGTCAGGGGACAGCGGACCATCGGCGTGGAGTTCTTCGAGGGCAGTGCCGACGAGGCGTTCCTGCGTGCCGTGCAGGCGAACGTGACCCACGGCCTGCCGCTCTCCCAGGCCGACCGGCGGGCCGCGGCGGCGAAGATCGTCAGATCCCACCCGCACCTGTCGGACCGGGCGGTGGCCCGCGCCTCCGGGCTAGGGGCCAAGACCGTGGCCGCCATCCGCCGGCAGTACGACGACGTGCTGCACCTGCACGCGCGCGTGGGCAGGGACGGCAAGATCCGTCCGCTCAGCAGCGACGAGGGCCGCAGGCGCGCCGCTGAGCTGATGGACGAGCGCCCGGACGCCTCGCTGCGGGAGATCGCGCGCCTGGCGGGCCTGTCTCCGGCGACCGTGAGCGATGTCCGAAGACGATTGCGGGCCGGACAGGATCCGGTCGTCCGACGCGCACAGAAGGCCCGTCAGGACGAGGCCGCCCAGCCCGCCGGCGTGGTGTGCTCACTGCCCGCGGGACGCGCGGACGACCGGGGCGGAAGCGACCCCCAGGACGTGCTGGAGAAGCTGTTGCGAGACCCCTCCCTGCGCCACAAGGAGGAGGGGCGGAACCTGCTGCGCCTGCTGCACCAGAACGCCGTCGGCATGCAGCAGTGGACCGAGCTCACCGCTGCGGTCCCGCCGCACTGCGGTGCCCTGGTGATGAACCTGGCCCGCCAGTACGCCGAGACCTGGTCGCAGTTCGCCCAGAACCTCGATGCGCAGCTGCAGGCCTCGAGCCGGCGGACCGTGGGCGGATAACGGGGCGTCGAGCGGGCCTCTTCCGGGTCCGGGCGGGTGCGCGCAGGGGCGTCTGACGGGCTTCGGCCTGGTTCAGGCGCCCATTCTGTTTGCCCCGTCAAAAAGTGAAAGCGAAACGGAATTCTCGACTTCTCGATGACGGGCGATGCATTTATCGTGGACATATGGGAACCACAACGGAATTCTATGTAGTCAAGCATGGTGACACCCTCATAAAGATCGCGTCCATGTTCCATGTGACACTGGGCCAGATTCTCGAATGGAATCCCCAGATCGAGAATCCGGACATCATCTTCCCGGACCAGAAGATTCGTGTCAGGGCGCCGGAGATGAACGGAGAGTACGAACCCTTCCCGGGTGCCGACTTCTTCCAGTCCTCCGTGACCAGTCCCGTCATCGAGGCCATGGGGTACCGCCTCATCGAGGAGGGCTGCTCGGCGTACGCCGGCGGACCCGACTCGCAGTGGAGCGAGGCGGACCGGAAGTCGTACGCGAAGTGGCAGCACAAGCTCGGCTTCAGGGGCCCGGACGCCGACGGCACGCCGGGTCGCAAGTCCTGGGACAGGCTGCACGTACCCGCCGTGTACGAGTGACCGGCACCGAGACCAGGACCGCCCGTACGCGCCGACGGGCCACGAGGGGGCCGCGTGCCGGCCCGCCCCGGACCGCCTGGCGCGCACGGGCCAGAGCACGTATCGCCTATCTCGAGGCGGAACTGGAACACGAGAGCACCCGACGGGTCCGCGGAGACCGGACAGCGCTCATCGAAGGAATGCGGGGACATCTCGACAAAGCCCGCGCGGCCGCGGACGAGGATTTCGGATGGCGGAAGCCGTGGTCGGGGTCGGCGGCCCGGGAGGGGGTGTGTTCGAATATCCGCAACGCCGAGGTGTTGCTCATTCAACTGGTTTCCGACGAAGAAGCCGCGGGCCGCGCCAGTGAGGTCATGGCCCTGGTCAAGGATCACCTGGACGCGGACGACCCGCGCCGGGTGCGGCTCGCCCTGAGAATGCGGTCCATCATCTCCGGCGACGTGACCCCGAGCGACCGGGATCTCATGGGCCGGGCGCTCGACGCCGCGTACAGCAGCCTCGACGACGAACTGGCCCGGGTGCGCAGCCTGCGCAACATCCTCTGGGCCGCGACCTTCCTCGTACTGGTCGGGGTGGTGAACCTGGCCCTCTACGGATGGTTCTCGCCCAGCTCGCTGAGCCTGTGCTTCTCGCCCTCGGGCGGCTCCGGAGGCACGGTCACCGTCGTGTGCCCCACCGCCGAGTTCCACAACGAGCGGGCCGACACCGACCCCAGCGGACTGGCCGGCCCCACGGACATCCTCACCGTCGAGATCGCCGGACTCGCCGGTGCCGCCCTCACCGTCATCGCCTCGCTGCGCCGCATCCGGGGCACCGACTCCCCGTACATGCTGCCCCTGGCGTCGGCGGTGCTGAAGCTGCCCACCGGCGCCCTGTCGGCCTTCCTCGGGCTGCTGTTGATCCGCGGCGCCTTCGTCCCGGGGCTCAGCGACCTCGACAGCAGGGCGCAGGTCCTCGCCTGGGCCGCGGCCTTCGGCGCCGCGCAGCACCTGGTGACCCGGCTCGTCGACGACCGCGCCCAGATGACGCTGTCGGAGGTGGGCAGGACCACCGACGCCGTGGTCGACCCCGAGCGGGTCGCCGTGAAGGAGGGCCCGCCGCCCCCCGCCGCAGGGTCACCCAACGGCGCCGGACCGCACGAGGAGCCGCACGAGGCCGACGGCAAGGACGGTGAGCCGGTCCCCGACGGCGCGCCCCCTGACCGCCGCAGCGGTGCGTGAGCCGTCTCCGGCAGCCGCAGGTACACCACCGACGACACCGGACAGATCACCGCGACGTACCAGGGGAACAGCCCCGCGTGCACCTGCTCCTTGAACAGCGTGCCCACGTACGGGGCCGTGCCGCCGAAGAGGGCCACCGTCAGGGAGTACGGGAAGCCGATGCCCGCCGCGCCGACCCGGGGCGGGAAGATCTCGGCGTTCACGGCTGCGCTGATCGAGGTGAAGCCGGTCAACAGCGCCATGCCCGCGCACTGCACGAGCAACAGCACGGCGAACGAGTCGCGCAGGGCGTGCAGCAGCGGCACCGCGAGCAGCGCGAAGCCCAGACCGAAGAAAAGCAGCGGGGGACGGCGGCCGGTGGGTGTCCCCCCACGTGAAGGCGACCAGCTGCCCCACCGTCGTCGACACGTACTGGAGGCTGGAGAACAGCCCCCGTCGGCCCGGGCCCGCCGACTTGACCAGGAACGTCGTCGACGCCGCGAACTCACCGCCCACGGAGAGCCCCTGCAGCAGCCGGGCGAGGACGAGGATCACCGGCGCCAGGACACCCATGGACGCGTAGGTCGGAGTGAGCCCGACCAGCAGGCTGCTGCCGCCCATCAGCAGGATGGTGACCGTGAGGGCGGCCCGCCGCCCGTGCCGGTCCGCGACGGCGCCCATCAGCAGCCCGCCCACCGGCCGCATGAAGAAGCCGACCGCGAACACCGCGAACGTGGACAGCAGCGGCACCAGCGAGTTGTCCGCGCTCTTCGGAAGACCTGGGCGGCTATGTAGGTGGCCAGAAACGTGTAGGCGTACCGGTCGTACCACTCGACCGCGTTGCCACGGAGGCGACGAGGAGCCGGCGAACGGGCCGTTTCGTCGGCGGGGAAACCGTCTGCGTCTCTGTCACGCCCCTCACCCTCCCCCGGCAATGCCTCGGCACACCGTCCGTACCGGCGACTTTCACACGAGTGTCACGCGCCCCTTCCTTGGCGTTTGGTGTCCCTGAAACACTCCTTCCGCGCAGATTCCGTCACGTTCCGGCCATCCCGCACCTCAGGATGAGAGGTCTGTCCTTCATGTCCGAAGTCAACCGGCGCCGCTTTCTCCAACTCGCGGGTGCCACCACGGCCTTCAGTGCCCTGTCCGCCAGCATCCAGCGCGCCGCCGCCCTGCCGGCGAACCACCGCACCGGGTCGATCGAGGACGTCGAGCACATCGTCGTCCTCATGCAGGAGAACCGTTCCTTCGACCACTACTTCGGCACCCTGAGAGGCGTCCGCGGCTTCGGAGACCCCCGCCCGGTCACCCTCGACAACGGCAAACCCGTCTGGCACCAGGAGAAGGACGGCAAGGAGATCCTGCCGTTCCACCCGGACGCCGACGACCTCGGCATGCAGTTCCTGGAGGGCCTGCCGCACTCCTGGCCCGACGGCCACCAGGCCTACGACGGCGGCAAGTACGACCGCTGGGTGCCCGCCAAGGGCACCACCACCATGGCGTACCTGACCCGCGAGGACATCCCCTTCCACTACGCCCTCGCCGACTCCTTCACCGTCTGCGACGCCTACCACTGCTCGTTCATCGGCTCCACCGACCCCAACCGCTACTACATGTGGTCCGGTTACACCGGCAACGACGGCACCGGCGGCGGTCCGGTCCTCGGCAACGACGAACTCGGCTACGGCTGGACGACCTACCCCGAGCGCCTGGAGCAGGCCGGCATCTCCTGGAAGATCTACCAGGACATCGGCGACGGCCTCGACGCGAAGGGCTCCTGGGGCTGGATCCAGGACGCCTACCGCGGCAACTACGGCGACAACTCGCTGCTGTACTTCAACAAGTACCGCGACGCCGAGCCCGGTGACCCCTGGTACGACAGGGCCCGCACCGGCACCGACGCCAAGGCCGGCGACGGCTACTTCGACGTGCTGAAGGCGGACGTGAAGGCCGGCAAGCTGCCGCAGATCTCCTGGATCGCCGCCCCCGAGGCCTTCTCCGAGCACTCGAACTGGCCCTCCAACTACGGCGCCTGGTACATCGCGCAGGTCCTCGACGCGCTCACCTCCAACCCGGAGGTCTGGTCGAAGACCGCCCTGTTCATCACCTATGACGAGAACGACGGCTTCTTCGACCACGTGGTGCCGCCGCTGCCCCCGAAGGACGCCTCCCGCGGCCTGTCCACCGTGGACGTCTCCCTCGACCTCTTCCCTGGGGACGCCAAGAACACGGCCGGCCCGTACGGCCTCGGTCCCCGGGTCCCGATGCTGGTCGTCTCCCCGTGGAGCAAGGGCGGCTACGTCTGCTCCGAGACCCTCGACCACACCTCGATCCTGCGGTTCATGGAGCGCCGCTTCGGTGTGCGCGAGACCAACATCTCGCCGTGGCGCCGGGCCATCTGCGGTGACCTCACGTCCGCGTTCGACTTCTCCCGCAAGGACGCCCGCCCGGCCCCGCTGCCCGGCACCGAGGCGTACGAGCCGCAGGACCGTCAGCGCCACCCCGACTACAAGCCCGTCCCGCCGGCCGACCCGCGCATGCCCCGGCAGGAACGCGGTCTGCGCCGCACCCGGCCGCTGAAGTACGCCCCGCACGTGGACGCTTCTGTCGACGCGGCGGCCGGGAAGCTCACTCTCACCTTCGCCTCCGGAGCGAAGGCCGGCGGCGCCTTCCACGCCACGTCCGGCAACCGCACCGACGGCCCCTGGACGTACACCACCGAGTCCGGCAAGACGCTCTCCGACACCTGGAACTCGGCGTACTCCGGAGGTTCCTACGACCTGACCGTGCACGGCCCGAACGGCTTCGTGCGCGTCTTCAAGGGGTCGAACAGGGCGGCCGGCTGCGAGGTCACGGCCCGCCACACCGGCGACGACATCGAGCTGACCTTCACCAACAAGGGCTCCGGCACGGCCCGCCTGAAGCTCGTGAGCGGCTACGGCGGCCGTCCCTCGACCGTCACCGTCCGCCCGGGGGCCAAGGTGTGCCGGACCGTGGACCTCGCCGCAGGCCGCCGCTGGTACGACCTGACCGTCACCGCCGAGGGAGACAAGGCGTTCCTGCGCAGGTTCGCGGGACACGTCGAGAACGGGCAGCCGGGGGTGAGCGACCCGGCGATCATCACCGCGTAGCGGGAGCGAGGTGCCCCGGCTCGTGCGGCCGGGGCACCAGCACCGGTTCGGCCGCGGCCGAACCGGGCTCCAACGCCAGGACGGCGGCCACCGGATGGTCGTCGTCCACCGGTCGGTCCGCGTCGACCGGTCGGTTCGCGTTCACCGGCTGGTCATCGTTCACCGGGCGGTCGTGGTCCACCGGGGAGGCCGTGGGTGCCGCCCTGGTGAGCAGTACCACGCCCCACGACGCCAGGCCCGCCCCGGCGAGTGCGAGCAGCATGCCCGCCGGACCGCCCTGGAGGCGTTCGCCCAGCAGCGACAGGCCGATCACCGCGGCGGCCAGCGGGTTCGACAGGGTCACCATCGCAAGGGGGCCGCCCAGCCCACCCCGGTACGCGGTCTGCGACAGCAGCAGGCCGCCGGCCGCGAACGCCGCCACCAGCAGGGCCACGCCGATCACCTGGACGCTCAGTACCGGCCCGGACCGGTCCGTCGCGGCCACCGTCACCGTCTGCGTGAGGGCCGAGGCCACCCCGGAGGCGAGACCGGACGCGGACGCGTGCCGCAGCCCGGGGCGAGCGCCCGGCCGGGACAGCACCCCGATGAGCGCCGCCGTGGCACCCGCCACCGTCAGCGCCTCGGGAACGCTCAGCACGTCGTCCGGCGCCGGACCGGACGCCGTCACCAGGAGGGCGCCCAGCCCCAGCAGCGTCAGCGCGGTGCCCCTCCACTCGACCGCGCTGACCCGGCGGCCCGCCAGCCGCGCCCCCATCGGCACCGCCGCGACCAGGGTGAGCGCGCCGAGCGGCTGGACCACGGTCAGCGGGCCGTACCGGAGGGCGACGACATGCAGGAGCGCGGCTGACGCGTTCAGCCCGACGGACCACCACCAGGCCCCGGTGCCGAGCAGCCGCAGCGTGCCCGCGCCCCGGGAACGGGACGCCAACCGCTCCTGGGCGACCGCGGCGGCGGCATAGGCGACGGCGGAGACCAGGGACAGGGCGACGGCGATCACGACGGCGCTCATCGGCCGGCCCCCGCGAGTGCCCGCTCGTCCCGCTGCGCCGGTACGAGGCCGCTCCGGGCACGCCCGGCCGTGCTCGCCGTGCGGTGCGGCAGGTGAAGGACGGCGAGCGCGAGCCCGAGCAGGGCCGCCGCCACGAGCGCGTCGAGCCAGTAGTGGTTGGCGGTGCCGACGATCACCAGCAACGTCAGCAGGGGGTGCGCGAGCCAGAGCCAACGCCGGCGTGAGCGGGTCGCGACGATCAGGCCGACCGCGACCATCAGCGCCCAGCCGAAGTGCAGGGACGGCATCGCCGCGAACTGGTTCGACAACGAGTCCGTCGCGGGGTCGCCGTACACCGACGGCCCGTACACCCGTGCCGTGTCGACCAGGCCGGTCGCGGCGAGCATGCGGGGCGGGGCGAGCGGGAACAGCAGGTGCAGCACCAACGCGGCGGCGGTGACCGCCGCCAGCACCCGGCGGGCCCAGACGTAGTGGACCGGCCGCCGCAGGTAGAGCCAGACCAGGAAGGCGACGGTGGCGGGGAAGTGGACGGCCGCGTAGTAGGTGTTCGCGACGTGCGCCAGGCCGTCGCCGTGCAGCAGCAGGGACTGCACCGCCCCCTCGCCGGGCAGATGGACCGCCCGCTCGACGTCCCACACGCGGTGCGCGTTGCGGAGGGCCTCACCGGTGTGGCCCGTGGCCAGTTGCCGGCCGAACTTGTAGACGAGGAAGAGCCCTGCGACGAGCAGAAGCTCCCGGACGAGCGGCGGTCGCGCTATCGCGTCGGACCCCGCCGGCGCAGGCTCGGTGCGGGCATTCATCCCCCGGCCCCTTCGGTGACGGTGGTGCTGTTATCGGTACGAGAGCGTACCGATACGCCAGTGTACCGATACGGCTGCGTACCGGTACACTGGCGTATCGATAGACGTACGACACACCGTCGGCCGGGAATTTTCCGGCCGCCTACCGAAACCAGGAGCACCGCCATGACGTCGCAGGCTGCGGACCGGCCCGAGCCGGTCGGTGCCACGCGCCGCTCCAAGATCACGCCGGAGCGTGAGCAGGAGTTCTACGACGCCGTGCTGGAACAGCTGGGGGAGTGCGGCTACGACTCCGTCACCATGGAAGGCGTCGCCGCGAGCACCCGGTGCAGCAAGTCCACGCTCTACCGCCAGTGGAAGACCAAGCCCCAGTTGGTGGCGGCGGCGCTGCGCTCCCACCGGCGGACGCGCTGCATCGACACCGGCTCGCTCGCCGACGACCTGCGCGAGGCCGCCCGGGCGGCGGGCGAGCTGTCCGGCCGGGACACCAAGCTGCTGCAGGCGCTCGCCCATGCCGCGGGCCAGGACCCGGAGTTGCAGCGTGCGCTGCGCGAGACCCTGGTCGAGCCGGAGATCGCCGCGCTGAAGGAGATCATCCGCCGCGGGGTAGAACGCGGAGAGGTGCCGGCCGACCATCCGGCGCTGGAGTACATCCCCGCCCAGCTGCTCGGGGTCCTGCGGGTGCGGCCTGTCCTGGAGGGCGAGTGGGCCGACCCCGACTACCTGGTCCGTTTCGTGGAGGCCGCCGTGCTGCCGGCACTCGGCCTGACCTGAGACCCGGGCCGCCGTCCGCCGGATGACCGGACGGTGACCCGACCGCGCCGACCCGTGGGGACGGGGGCGGCGCGCACCCCCGGCCGGGTGGGGTGCCCCTGTGAGCGGCGGGGGCGCGCCACCCGGCCGACCGGCGTCCGGGTCAGGGGCGTCAGACGTCCTGGCCGTTGCCGCTGCCCGTGGACACCTTGATGCCCTTGGTGATCTCGTCCAGCACGGCCTCCTTCTGGTCCGCGTCGACGCCGAACCGCACGACCACCATCTGCTTGGTGTTCGCGGGGGAGGGGAACGCGAGCGACTCCACGATGCCGTCGGCGCCCTTGCTCGTGACGGCCTTCCAGCGGACCAGGTAGCCCCGCTGCCCGGCCACGGTCACGGCCTTGGAGTCGAGTACGTCGTGGGAGGTGATCCCGCCGTAGGACTTGCCGCCGTAGGACTCCTCGGCGTTCTTCGCGATGTCCGCCTTCGCGATCTCCTCGGCGGTGGCGCCCTTGGTGCCGAGGAGAAGAGCCGGGGCCGAGTAGGCGCCGCCCTTCGTGCACGTCGAGGAGGTGTCGCCGGGGCACTTGTAGGAGTCGTCGGACGTCACCTGCGCACCGGCGTTGGCCTGCTGTCCGTACCAGCCCTTCGGTATCGGCAGACTGATGCCGCTGACCGTGTCGGTCACCGACCCGCTCCTGATCTTCGGCGGCTGGGACTGCTCGGGCCGCGGACTCTGCCCACCGGACCCCCCGTCCCC
>NZ_JAKEIO010000139.1 GCF_021474405.1 [Streptosporangium] indianense
GCTGAGCACCCGGGGGCGGGGGTGGGTCCGCCCCCGGGTGCTCAGCTGTTGTTGCCGGAGGCCAGGGCGCGGCTGCGGTCGCGGGCGGCTTCGAGGGCGGCGATGAGGGCGGCCCGTACGCCGTGGTTCTCCAGTTCGCGGATGGCGTTGATCGTCGTGCCGGCGGGGGAGGTGACGTTCTCGCGGAGCTTGACGGGGTGTTCGCCGCTGTCGCGGAGCATCGTCGCGGCGCCGATGGCGGACTGGACGATGAGGTCGTGGGCCTTGTCGCGGGGCAGTCCGAGGAGGATGCCGGCGTCGGTCATGGCTTCGACCAGGTAGAAGAAGTACGCCGGGCCCGAGCCGGAGAGGGCGGTGCAGGCGTCCTGCTGGGACTCGGGGACGCGGAGCGTCTTGCCGACGGCGCCGAAGATCTCCTCGGTGTGGGCGAGGTGGTCGGCGGTGGCGTGGGTGCCGGCGGAGATGACGGACATGGCCTCGTCGACGAGCGCGGGGGTGTTCGTCATGACGCGGACGACCGGGGTGCCGGGGGCCAGGCGCTCTTCGAAGTAGGCCGTGGGGATGCCGGCGGCGCCGCTGATGACCAGGCGGTCGGCGGGGACCTGCGGGGCGAGCTCGTCGAGGAGGGTGCCCATGTCCTGCGGCTTGACCGTGAGGATCAGGGTGTCGGCGGTCTTGGCGGCCTCGGGGTTGGTGACCGGGGTGACGCCGTAGCGGGTGCGGAGTTCCTCGGCTCGTTCCTGGCGGCGGGCGGTGACCAGGAGGTCGGACGGGGTCCAGCCGGCGCGGATCATTCCGCTGAGCAGGGCTTCGCCGATCTTGCCGGTGCCGAGGACTGCGACTTTCTGGGTCATGGCGCGGGGTGCCTCCGAAGGGTGCGTCGTCCGGGGTCCATCCTCGCACCGGAGGGTGGGGGGCGGCTGGGGTGTCCGCTGGGCGGGATGTCGCGCCGGGCCGGCTACGCCGTACGGCGTCTGAGGGTCGCGGCACCCAGGATGAGGACCAGGAGGGCGCAGCCCGCGACGATCAGGACGTCCCGGACGAAGGTGGCGGTCATGTCGGTGTGGCGCAGCACCTCGTTCATGCCGTCGACGGCGTAGGACATGGGCAGGACGTCGGAGATGGCTTCGAGGACCGGGTGCATGGTGTCGCGCGGGGTGAACAGGCCGCAGAGCAGGAGCTGGGGGAAGATCACCGCCGGCATGAACTGGACCGCCTGAAATTCCGAGGCCGCGAAGGCCGAGACGAAGAGGCCGAGGGCCGTGCCGAGGAGGGCGTCGAGGAGGGCCACCAGGAGGAGGAGCCAGGGGCTGCCGGTGACGTCGAGGCCGAGGAACCAGACGGCGAGGCCCGTCGCCAGGGCGGACTGGATGATCGCGAGGGTGCCGAAGGCGAGGGCGTAGCCGGCGATGAGGTCGCCCTTGCCGAGGGGCATGGCGAGGAGGCGTTCGAGGGTGCCGGAGGTGCGTTCGCGCAGGGTGGCGATGGAGGTCACCAGGAACATCGTGATGAGCGGGAAGATGCCGAGGAGGGACGCGCCGATGCTGTCGAAGGTGCGGGGGCTGGCGTCGAAGACGTAGCGCAGCAGGAGCAGCATCAGGCAGGGGATGAGGACCAGCAGCGCGATGGTGCGGGGGTCGTGGGTGAGCTGGCGGATGACCCGGGCGGCGGTTGCGGTGGTGCGGGAGGCGTTCAGGGCCCTGGGTGGGGTGGCCGGCCGGGGCGTGGTGGTGGTCATCGGGTCGTCTCCTTCGTGCGGGCTGCTGTCCTGGCCTGGTCCACCAGGTGGAGGAAGGCCTCCTCGACCGTGTCGGCGCCGGTGCGGGCGCGCAGGGCGTCGGGGGTGTCTTCGGCGAGGAGTCGTCCGTCGCGCATGAGGAGGAGGCGGTGGCAGCGTTCGGCCTCGTCCATGACGTGGGAGGAGACGATGAGGGTGGCGCCGCGGCCGGTCGCGATGTTCTCGAAGAGGTTCCACAGGTCGCGGCGCAGGACCGGGTCGAGGCCGACGGTCGGTTCGTCGAGGACCAGCAGGTCGGGGGCGCCGAGAAGGGCCACGGCCAGGGAGACGCGGTTGCGCTGGCCGCCGGAGAGGTCGCCGGCGAGGGAGTCGGCGTGGGTGGTGAGGTCGACGTCGGCGATGGCGCGGGTGACGTCTTCGGCGCGGTGGCCGGCGGCTGCCCGGCCGGGGTTCAGGATCGCGGCGAAGTACTCGAGGTTCTGGCGGACGGTCAGGTCGTCGTAGACGGAGGGGGCTTGGGTGACGTAGCCGATGCGGGTGCGCAGGGCGGGGTGTCCGGCGGGTCGGCCGAGGACGTCGAGGGTGCCGGTGACCTTGGCCTGGGTGCCGACGAGGGCGCGCATGAGGGTCGACTTGCCGCAGCCGGAGGGGCCGAGGAGGCCGGTGATCCTGCCGCGGGGGATGGTGAAGCCGAGGTCCCGCAGGACGGTGCGGGGGCCGCGGACGACGGTGAGGTTCTCGGCGTGGACGGCCGGGGTGTCGGGACCCGGGCCTGGTGAGCCCGGAGCATTATTCATCATGCGATGAATAATGCTCCGAGTGGTCGGGTGCGTCAAGCGGCTGGGTGGGGTTGCCCGGGGTCGGGTGCGTCGAACGGCTGGGCGGACCGTTCGACGGGTGAAGTCGCCGAGGCCGGCGGGGCCGGCGTCGACGTTGCGCTTCTCGGTGGCGACGTCGATGCCGAAGTGGCGCTGGGTGCGGGCGGCGGCGTCGGTGATCCAGGGGACGTCGAGTGCGTCGGTGTTCCACCGGAGGCCGAGGGCTCCGCCGGGACGCAGGACACGCAGGGCTTCCGGGACGGCGCGGGCCCGGTCGGTCCAGTGCCGGGCCTGGGTGTAGGTGACGAGGTCGACGGAGGCGTCGGTGAGGGGGAGGTCGTCTCCGTGCCGCGGGCGATCGGGACGGCGGGGAGAGGACCTGACCGGCCGCCCTCTCGCCGGTGCCCGCTTCGCGGACATCGGCGTCGGCATCGCCACCGCCCGGCGGCGCACGCCGGAAGCTACGCGCGGCGGCGGTTCTTCGGGTTGCCCGAACGGCGGGTGGTGCGCTTCTCGTACTGCTTGCGGGCCTCTTCGTACTCCTCGCGGTGCAGCTTCTCCCCGGGGGCCTCGGTGAGGGAGCGGAGGAAGTAGGCGAGGAGGGAGCCGACGAAGCCGACGGTCAGGAGGCCGCGCAGGGACGCCTGGCGCTCGGGGTCGTGGCGGCTGGTGAAGCCGTCCCAGGTGTGGCGGAAGGCCATCGCGCTGCAGATCGCGAACATCGCGACCATGAGGACCGTGACGAAGCCGCCGATCGCGGCGATCTGGAGGCCCTGGTAGGCGAGGCGGAGGACGAGACAGGAGGCGGCGGCGGTGGCCAGGGAGCCGGCGGCAACGGCGATACGAGGGGGCGTGTAGCCGCGGTCGTGGTGCAGCCAGGTCGTGCCGAAGAAGCGCAGGGGCTCGGGGCGGGGGCCAGGAGTTGTCCCGGCCGTGGAGCCCGCGGCGGCGGCAGGGATGCTGTCTTCTGCACTCACGGGTCGATTATGACCCTTGCCGGGCCGCGGGCTCGGGGCGGGCTAGGCGCAGCGCGGGCGGACGTAGCCGTCGCTGTTGGTCTGCACGTAGGCGTCCGCGACGTACTCGCCGTCGTCGATGTTGTCCCAGATGTTCGAGGTGCCGTACGGGCCCGCCACCGTGGTGCCGGGCCGCTGGCAGAAGATGGTGACCCGCGCTCCCTCGGGCAGGACGCGGACGATGCCGTAGCCGGTGCCGGGGCCGCTGCGGACGTTCAGGCGGACGCCCGGGGCGACGGCGTACGAGCGCAGAGCCGACGCCGCCATGGTGACGGTCTCGCCCTCGCCCGCGAGTTCTTCGACGTGGTCGACAGACATGTGTTTCTCCCCCGTTGAACCCCATGACCGTCATGGGGTGCCGTTGATTCCCCCGAGTCACACGATGAAACACGTGTACGCAACTCGTGCGTGGAGGCTAACAAGCCGACTCTGTCCCGTACGAGTCTTCGACTAGGCTCCGTGCGTCGCGCGCGCGGACGAACAGCACGGGGGTGGTTCCATGGCGCCGCAGCGGAATGCCGGAGCGGGCGCGGAAGCGGAGCTTCCCGAACACGCCGGTCACTACCGTCTGGAGTCCCGTCTGGGGTCGGGTGGGATGGGTGTCGTGCATCTGGCCCGGAGCACCTCGGGGATGAAGCTCGCGGTGAAGGTCGTGCACGCCCAGTTCGCCAAGGACCCTGACTTCAGGGGGCGTTTCCGGCAGGAGGTGGCGGCGGCGCGCAGGGTGAGCGGCGCCTTCACCGCACCCGTCGTCGACGCCGACCCGGACAGTGAACGGCCCTGGATGGCCACGCTGTTCATCCCGGGTCCGACCCTGTCCGATCACGTCAAGCGGAACGGCCCCATGGAGGCGGCCCAGCTACGGCGCCTGATGGCGGGGTTGGCGGAGGCGCTGCGTGACATCCATCGCGCCGGGGTCGTCCACCGGGATCTGAAGCCGAGCAACGTCCTGCTCGCCGACGACGGACCGAAGGTCATCGACTTCGGCATCTCGCGGCCGGTGGACAGCGAACTGCGCACCGAGACCGGGAGGTTGATCGGCACACCGCCCTTCATGGCGCCCGAGCAGTTCCGGCGCCCGCGCGAGGTGGGTCCGGCCGCCGACGTCTTCGCGCTCGGGTCGGTGATGGTGCACGCGGCCACGGGGCAGGGGCCGTTCGACTCCGACAGCCCGTACATCGTCGCCTACCAGGTGGTGCACGACGAGCCCGACCTGACCGGTGTGCCGGACGAGGTGGCGCCTCTGGTGCGGCGGTGTCTCGCGAAGGAGCCGGAGGAGCGGCCGACCCCCGACGAGCTGATGCGGGAACTGCGGTCGGTGGCCGCCTCGTACGACACACAGACGTTCATACCGGCCCAGCGGACCTGGGACACCGAAGGTTCGGGACCACCCGCCGGGAGACCCGCCCGTACGGCGGAAGCGGATCCCGCAGTGGAAGCCGGTGCCGCGGTGGAAGCGACGCATGCCGGTCGTGGCAGGAAGCTGCGGCTCGGCAGGCGGGCGGCCCTGGGAGCCGGGGCGTTCGGCCTGGCCGTCGTCGGTGCCCTGGCCTCGCTCCCGTTGCTCGACGGTGACGGCGGCTCACCCCGGCCCGCCTCACCGCGGACCACCTCGGCCGCGTTCAGCGGGTGGCGGACGACACCGGCGGCCGGGGACAGCGCCCCCCTGTGCTCCCACGGGGCGGGACGCCTGCTCTGTGCCACGTCCGGACTGGTCTTCGCCCTGGATCCGTCCGACGGGCACGTGCTGTGGCGGCACCCCGTCGCCAAGGGGCCCCGCAAGGAGCCGCCGGTGCTGACGGGTGGCCTCGTGCAGCCCGCGATGGACCCGGGGCGTCGCCTGAAGGCGTTCGATCCGGCCTCGGGCGAGGTGCGCTGGCAGCGGGACGCCCCGGGAACCGGCAGCGCGGTGTACGCCGGCGGCATGCTGCTGTTCACGGGCACCGACGGGAAGGTCGCCGGTGTGGACGGCGCCTCCGGTGACCCGCGCTGGAGCCACCGGATCCCCGGCCATGAGATGCCGTACGTCGCCACCTTCACCGGTGACCCGTCGGCGTACCTCTCCAGCGCGTCGCAGGACGGGAGCGGCACCCGGGTCACCGCCGTCGATCCGGAGACGGGCGACGTGCGGTCGGACGCCCGGCTCGACGGGACGCTCAAGCCCATCGGCGCCACGGACGGATCGGTGTTCCTGCTGTCCCTCGACACGGTGCACGGCGATGCGCGAGCCGTGGTCCGCTACACCCCCAAGACGGGTGAGACCCGACGGGTGCCCCTCACCACCCCCCTCCAGCAGCCCCATGGCGCCGTGCGCGGGAACACGGCCTACCTCCTGGGGACCGGGGGATCGCTGGTGGCCGTCGACCTCGTGGCGCGTGAGCAGCTGTGGAGCCTGGAGACGGGCATGATGCGGGGGTCCACGCCGGTCGCCGGTGACCGGTACGTGTACGTGACGGCGTCGGACGGGCGGCTGCTCGCCGTCGACGCGCGGCGCGGGAACCTGGCCGGGCAGACCCCCGCCCGGCTGGGCGACCGGCCCGACCGGGTCGCGGCCGGGCTGCCCGAGCCCGTGGTCGTGGGCGACCGGGTCTACGGCAGCGCGCCGGACGGGACCGTCTTCGGCGTGAACGGGCGCGATCCGGCGGCCTGGTAGCCGGCGGGCATGCGCGAGGGCCGCCCCCGCAAGCGGGAGGCGGCCCTCGGCGTCAGCGGGGGTCAGCCCAGCTTCGACACGTCTCGGACCGCGCCCTTGTCGGCGCTCGTGGCCATCGCCGCGTAGGCGCGCAGGGCCGCGGAGACCTTGCGGTCGCGGTTCTTCGGGGCGTAGACGCCGTTGAGGGCCTGCTCGCGGCGGGTCAGTTCGGCGTCGTCCACCAGGAGCTCGATGGTGCGGCCCGGGATGTCGATGCGGATGCGGTCGCCGTCCTCGACCAGGGCGATGGTGCCGCCCGCGGCCGCCTCGGGCGAGGCGTGGCCGATGGAGAGGCCGGAGGTGCCGCCGGAGAAGCGGCCGTCCGTGACCAGCGCGCAGGTCTTCCCGAGGCCGCGGCCCTTCAGGTACGAGGTCGGGTAGAGCATCTCCTGCATGCCGGGGCCGCCCTTGGGGCCCTCGTAGCGGATGACGACGACGTCGCCGTCCTTGACCTGCTGGGTGAGGATCTTCTGGACGGCCTCCTCCTGCGACTCGCAGACGACCGCCGGGCCCTCGAAGGTCCAGATGGACTCGTCGACGCCGGCCGTCTTCACGACGCAGCCGTCCACGGCCAGGTTGCCCTTGAGGACCGCCAGGCCGCCGTCCTTGGAGTAGGCGTGCTCCGCGGAGCGGATGCAGCCGCCCTCGGCGTCCTCGTCCAGGGCCTCCCAGCGCTCGGACTGGGAGAAGGCCTCGGCGGAGCGGACGCAGCCGGGGGCCGCGTGCCACAGCTCGACCGCCTCGGCGGAGGGGGAGCCGCCGCGCACGTCCCAGGTCTTCAGCCAGTCGGCGAGGGAGGGGCTGTGGACGGAGTGCACGTCCTCGTTGAGCAGCCCGGCGCGGTGCAGCTCGCCGAGCAGGGCGGGGATGCCGCCGGCGCGGTGCACGTCCTCCATGTAGTACGTGCGGTCCTTGGCCACGTTGGGGGCGACCTTGGCCAGGCACGGCACGCGGCGGGAGACCTCGTTGATCTCGTCCAGGCCGAAGGGGACACCGGCCTCCTGGGCGGCGGCCAGCAGGTGCAGGATCGTGTTGGTGGAGCCGCCCATGGCGATGTCGAGGGCCATGGCGTTCTCGAAGGCCGCGAAGGACGCCACGCTGCGCGGCAGGACCGTCTCGTCGTCCTGCTCGTAGTAGCGGCGGGTGATGTCCATGACCGTGTTGGCCGCGTTGACGTACAGCTGCTTGCGGGCCGTGTGTGTGGCGAGGACCGATCCGTTGCCCGGCAGGGACAGGCCGATGGCCTCGGTCAGGCAGTTCATCGAGTTGGCGGTGAACATGCCGGAACAGGAGCCGCAGGTCGGGCAGGCGTTCTCCTCGATGCGGAGGATGTCCTCGTCCGAGATCTTGTCGTTCACGGCGTCGGAGATCGCGTCGACCAGGTCGAGCGTGCGGACGGTGCCGTCGACGAGCGTGGCACGGCCGGACTCCATCGGGCCGCCGGAGACGAAGACCGTGGGGATGTTCAGCCGCAGGGCGGCGTTGAGCATGCCCGGGGTGATCTTGTCGCAGTTGGAGATGCAGATCAGGGCGTCCGCGCAGTGCGCCTCGACCATGTACTCCACGCTGTCCGCGATCAGGTCGCGCGAGGGCAGGGAGTAGAGCATGCCGCCGTGGCCCATGGCGATGCCGTCATCCACGGCGATGGTGTTGAACTCGCGCGGGATGCCGCCGGCGGCGACGACCGCCTCGCTGACGATCCGGCCGACCGGCGCCAGATGCGTGTGCCCGGGGACGAACTCGGTGAAGCTGTTGGCGACCGCGATGATCGGCTTGCGGCCGATGTCCCCGCCCGGTACACCGGAGGCGCGCATAAGGGCGCGGGCGCCCGCCATGTTGCGGCCGTGGGTGACTGTGCGGGACCTCAGCTCGGGCATCGTCGCTCGCTCCTTCAGAGACGTCGTCAGAGAGTTCGGAGATTTCTGACTGCTGTCGAGCGTACGCCGGTCATCCAGAGGGCGGGACAAAGTGTCCGGAATGCGGGACGACCGTCTCGGACGACGGCACCCGTGACGGCCTCTGCGGGCCTCACGGATCGGTCAGGTGCCCCCAGATCACCGGGCCGGACGCCTCACGGTTCGGTCAGGTGACCCTGCACGACCGGGGCCAGTCGCGCGACGATCTGTTCCGGGTCCGCCGAGGCCAGCGGCTCGATCCGCAGGACGTACCGCAGGATCGCGGTGCCCACGAGCTGCGCGGCGGCGAGCTCGGCCCGCAGCTCGGCGTCCGGCAGCTCCAGCTGCACGGCGATGCGGCGCAGCACCTGCGTGGCGATGATCCGCCGGAAGACGGCGGCCGCGGTCTCGTTGGTGAGGGCGGAGCGGACGATGGCGAGCAGCGGCGCGCGGGTCGCCGGGTTCTCCCAGATGCCGAAGAAGAAGCGGACCAGACGCTCCCCCACCCCGTCGAGCGGGCCCTCCTCGATGGCCCGGGGCGCTTGCAGGGCCGGGCCGAAGGACTGGGTGATCGCCGCCTCGAAGACCTGCTCCTTCGTCCCGAAGTAGTGGTGCACGAGCGCCGAGTCGACCCCGGCGGACTTGGCGATGCCGCGCACGGACGTCTTCTCGTAGCCGCGCTCGGAGAACTCGTCGCGGGCGGCGGTCAGGATGCGGTCGCGGGTGTCGGCCGACTCCGTGCGCGGGGGGCGGCCGCGGCGGCGGGCGGTGGTGCCGGACGCGCTGCCTGCCGGGGCCCGGCCGGTCATCGCCGGGGCACCTTCACGGCCGAGGCGAGGTGCAGGCGCGTGAAGGCCAGGGCCTCCGCCAGGTCGGCCTCGCGCTCCGCGCTCGACATCGCCCGGCGGGTGTTGACCTCGATGACGACGTGCCCGTCGAAGCCGGTCAGGGCGAGCCGCTCCAGCACCTCGGCGCAGGGCTGGGTGCCGCGGCCCGGCACCAGGTGCTCGTCCTTGGCGGAACCCCGCCCGTCGGCGAGGTGGACGTGTCCGAGCCGGTCCCCCATGCGGTCGACCATGTCGAGGGCGTCGGAGCGGGCCGTCGCCGTGTGGCTGAGATCGATCGTGAAGTGCCGGTAGTCGTCCTTGGTGACGTCCCAGTCCGGGGCGTACGCGAGCATCTCGCGGTCGCGGTAGCGCCAGGGGTACATGTTCTCGACGGCGAACCTCACGTCCGTCTCGTTCGCCATGCGCCAGATGCCGGAGACGAAGTCGCGGGCGTACTGGCGCTGCCAGCGGAACGGCGGGTGGACGACGACCGTGCTCGCGTCGAGCTTCTCGGCCGCCGCGCGGGCCCGCTGGAGCTTGGTCCACGGGTCGGTGGACCAGACGCGCTGCGTGATGAGCAGGCAGGGGGCGTGCACGGCCAGGACCGGGATCTGGTGGTAGTCGCTGAGCCGGCGCAGGGCCTCGATGTCCTGGCTGACCGGGTCCGTCCAGACCATGACCTCGACCCCGTCGTAGCCGAGGCGCGCGGCGATCTCGAAGGCCGTGGCCGTCGACTCCGGGTAGACCGAGGCCGTCGACAGGGCGACCTTCGCGTCCGGGATCTTCACGGCTGGCTCTGCCATGCAGGACAGATTACGGGGTGGGGTCGGGGTGGGGTGGGGGGCCTCTTGGCCGTTGTGGTGTTTGCCATAGCGGCGGGCCCCCTACGCGGACTTCCTCACGCGGACTCCATGTGATCCAGGCGGCGCAGGATCACGCCCTCCCGCAGTGCCCAGGGGCATATCTCCACGCGCTCGACGCCGAAGAGGTCCAGCGCGGCCTCGGCCACCAGGGCGCCCGCCAGGAGCTGCCCGGCGCGGCCCTCCGAGACGCCCGGCAGCTCCGAGCGCTCCCGTTCCGTCATGGCGGCCAGCCGCGGGACCCAGCCCTCCAGGGACTCCCGCTTGAGCTCGCGCTGGACGTAGGGGCCCTCGGCGGAGCGGGCGGCGCCGGCGATGCGGGCCAGCTGCTTGAACGTCTTCGACGTGGCGACGACGTGGTCGGGGGTGCCCAGGCGGCTGAACTCGCCGACGGTGCGGGCGATCTCGGTCCGCACGTGGCGGCGCAGGGTGCGCACGTCCTCCGGGTCGGGCGGGTCACCGGGCAGCCAGCCGGCGGTCAGACGCCCGGCGCCCAGCGGCAGCGAGGCGGCCGCGTCGGGCTCCTCGTCGATGCCGTAGGCGACCTCCAGGGAGCCGCCGCCGATGTCCAGGACCAGCAGCTTCCCGGACGACCAGCCGAACCAGCGGCGGGCGGCGAGGAAGGTCAGGCGGGCCTCCTCCGCGCCGGTGAGGACCTGGAGCTCGACGCCGGTCTCGGCGCGCACGCGGGCGAGCACGTCATCGGCGTTACGGGCCTCCCGCACGGCGGAGGTGGCGAACGGCAGGACCTCTTCGACGCCCTTGTCCTCGGCGGCCTGGAGCGCTTCCTTGATCACCGAGATCAGCCGGTCGACGCCGTGGGGGCCGATCGCGCCGTCGTCGTCGAGGAGCTGGGCGAGGCGCAGTTCCGCCTTGTGCGAGTGCGCGGGCAACGGGCACGCGCCGGGGTGCGCGTCCACCACGAGCAGATGCACCGTGTTCGATCCCACGTCGAGGACACCGAGTCTCATGTACGGAACGCTACTGCCCACGGGGCCGTGTGCCGTCCTCGGTGGGGGTACAAGCGCCGTATCCGGGCCCGTACCCTGGACTCGTGCCAAAGACGAAAAAGGCGAAGCGCGACAAATCACCGGCTGTCGTGGACTCCGACGAGAAGGGCCTCGACTTCGCTCGCGCGTGGGTGGAGTTTCCTGATCCGGCGGACGACGAGCAGGTCTTCCGCTGCGATCTGACATGGCTGACCTCTCGCTGGAACTGCATCTTCGGCAGCGGCTGCCAGGGCATCCAGGCCGGCCGCGCGGACGACGGGTGCTGCACGTTGGGTGCCCACTTCTCGGACGAGGACGACGAGAAACGCGTCGCCGAGCACGTGGCCAGGCTCACGCCGGACATCTGGCAGCACCACGCCGAGGGCACGCGGGGCGGCTGGGTCTCCGAGGACGAGGACGGCGAGCGGCAGACGCGGCCTTTCCAGGGCTCGTGCATCTTCCAGAACCGGCCGGGCTTCGAGGGGGGCATGGGCTGCTCCCTGCACATCCTCGCCCTGAAGGAGGGCCGCGAGCCGCTGGAGACCAAGCCGGACGTGTGCTGGCAGCTGCCGGTGCGGCGGACCTACGAGTGGATCGACCGGCCCGACGACACGCGCGTGCTGCAGGTGTCGATCGGCGAGTACGACCGCCGGGGCTGGGGCCCGGGCGGCCACGACCTGCACTGGTGGTGCACGTCGGCGACCTCGGCGCACGGCGCGGGTGATCCCGTGTACGTCTCCTACCGGCCGGAGCTGATCGAACTGATGGGCAAGGCCGGCTACGACCGGCTGGTGGAGCTGTGCGAGGAGCGGCTGGCCTCGCAGCTGCCGCTGGTGGCGCCGCACCCCGCGGATCCGGCCGGTCCGGTGGCCTGAGGGCCCGGCTACGAGGTGACCGGGCTCGGGTCGCCGCTGTCGGGCCGCCGGGGTGCGGGCGTGGGTCCGGATCCGCGGGGGCGGGCGCGGTGCCGTAGCCCTCGATGTGGACGGCGGCGCCCACCGGTGCGACCGCCACCTGCGCCTGCCAGGGGCCGGCGGGCTCCCGCAGGTGATCGACGTAGACCTTGACCGTCACCGACTCGCCGGGGCGGAGCGTTCCCGAGGAGCGGCTGAGGTAGAGCCAGTGGGCCCCGGTGGACGCGGACCAGCGGACCGGGGCCGGGCCGGTGGCGGTCAGGGTGACCAGGGTGGTGTCGCCGCTGTGGTCGGCCGTGACCTCCAGGGCGCTCGCGCGGCCCGCCCCGGCGACGCCGATGACCTCCACGGAGACGTCGGCCTTGCCGTCCTTGCCGAAGCGCGGGCCCGGGCGGGTGCTCGCGTTGCCCGTGTTCTCGTAGCCGCCGCCCGCCATCTCGCCGTCCAGGGCGAACGGGTCGTCCGCCTCGCGCGCGGAGGCCGAGCGGCCGTCCTGGCCCTCGCCTACCGGGGTACCCCGGTAGGACGCCCACAGGGCCAGGACGGGAGCGGCCACGACGGTGGCGACGACGGTCGTGGTGATGGCACGCGCGCGCAGGCGGTCCCGGCGGGCGGCGTGGTCCTTGGGGTCCATCGGGAAGCCGCGCCGGTCGAAGCGGGGTGCGGCGCTCCGCGCGCGCGGCTGATGGGCCATGGCGATGTGCACGGCCGCGCGGGGCGCCGGCAGGACGGGCAGCTCGGCGGGCGTCACGCTGGTGCCGGGCCAGCGGCCGGGGATGGCGCGCTCGGCGGTGCGGCGGCAGCGCGGGCAGTCGTCGACGTGCCGGACGAGCTCGCGGCGCAGGGCCGTGCCGAGCACGAGCCGGTCGTCGCCGACGAGGTGCGCGACGCTCGGACACGCCCCCGTCTCGACCACGGCGAGAGCCGCACGGGTGCGTTCCACCTCGCACGCGGCGGAGGCGAGCAGATCCCGGGCGGCGGCCGGGGCCATGCCGAGGACGGCGGCGACCTCGTGTGCGGCGAGGTGGTGGCGCACGGCCAGTTCGAGCGCCTCGCGCTGCTCCGGGGTGGTGCCGGCGGCCTCCGGCCAGGCCAGCAGGGCCAGTTCGCGACGGCGTCGCTCCTGCACCTCCTCGGAGACGGCCGGGGCGGCGGGACGGTCGGCGTGCTGCCGGTCGGCACGGCCCGCCGCGTGGCTGCTCTGACGTTTCTGCTTGATCTCGGCCAGCTTGCGCAGGCACGCCCAGCGGGCCAGCGCGTAGAGCCAGGCCCTGCGGTCCGCGGGTGCCTCGGGGGCCTGCCGGCTGCGGCGTTCGGCGAGTGCGAGGACGTCGCCCAGGGCAGCGGTCGCGGCCTCGTGGTCGCACAGCACCGACAGGCAGTAGGTGAACAGGCCGTCCAGGTAGGGCTCGTAGTGCGCGGGCGGCTGCTGCGCCAGCGTGCGCGCAGCCCCGCGGTCACGCGCTTCCCGGTGCGACCGGTGTGCGCCGGCCGGGCGGGTCGAGCGGGTCGAGATCTCCGGAGTACTGCTCGTCATTCGGCGACCGTAGGGGGCCGGGAGTGGCGCCTTCATGTGGCTTGAGCACATTTAATCCCTACGGGTGAAACGATCCCTCAATCGGGGACATGAACGGGTCGTTCCACGGCCGGCGAGGGGTGGGCGGACCCCAGGCGCGCGGGTGGGCGCCGTCGGCCGGTCGCCGCGATGTCAGTGCCTGCGGTTACGGTTCCGTCCATGGCTGCCCGTACGAAGACCACCAAGGACCGCCCGTCCTACCGCTGCACGGAGTGCGGCTGGCAGACGGCGAAGTGGCTCGGCCGCTGCCCCGAGTGCCAGGCCTGGGGGACGGTCGAGGAGTACGGCGCGCCCGCGGTGCGCACCACGACACCGGGCCGGGTCACCACCTCCGCCCTGCCCATCGGCCAGGTGGACGGACGGCAGGCCACCGCCCGCCCCACCGGCGTGCCCGAGCTGGACCGCGTGCTCGGCGGCGGGCTGGTGCCCGGCGCGGTGGTGCTGGTCGCGGGCGAGCCGGGCGTCGGCAAGTCCACACTGCTGCTCGACGTGGCGGCCAAGTCCGCGAGCGACGAGCACCGCACGCTCTACGTCACGGGCGAGGAGTCGGCGAGCCAGGTCCGGCTGCGGGCCGACCGCATCGGCGCCATCGACGACCACCTGTACCTGGCGGCCGAGACGGACCTGGCCGCGGTGCTGGGCCACTTGGACGCGGTGAAGCCGTCGCTGCTGATCATGGACTCGGTGCAGACGGTGGCCTCGCCCGAGATCGACGGCGCACCCGGGGGCATGGCCCAGGTGCGGGAGGTCGCGGGCGCCCTCATCCGGGCCTCCAAGGAACGCGGCATGTCCACGCTCCTGGTGGGCCACGTCACCAAGGACGGCGCGATCGCCGGCCCGCGCCTGCTGGAGCACCTGGTGGACGTCGTCCTGCACTTCGAGGGCGACCGGCACGCCCGCCTGCGTCTGGTGCGCGGCGTCAAGAACCGCTACGGCACCACCGACGAGGTCGGCTGCTTCGAGCTGCACGACGAGGGCATCACGGGTCTCGCCGACCCGAGCGGACTCTTCCTGACCCGCCGGGCCGAACCGGTCCCGGGCACCTGCCTGACCGTCACCCTGGAGGGCCGCCGCCCGCTGGTCGCCGAGGTCCAGGCGCTCACCGTCGACTCGCAGATCCCCTCCCCGCGCCGCACCACCTCGGGCCTGGAGACCTCCCGCGTCTCGATGATGCTGGCCGTGCTGGAACAGCGGGGTCGGATCAGCGCCTTGGGCAAAAGGGACATCTACTCCGCGACGGTCGGCGGGGTGAAGCTGTCGGAGCCGGCCGCCGACCTGGCCGTCGCCCTCGCCCTGGCGAGCGCCGCGAGTGACACACCTCTCCCCAAGAACCTCGTCGCGATCGGCGAAGTGGGCCTCGCGGGCGAGGTGAGACGAGTCACGGGCGTGCAGCGCAGACTGGCAGAGGCCCACCGTCTGGGCTTCACACATGCCCTGGTGCCGGCCGATCCGGGCAAGGTCCCGCCGGGCATGAAGGTGCTGGAAGTCGCGGACATAGGGGACGCCCTGCGGGTCCTTCCCCGCTCCCGTCGCCGAGAGGCCCCACAGGACGAGGAGGGTCGCCGGTAGACTTTGCCCTGGTCTCGCCCGTCCGTGCGAACCGAGCGCGCGACACGGGGGCGCCCAGAACCTGCGACCGGAGGAGTGCAGTGGCAGCCAACGACCGGGCATCGTCTCCCGGAAAGTCCGGCGGGAGTGCCGGTACCGATGGCCTGATGCGCGCCTCCCTGAGCGCCGTGGCACCCGGCACCGCCTTGCGTGACGGCCTGGAGCGCGTGCTCCGGGGCAACACCGGCGGGCTCATCGTGCTCGGCTCCGACAAGACCGTCGAGGCGCTGTGCAGCGGCGGTTTCGTGCTGGACGTCGAGTTCACCGCGACCCGTCTGCGCGAGCTGTGCAAGCTGGACGGCGGCATCGTGCTGTCCTCCGACCTGTCGAAGATCCTGCGCGCCGGCGTGCAGCTGGTCCCCGACCCGACCATCCCCACCGAGGAGACGGGCACCCGGCACCGCACCGCCGACCGCGTCAGCAAGCAGGTCGGCTTCCCGGTGGTCTCCGTCTCCCAGTCGATGCGGCTGATCGCCCTGTACGTCGACGGGCAGCGCCGCGTCCTGGAGGACTCGGCGGCGATCCTGTCCCGCGCCAACCAGGCCCTCGCGACCCTGGAGCGCTACAAGCTCCGCCTCGACGAGGTCGCGGGCACGCTGTCCGCGCTGGAGATCGAGGACCTGGTCACCGTCCGGGACGTCTCGGCGGTCGCCCAGCGCCTGGAGATGGTCCGTCGCATCGCCACGGAGATCGCCGAGTACGTGGTGGAGCTCGGCACGGACGGCCGGCTCCTGGCCCTCCAGCTCGACGAGCTGATCGCGGGCGTGGAACCCGAGCGCGAGCTGGTCGTGCGGGACTACGTCCCCGAGCCCACGGCCAAGCGCTCCCGCACGGTCGACCAGGCCCTCGCCGAACTCGACGCCCTCACCCATGCCGAGCTGCTCGAACTGTCCACGGTGGCCAGGGCATTGGGCTACACCGGCGCGCCCGAGACGCTGGACTCGGCGGTCTCCCCGCGCGGCTACCGTCTCCTCGCCAAGGTGCCCCGGCTCCCCGGCGCGATCATCGACCGCCTCGTCGAGCACTTCGGCGGACTGCAGAAGCTGCTCGCCGCGAGCGTCGACGACCTGCAGACGGTGGACGGCGTGGGCGAGGCCCGGGCCCGCAGCGTCCGCGAGGGGCTGTCGCGCCTGGCGGAGTCCTCGATCCTGGAGCGGTACGTGTAGCGGACGAGCACGGCTCTGTGCGCAGACGGCTGAGGGCGGTACCCGGGAAGGGGTACCGCCCTCGTGCGTCTGCGCGCTGCCTCTCGCCCGGCTGCCCGGCTTCCGCCGTCCTAGTCGGCCGAGAGCACGAACGACGTCTGCACCTTCGCGAAGCCCGGAGCCTTGGCTTCCACCAGGTAGGTGCCCGCCCCGGCCGAGCCGGCGGGAGGCGTGGCGCACTTGGAGGCGCTCGGCTTGCGGTCCCACTTCACGGTGTAGGTGATGCCGCTGCCGGCGGCGACCCGGTACAGCTGGTGCGCGGCGGCCTTGGGGCAGTCCTCGGAGGACCAGTAGTCGTCGTCGCTGCTCGCCGGGGCGATGGTGAACACCGCGTTCTTCGGCCCGAGATCGATCTTGCAGTCGCTGCCGGAGACGTTCCGCGCGGTCAGCAGGAACGTGGGCGTCTGCTCGGGGTCGTAGGTGTTGTGCCGGCTGCGGAGGCTGAACTTGACGGCGCTCGCGGTGCAGTTGGGGAGGGTGGAACCGGCAGGCAGGGTGTCGCCCGCGCCGACGCCACCGGCGGTGGCGCCGCCACCCGGGCCGCCGGCACCGCCGGCCCCCTCGGAGCCCCCGGACCCTGAACCGTCGCCCGACCCGTCCCCGGAGCCGTCGCCCGAGCCGTCACCGGAGCCGGACGACGAGCCGCCCGAACCACCGGAACCGCCCGAACCGCCGCCGCCCGACTCGTCGCGTCCGCCGGGTGCTTGGCTGATGGCCGGACCCGAACCCGACGGGCCGGGCGTGATGGAGGGCGCGGGATTCTTGCCGTTGGCGCCGTTGTCGCCGTCCTTGTCGCCCCCGCCGCCCATCATCACGATCCAGGCGGTCAGCAGCGCCAACACGGCGACCACGGACACCAGTACGACCCTCCGACGCCAGTAGATGGAGGAGGGAAGCGGCCCGACCGGATTGCGCAGTGATCCCACGGCCCAAACCTTACGAGAGATCGGCACGTTCACCGGTCCCACCCGCCGCTACGACCTACAACTTTTCCGGATCATCATCCCGGAAATCACGTCCCACCCCGGTCTTTCGTCAGGTGCGGGACACGATGATCGCGGGGTGTGACGGATTGGGCCCGTCGCCTACCGTGCGTGATCATGCGCCGGACACCCCGATGTGGGTACCGCGCAGGGCCCGGACAGGGACGCGGGCCGTACTGCCGGTCGGCGTCGCGCTGTTCGCGGCCGACTGTGGCGTGCCCGCCGCAGACACGGCGCGCACCCGTCACACGAGACCTCCGCGCGCCGCTGAGCCGGGCCGCACGACGCTCAGCCGGTCGGGAACGCCCGTGCGCTCCCGGCAGTTCCCGGTGCTGCTCCGTCGACCCACCCGGACACAGGGACGGTTGAGGGCGGCCGAGGAAGCCGAAGCGGCGCGGAAGCCGAAGCGGCGCACGCACACGATCAGCCCACACGCCCCGCACGATCAGCCCGCCACCCGCCCCGCACGACACACACGATCAGCCCGCCACACGCCCCGCACGACACGCACGATCAGCCCGCCACACGCCCCGCACGATCAGCCCACCCGACACGCACGATCAGCCCGCCACCCGCCCTGCACGATCAGCCCTCCGACCCGCACGATCAGCCACTCGAACAGACACCTGTGATCGCCGGGTGACCGCCCCGGCGGGGTGGCGGTGTGCCCGATTCGGCGCCTCACCGTGGCACCATCAAAGGGCCATGACTGCTCCCACGAAGCCCCAGCGCCCCGCCGCCGACTCCCCCTCCGGTTCCGTCTCCGGCACCTCCTCCGGCCGGCCGCTCGGAGAGGATCTGCACTCCCCCGTCATCGACTGGTTCGCAGAGAACGCCCGTGACCTGCCGTGGCGGCGTCCCGAGGCCGGGGCGTGGGGGGTGATGGTCAGCGAGTTCATGCTCCAGCAGACGCCGGTGAGCCGTGTCCTGCCCGTCTACGAGCAGTGGCTGGAGCGCTGGCCGCGCCCCGCCGACCTGGCCAAGGAGGCGCCCGGCGAGGCCGTCCGGGCCTGGGGGCGGCTCGGCTACCCCCGCCGCGCGCTCCGGCTGCACGGCGCCGCCGTCGCCATAACGGAACGGCACGGCGGTGACGTACCGGCCGACCACGCGCAGCTGCTGGCGCTGCCCGGCATCGGCGAGTACACGGCCGCGGCCGTCGCCTCGTTCGCCCACGGACAGCGGCACCCGGTACTGGACACCAACGTGCGCCGGGTGTTCGCCCGCGCGGTCACCGGCGTGCAGTACCCGCCGAACGCCACCACCGCCGCCGAGCGCAAGCTGGCCCGCGCGCTGCTGCCCGAGGACGAGCGGACCGCCGCCCGCTGGGCCGCCGCCTCCATGGAGCTGGGCGCGCTGGTGTGCACGGCGAAGAGCGAGTCGTGTCACCGCTGCCCGATCGCCGCACAGTGCGCGTGGCGGCTGGCGGGCAAGCCGGAGCACGACGGGCCGCCGCGCCGCGGCCAGACCTACGCCGGCACCGACCGGCAGGTGCGCGGGCGGCTGCTCGCGGTGCTGCGGGAGGCCCACGGTGCCGTTCCGCAGGCGGCTCTGGACCGGGTGTGGCACGAGCCGGTGCAGCGGGCCCGCGCCCTCGACGGTCTCGTCGCCGACGGCCTGGTGGAGCCGCTGGAGGGCGGTTCGTACCGGCTGACGCTGACCTTACACATCTGACCGCTGCCGACGACACCTGTT
>NZ_JAKEIO010000140.1 GCF_021474405.1 [Streptosporangium] indianense
GCCCGAACTGGACGAGGAGCGGCTCGCGGCCTGGCTGACGACGGTGACGATGCGGCTCTGCGTCGACCGCTATCGATGACGCTCTCCCCCTCCACAACCGCCGATACTGGGCGGTAATGTCGCCCCCCGCCGGACAGCACGAGGCCGGTGGGTGAGCGCGAAGGGGTCCTCATGGCGACGGACATGCCCGCAGAGACGCCTGCGGAGATGCACGCGGCCGACGAGCGGTGGCGCCACATGTGGAGCCACCGCGAGCATTTGCTCAAGGTGGCCCGGCGTAGGTCGATGAGTGCGGAGGACGCCGAGGACGCGGTGCACGAGGCGATGCTGCGCGCCGCCGAGCGGCCCGAACTGGACGAGGAGCGGCTCGCGGCCTGGCTGACGACGGTGACGATGCGGCTCTGCGTCGACCGCTATCGGCAGGTGCACCGCGAGGCCGAGGTGCGTACCAGTCCGACGCTCGTCACGCCCGGCCCGGTGCCCGTCGAGGAGGCGGTGTGCGACCGGGCCGAGGCGAAGTGGCTGGCGGTGCGCAGTGGTGAGCTGCCCGCGCGGCAGGCCGAGGCGCTGCGGCTGAAGTCGGAGGACCTGGACGTCGGCCAGGTCGCCGTCCGGATGGGGCTGAGTTACCGGACCGTCGAGTCGCTGCTGGCCCGGGCCCGGCGGACGCTGCGGCAGTCGCTGGCCGCCACGCTCGGGTGCGTGCTGTTCCTGATCGGGCGGGGGCGGCCGCGCGGGGTCGGCAGGGCACAGACCGTGGCGGTCGCCTCGACCGCGGCGTCTCTGGCGGTGGCGGGGTTCGTGCTGCCGTACGCGCTCGACGGCAGCGGAGGCGGGGGCGGCGCGGCGCCTCGGCCCGCGGTCGCCTCGCCGGACGCGGAGACGATGCGGCCGGACGGCGGCGGCGAGGGCCGTACGCCTCGGGGGACTGAGCCCACGACTGCCGCGGTAGAGCGCGGAGCGGCGGGGGCTCCCGTCGGCGAATCGTTCCTCCCGCTGTCCGTGCCGTCGCTGCCGGAGGTCCCGGTCGTCGCGCAGGTCCCGGACGTTCCGGAGATCCCGGCGGCCACGCTGCCCGGGCTGTCCGCGCCGGAGGTCCCGCAGGTGACCGAGGTTCCCGACCTGCCTGTGGAGGTCTCCGCGGTGCCGACGGACACGGTGGCCACGGCCGTCCCCGAAGCCCCTGAGACTTCCGATGCGCCGTCCCCCTCGTTCCCCGAGCTCACGGCGAGCCCGCTTCCGTAGCGCTACCAGCGAACCTCCCCGAAATGCGCTGCCCGGCGACCGCCCGAGGGCGCTCCCCGGAAACCGGCCCGGTAGCGCTGCCCGGCGACCGTCCGAAGGCGCTGCCCGCCGACCGCCCAGGTGCTCGCCTGAAACCGGCCCGCTAGCGCTGCCCGGCGACCGCCCGTGCGCTCCCCTGAAACCGGCCCGCTAACGCTGCCCGCCGACCGCCCTAAGGCGCTGCCCGGCGACCGCCCTAAGGCGCTGCCCGGCGACCGCCCTAAGGCGCTGCCCGGCGACCGCCCGAAGGCGCTCCCCTGAAACCGGCCCGAAAAAAATCCGTCACACGAGCGACGGACGCCCGGCCCCTCCCCGTAGAGCAGATGTCAGAGCTGCTCCGCGGGCTGAAGGGTGGACCGGATGGGTGTCGAGATCTGCGTGGAAGGGCTGACCAAGTCCTTCGGTCACCAGGTCATCTGGCAGGACGTCTCGCTGACGCTGCCCGCCGGGGAGGTCTCGGTCATGCTCGGCCCCTCGGGCACGGGCAAGTCGGTGTTCCTCAAGACGCTCGTCGGCCTGCTGAAGCCGGAGCGCGGCTCGATCACGATCCAGGGCCGGGACATCACCAAGCTCCGCGAGCACGACCTGTACGAGGTGCGCAAGCTCTTCGGCGTGCTGTTCCAGGACGGCGCCCTGTTCGGCTCGATGAACCTGTACGACAACATCGCCTTCCCGCTGCGCGAGCACACCCGTAAGTCCGAGAGCGAGATCCGGCGCATCGTGCTGGAGAAGATGGACATGGTCGGGCTGATCGGTGCCGAGGGGAAGCTGCCCGGCGAGATCTCCGGCGGGATGCGCAAGCGCGCCGGGCTGGCCCGGGCCCTGGTCCTGGACCCGGAGATCATCCTCTTCGACGAACCCGACTCGGGCCTGGACCCGGTGCGCGTCGCCTACCTCAACCAGCTCATCGTCGACCTCAACGCCCAGATCGACGCGACCTTCCTGATCGTCACGCACGACATCGCCTCGGCCCGCCAGGTGCCGGACAACATCGGGCTGCTGTTCCGCCGCGAGCTGGTGATGTTCGGGCCGCGCGCAGAGCTGCTGACCAGCGACGAGCCCGTCGTACGGCAGTTCCTGAACGGCCGGATGCAAGGCCCGATCGGCATGGCGGAGGAGAAGGACGCCGCGCAGGTCGAGCAGGAGCTCGCGCAGATCGACGACAGCCCGCGCGTGCAGGAGCTGACTCCCCGCCTGCTGCCGGGACCGGGCATCACCCGCCCGCCCCGCTGGCAGGCGATCGCACGGAGCGAGGCCCAGCTCCACCAGAAGGAGGTGGCCGGCGCATGAGCCTGTCACCGGCCGGAGCGCTGCGGCACTCCGGCAGCCTCTTCGCGATGGCGCTGGACGTCGTCCGGACGATCCCCCGACGGCCTTTCCAGGCACGGGAGTTCATCCAGCAGGCGTGGTTCGTCGCGAGCGTGACGATCCTGCCGACGGCCCTGGTCTCCATCCCGTTCGGGGCGGTCATCGCGCTTCAGATCGGCAGTCTGACCCGGCAGCTCGGCGCCCAGTCCTTCTCCGGGGCCGCCTCCGTGCTCGCCGTGCTGCGCGAGGCCTCGCCGATCGTCACCGCGCTCCTGATCGCGGGAGCCGGCGGCACGGCGATCTGCGCCGATCTCGGGGCGCGGAAGATCCGCGACGAGATCGACGCGATGCAGGTGCTGGGCATCGACCCCATCCACCGGCTGGTCGTTCCCCGCGTGCTGGCGTCGATGCTGGTGGCGGTGCTGCTCAACGGCCTGGTGTCGGTGGTCGGCGTGGCAGGCGGCTACTTCTTCAACGTCGTCCTCCAGAACGGCACCCCCGGCGCCTACCTGGCCTCCTTCACCACGCTCGCCCAGCTCTCCGACCTGTGGGCGGCCGAGGTCAAGGCGCTGGTGTTCGGTGCGATCGCCGGGATCGTCGCCTCCTACAAGGGGCTGACCGCGAAGGGCGGACCCAAGGGGGTGGGCGACGCGGTGAACCAGTCGGTGGTGATCACCTTCATGTTGCTGTTCGTGACGAACTTCGTGATGACCGCCGTGTACTTCCAAGTCGTTCCGCAGAGGGGCTGAGGCATGGCGCTGCTGAGTCGTCTCGAGGAGCTGGGTGCCCAGCTGTCCTTCTACGGGCGGTCGCTGGCCTGGACCGGCCGCACCCTGCGCCGCTACAAGAAGGAGATCCTGCGGCTGCTCGCCGAGGTGAGCTTCGGCCGCGGCGCGCTCGCCGTCGTGGGCGGCACGGTCGGCGTGATCGCCTTCCTGTCGTTCTTCACCGGCACGGAAGTGGGGTTGCAGGGGTACGCCGCGCTCAACCAGCTCGGCACCTCCAACTTCGTGGCGTTCCTCTCGGCGTACTTCAACACCCGTGAGATCGCCCCGCTGGTGGCCGGGCTCGCCCTCTCCGCGACCGTAGGCGCCGGGTTCACCGCCCAGCTCGGCGCGATGCGGATCAGCGAGGAGACCGACGCGCTGGAGGTCATGGGCGTGCCCTCGTTGCCGTTCCTCGTGACGACCAGGATGATCGCCGGGTTCGTGGCCGTCGTCCCGCTGTACGTGATCGGCCTGCTCTCCTCGTACCTGGCCGCCCGCACCATCACCACCGGCTACTACGGGCAGTCCACGGGCACGTACGACCACTACTTCCAGCAGTACCTGCCCCCGGTGGACGTGCTGTGGTCCTTCGGGAAGGTGCTGGTCTTCGCCGTCCTGATCATCCTGGTGCACTGCTTCTACGGCTACTACGCGAGCGGCGGCCCGGCGGGGGTCGGCGTCGCGGTGGGCCGTGCGGTGCGGACCTCGATCGTGGCGATCAACGTCCTGGACTTCTTCCTGTCGCTGGCCATCTGGGGCGCCAGCACGACCGTACGGATCGCGGGGTGAGCCGCCGCATGAGGGCGTGGAGACTGAGGTTGTACGGCGTCGTCTTCATCGCCGTGCTCGCACTGCTGCTGTCCCTGTCCGTCGCCGTCTACCGCCAGGTGTTCACGCCGGTCGTGCGGATCACGCTGGAGGCCGACAGCCTCGGCAACCAGCTCGATCCGCGCGCCGACGTCAAGCTGCGCGGGCTGCTGGTCGGCGAGGTCCGCGAGGTGCGGGCCGACGGGACGAAGGCGACGCTCGACATCGCGCTGAAGCCGGAGCACGTCGCCCGGATCCCGTCCGACGTGCACGCGCGCCTGCTGCCCAAGACGCTGTTCGGCGAGAAGTACGTCGACCTCGTCCCGCCCGAGCGCCCCGTGTCCTCCTCGGCCCGGCCCATCCGCGCCGGTGACGTCATCACCCAGGACCGCACCCGCGTCGGCATCGAGGTCCAGCAACTGATGAACGACCTGCTGCCCCTGCTGCGGACCGTGCAGCCCGGCAAGCTCAACGCCACGCTCTCCGCGTTCGCCACCGCCCTCGACGGCCGCGGCGACCGGATCGGCGACAACCTCACGCGAGTGGAGGCCTACCTGCGCCGCCTCAATCCGCACCTGCCGTCCCTGAAAGAGGACATCGCACGCTTCGCCGACGTCGCCGAGGTCTACGGCGACGCGGCGCCCGACCTGATGGAGATCCTGCGCAACACCGTCACCACCAGCCGCACGATCGTCGAGCAGAAGGACCGGCTGGCGGAGGCCCTGAGGTCCACGGCGACCGTCGCGGGCACCGGCGAGGACTTCCTCGACGCCAACGGCGACCGGCTGATCACCCTCGGCCAGGTCTCCCGCCCCACGCTGGAGCTGTTCGCCCGCTACTCACCCCAGTACCCCTGCCTGCTGGCCGGTCTGGTCCGGCAGGAGAAGGCGTCCGAGGAGGCGTTCCGGGGCGGGAAGATGCACATCACGCTGGAGGTCGTACGACCACAGGGTGCGTACGAACCGGGTGAGGAGCCGCGCTACGGCGAGCGGTCGGGCCCGAACTGCCGTGATCTGCCGCATCCTCCGGTGCCGGCACCAGGGGCCCGCCTCGACGACGGTTCGAAGCCGGGGAGTCCGTCCTCGGGCGGGCACGGAGTCTCCGCCACCCGGGCCGAGCAGCGGGCCGTCGGCTCGCTCGTGGCGCCGGTGCTGGGCGTGCCCGCGGACGAGGTGCCGCCGGTCGCGACGCTGCTGTTCGGGCCGATGGCACGCGGGACGGCGGTGAGCGTCGCATGAGCACCACAGGAGCCCGGCAGACCGCCGCCCCGCTGGTCAAGTTCAGCCTGTTCGCCCTGGTGACGCTGGTGGCGACGGCCCTGCTCGCCGCCACCATCGTGAACATCTCCTTCACTCCCGGACACGAGTACCGCGCGGTCTTCAGCGACGTCACCGGCCTGGAGGAGGGCGACGACATCCGGGTGGCGGGAGTGCGGGTCGGCGAGGTCGAGGGCATCCGGATCAAGGAACGGACGCTGGCCGAGGTCACCTTCACCGTCAGCCGGGACCGGCCGCTGCTCACCAGCACGGGCGCCGTCATCCGATACCGCAACCTGGTCGGGCAGCGGTACCTCGCGCTGACCGAGGGCGCCGGCGACGGCACCCGGCTGCGTCCCGGCGGCACGATCCCACTCGCGCGCACCCAGCCCGCCCTCGATCTGAACGCGCTGCTGAACGGCTTCAAGCCGCTGTTCGCCGCGCTCAGCCCGAAGGACGTCAACCAGCTGGCCACCGAGATCATCAAGACCCTCCAGGGCGAGGGCGGCACCGTCAACAGCCTCCTGACGCACACGGCGTCGCTCACCACGACGCTGGCCGGCCGCGACAAGCTGATCGGTTCGGTGATCGACAACCTCAACACCGTGCTGAAGACGCTCGACAAGCGCGGCGCCCGCTTCTCCGGACTGATCAAACAGCTGCGCCGGGTCATCTCCGGCCTGTCCGCCGACCGCAAGCCCATCGGGGAGTCGCTGGTGAGCATCGGAGACCTGACGGAGGCCACCTCGGGCCTGCTGAAGGACGCGCGCCCGCCGCTCAAGGACGACATCGCGGAACTGACCGACCTCACCGGGACGCTGAACGACAACGAGAAGACCGTGGAGGGCGTGCTGAAGAGGCTGCCGAACAAGCTCAACGAGCTGACAGGGACGGCGTCCTACGGCTCGTGGTTCAACTTCTACCTGTGCGACTTCGACGGCCGGATCGTGCTGCCGAAGACGAAGCAGGTGCTCACACCCGAGATGCACGTGGCGAGGGCGAGGTGCGGGGGATGAGCCGCAAACGCCGCCCGGAGCCGCTGTTCACGGTGCGCGTGGAACCGCCCAGGCTGCCGAGAGTACGGCTGCCGGAGGTACGGCTCCTGCCCCGCCGCAAGCCGCGTCCACAGCCGCCGTTCAAGGTCCGTGTCGACCCGCCGAAGCTGCCGAGGATACGGCTCCGCCGTCCGCACCTCGGCCCCTTCCGCGAACGCAGTCCCCTCGTCATCGGCGCCGTCGGGCTCACCGTCCTGGCGTTGCTGACCGCGGCCGCGTTCAACGCCGACCGCCTGCCGGTGATCGGCGACGGCGACACGTACAGCGCCGCCTTCACGGAGGCAGGCGGTCTCAAGCCGGGTGACGAGGTGCGGATCGCCGGGGTCAAGGTCGGCAAGGTCGAGGAGGTCGACCTGGACGGCGACCACGTGAAGGTCACCTTCAAGATCAAGGACGAGCCGGGGTTCGGCACCGAGACCGGCGCGTCGATCCGGGTCAAGACGATCCTCGGCGCCAAGTACCTCGCCCTGCATCCCAGGGGGCGGGGCCAGTTGGAGCCCGGCAGCGAGATCCCGCTGCGGCGGACCGTCCCCGCCTATGACGTCGTGCAGGCGTTCAGCGATCTCACCACCACGACGGAGAAGGTCGACACCGACCGGCTGGCGAAGGCGCTGGACACCATCTCGACGACCTTCGAGGACTCACCCGCCGAAGTGCGCTCGTCCATCAAGGGCCTGTCGCGGATCTCCCGGACCGTGGCCTCGCGCGACAAGGCCCTCAGGGAACTCCTCGACCACGCGAACGGCGTGACGGGCGTACTCGCCGACCGGTCGAGCGACTTTTCCGCGCTGGTCGAGGACGGCGACAAGCTGTTCAAGGAGATCAGCAAGCGGCGTACGGCGATCCACAAGCTGCTGAAGACCTCCGCCGCGCTCGGCATCCAGCTCTCCGGCCTGGTCCAGGACAACGAGAAGGAGATCGGGCCCGCGCTCAAGGGCCTGAACACCGTGGTGAAGATGCTCGAACGCAACCAATCCAGCCTGGACCGGAGCATCGCGCTCCTGGCCCCCTACGTGCGGGTCTTCACCAACACCCTCGGCAACGGCCGCTGGTTCGACTCCTACGTCCAGAACCTGGTCGCCGCCCCGCTGGTGCCCCGAACGGGAGGCACACCGTGAGCAACCGCTGGAACAAGCGCCTGGCCCTGCTGACCGCGCTGACCCTGGTCGTCGCGCTCGTCTGCGTCCTGTGGCCGCGGACCGAGACCGCCCGCGTGACGGCGTACTTCCCTCGCACCGTCGGCATCTACCCCGGCTCGGACGTCCGTGTGCTGGGGGTGCGGATCGGCGAGGTCAGGAAGATCACGCCGGAGGGCGGCCGCGTGCGGGTGGAGCTGGAGTACGACGCGGACCGCAAGGTCCCGGCGGACGCACAGGCCGCGATCATCAACTCCTCGGTGGTCAGCGACCGTTACGTGCAGCTGCTGCCGGTGTACCGGAGCGGCCCGGTCCTGCGGGACGGGGACGAGATACCCGAGTCGCGCACGGCCGTACCGGTCGAACTGGACCGCGTCTTCGACAGCCTGCACACCACGGCCGAGGCGCTGGGACCCGAGGGCGCCAACAAGGACGGCGCCCTGTCACGGTTGCTCGACGTCAGCGCCGACAACCTCGACGGCCAGGGCGAGAACCTGCACCGGACGGTGGAGGACCTCTCGGAGGCGGTCACGACCCTGTCCGACGGCCGCACGGACCTGTTCGGCACGGTCCGCCACCTTCAGGTGTTCACGGCGGCGCTGGCCGCGGACGACAAGAGCGTGCGGTCGTTCAACAGCAGCCTGGCCAAGGTCGCCGGGCAACTCGCCGGCGAGCGCAAGGACCTGGCGGCCGCGCTGAAGAACCTCGGCACGGCGCTCGGTGACGTGTCCGCCTTCGTGAAGAAGAACAAGAAGTCCCTGACGTCGAACGTGGAGGGCCTGAGCAAGGTGACCAAGGTGCTCGTCACCCAACGGGCGGCGCTGGAGGAGCTGCTGGAGGTCGCGCCGACGGGCGTGTCGAACCTGCACAACGCCTACAACCCTTCCGCCGGCACCCTCGACACCCGCAACAACCCCGACCATCCGCAGGATCCGGCCTCACTGCTGTGCTCGATCCTGAAGACGACCGGGGAGAAGACCGACTGCGGGGACCTGAGGGACCTCTTCGACTCCCTGCCCGAGGTGCCCCGGGGCACCTCGGGCACCGGCACGGTCGACCGCACCCTCGGCGGAATCCTGGGAGCGAACGCATGAGGCCCCCGCGCAGGGGCGGAGCCGTCGCGTGGGCGGCCGTCGCGACGGTGCTCCTGTCGGGCTGCGAGTTCAACGGCTGGTACGACGTCCCGCTCCCCGGCGGGGCCGCCGCCGACGGCCACGCCTACCACGTCACCGTCGAGTTCCGCGACGTCCTCGACCTGGTGCCGCAGTCGTCGGTCAAGGTCGACAACGTCACTGTGGGCGCGGTGGAGAAGGTCGAGCTGAAGGGCTGGCACGCGAGGGTCCGCCTCCGGGTCGCCGACTCGGTGAAGCTGCCCGCCAATGCCATCGCCGAGCTGCGGCAGACCAGCATGCTCGGCGAGAAGTACGTGGCGCTGTCCGGGCCGCCGGAGAGCGCACCGGTCGGCCGGCTCCGCGACGGAGATGTGATCCCGCTGTCCCGCAGCGGCCGCAACCCGGAGGTCGAGGAGGTGCTGTCCGCGCTGTCCGCCCTGCTCAACGGCGGCGGCGTGGCCCAGCTCAAAACGATCACCACGGAGCTGAACAAGGCCCTGGACGGCCGGGAGAACCGGGTCAAGTCCCTGCTCAAGGAGCTCGACACCTTCATCGGCGGCCTGGACGACCAGCGCCAGGACATCGTCCGCGCGCTGAAGGCCGTGGACCGGCTGGCCAAACGGCTGGGCAAGGAGAAGACGACGATCGCCAAGGCCGTCGACACGATGCCGCCCGCCCTGAAGGTCCTGGCCGACCAGCGCCGCGACCTGACGAGGATGCTCACCGCCCTGTCCAGGCTGGGCAAGACCGGCACCAAGGTGGTCAACGCCTCGCACGACGACACGGTTGCCAACCTCAAGCAGCTCCGGCCGATCCTGCACCAGCTCAACAAGGCGGGCAGCGACCTGCCCAACTCCCTGGAACTGCTGACCACCTACCCCTTCCCGCGCAACACGGTGGACGCCATCAAGGGTGACTACGTCAACCTGCACGTCACGGCGGACCTCGATCTGGCCGGCATCTACGGCAACCTGACGGACGAGCCGGGCGGCCGAAACGGCGGGGACCCCCGGGTGCCGCAGCTTCCCGAGCCCCCCGACCTGCCGGACGTACCGGATCTTCCGGACGTGCCGGATGCGCCGGACGTGCCGGGCGTGCCGAAGCCCACCGCGCTGCCGAGCAGGCCGAGCGTGCCGTCGTCCCCGTCCGCCCCCTCCAGCAGCGACCCGCTGTGCCCGCCGGTGTGCACCGCCGGCTACGGACCGGGCGGCTACCGGACCCGGGGCTACCGGACCGAGGGGATCAACCTCGAACTCGTCGAGCTGATGCTGAAGGGGGTCCAGCCGTGATCACCCGTACGGTCAAGGCGCAACTGATCGCCTTCGCCGCCCTCACCGCCGTGGGGGTGTCGTACGTCGGCGCCGAGTACACGGGCCTGGTGGACGTGGTCCTGGACCGCGGCTACACCGTGCGGGCCGATTTCGCCGACTCCGGGGGCGTCTTCCCCGGCGCCGAGGTCACCTACCGCGGCGTGCCGGTGGGCAAGGTCGGCGCCCTGCGCCTGGCAGGCCGGGACGGCGTCTCGGTCGCGCTCGACATCGAGGACGGGGCGCCGCGCATCCCGGCGGACACGCTGGCCGTGGTGGCGAACCGTTCGGCGGTGGGCGAGCAGTACGTCGACCTCCAGCCCCGCTCCTCCCGCGGCCCGTACCTGCTGAACGGCAGCACGATCCCGCGCGAGAGCACGCGGGTGCCGCTGTCGACGACGGACATGGTCCTCGGCCTGGACCGCCTGGTGAACTCGGTCGGCAAGGACGACCTGCGCGTCACGGTCGACGAACTGGGCAAGGCGTTCGCCGGCACCGGTCCGGACCTGGGCCGCCTGGTGGACTCGGGCAACACCCTGGTCGAGTCGGCGTCCGAGGCGCTGCCGGAGACGACCGCCCTGATCGAGGACTCACGGAAGGTCCTGAAGACGCAGGCCGACCAGGGCTCTTCGATCAAGTCGTTCGCGCGCGATCTGGCGGCGCTGTCGGCCCGGTTGAAGGCCAGCGACGGGGACCTGCGCAAGCTGATCGGCAACGCGCGGCCGGCGGCGCAGGAACTGAACTCGCTGCTGAAGTCGACCGGGCCGCAGCTGTCGGTCCTGCTCGCCAACCTGATCAGCGGCGGCCAGGTCACGCTGGCCCGCCTTCCCGGCGTGGAGCAGGCCCTCGTCACCTTCCCGCTGACGGTCGCGGGCAGCTACACGGTCGTCCCCGGCGACGGCACCACCCACTTCGGCCTGGTGCTGAACGCCGACGAACCACCGGCCTGCACTCAGGGGTACGGCACGACCCGTCGCGATCCGGCGGACACCAGCACACGCGAGGCGAATACCGGCGCCCGCTGCACGCTCCCGCGCGGCAGCGAGTCGTCGGTACGCGGCGCACAGAACGCCCCGGGCGCGTCGACCACCGGCGGCGGCGCGAACCAGGCGGCGTACGTCACCCCGTACGACCCGGAGACCGGCACCACCACCGGCCCGGACGGAAGGAACGTCGAGATCGGCTCGGCGGGCGGCCAGCAGGCCGCATTCGGAAAGGAGTCGTGGCAATGGCTGCTCGTCGGCCCCATGGCATGAGGCAGATACGACCCCGGGTGATGACGGCGGGACTCGTCGCGGCGACCGTCATCACCACGGCACTGGCGCTCTGGCTGGCCTTCGGGATCCACGCACAGAACGAGGCGGACCAACGCCGCCAGGGCATCCTGGCCGCGGCCCGCCAGTCGGCACTGAACTTCACCTCCCTCGACTACCGGCACTACGACCGCGACAGCGCGAATGTCCTGGCGGGCGCGACGGGCGACTTCAAGAAGCAGTTCACCGCCCAGACGGAGCAGTTGACGAAGCTGGTGGCCCAGAACAAGTCCGTGTCCGAAGGCCAGGTCCTGGAGGCGGGCATCGTCCGCTCCGACGAGGACTCGGCCCGTGTGCTGGTGGTCGCCGACAGCAAGGTGACCAACACCGCCGTGCCCGGGGGAGAGGCGCGCACGTACCGGCTCCAGCTCGACCTCGTCCACAAGGACGGCCGCTGGCTGACGTCCGACGTCGAGTTCGTCGGCTGATTCACGGGCCGATTCGCCGACCGACAAGCACCGACGAGGAGTACCACCATGCCGAAGACGACCACCGGCCGCGCCGCCGGTCCCGGCGCCCGCCGCACCATGACGGCGGCTGCCCGCGCGGCGGCGAAGCGCGCGGAGCGGGGCCACCGCGAAGCGGGCGCGGTCACGGCCACCGACGAGGAGTCCCCGCGCGGGGCCGAGCGGCCGCTCGCCGGACGCACCGTCCTCATCGAGGCTCCGAAGAACGGCTGGGACGACCCGCCGGAGCCGTCGCCGGAGTCGCTCGGGGAGGAGGGCCCGCAGGAGCGCAGCGAGCCCGGCTCCGGCGGACGGCGGAAGCTGCTCACCTTGCTCCTGGCCGTCCTGCTCGTCGCCGGCCTGGTCGCGCTGGCCGCCCTGGCACGGCAGTACCGTGACGGCCGCCTGACGGAGACCGCCCGGACCGAGGCGCTCACGGCCGCGCGCACAGCGGCCCCGATCGTCCTGTCGTACGACTACCGCCACCTGGACAAGGACTTCTCGCGTGCCCGCGCCCACCTGACCGGTGACTTCCGCGACGAGTACGGCAAGACCACGAAGACCGTGGTCGCCCCGACGGCCGAGAAGTACCACGGCGTCGTGAAGGCAAGGGTCGCCGCCCCCGGCTCCGGCGGTGCCCCGGCCGCCTCCGTCGTCTCGGCCTCCCCCGACAAGGTCGTCGTCCTGCTCTTCGTCAATCAGGTCACCGAGAGCACTCAGGTGTCGGGGTCCCGCGTGGACCAGAACCGGGTGCGGATGACGATGGACCGTACGGGTGACGCATGGAAGGTGAGCGCGGTGGACGCACTGTGAAGGCGGACAGAGGAGCCCGTCGGTGACACCCGGCCGGGCCGGGACCGGGGGTTACGCGGTGATCAGAGCGACTGACGCGGAACGTCCGCCTGTGCCGAGGACACCGTGGACCGTCGTGCCACCCGCTCCAGGTGCCCTGCCAGGACCTCTCGCGCCTCCGGCGTCAGCGTCCGCAGCGCCACCAGTGCCGTGATGACCACATCGCACAGCTCCGCCTGCACGTCCTCCCATGAATGCGTGATCCCCTTGCGCGGGTTCTGCCCCGTCGCCCCGATCACCGCCTGGGAGACCTCGCCGACCTCCTCGGTCAGTTTCAGGATGCGCAGGAGGACCCCCTCGCGGCCCTCGATCGGCCGGCTGTGATCGAGCCACTCGTGGAGGGCGTCGATGGTGGCCCACAGGTCGGGGCCGGGCGGTGGCGGTGTCCGGTCGGTCATGGGCGCAGCGTGGCACGAGGGTCTGACAACGCCCGGTCCGGACCCCGGCCGCCGCCCCTACTCCATGGACTCCTCCTCGAACAACGCCTCCTGCTCCCCCTCCTTCGCCGTCCGCAGGCGCCTCGCCCTGGCACCCACCACCGCCGCCGTGCCCGCCGCCGTCGCCGCGAAGGCCGCTGGGATCATCCAGCCGCGGTTCACCGCGTGGCCGAGCAGGTGGTCGACGGAGAAGCGGCCCGGGCCGGTGATGGCCAGGCCCGCCGCCGTGAGGCCCAGCGTCGCCGCGTACTCGTAGCCGCCGCCCTGGTTGAAGAAGCCGTTCGGGGTGTGCACCGCCGCCGCGCCCGCCATCGCGCCGGCCGCCGCCGCACCCGCTGCCGGGGTCGCCAGGCCCAGCGCCAGCAGCGTGCCGCCGCCCGTCTCCGCGAGGCCCGCCGCCGTCGCGCTCGCCTTGCCGGGGGCGTAGCCGACGGACTCCATGAACTGGCCGGTGCCCTCGATGCCGTGTCCGCCGAACCAGCCGAACAGCTTCTGCGTGCCGTGGGCCGCCAGCACACCGCCCACCCCCAGCCGGAGCAGCAGCAGACCCAGATCACGTCGGTCGTCACGCTTCACGTCGTCTCCCGGAGCAGGCGGCAGGAACAGGTGTACTCATCTCGTCGCCTGTCCACCGTCTCACCCCTCGCACCTCACGACACCCGGCGGATCGTCCGACGACGCCGTTCGGGTGGCACCGGTGGCGTCGGGCCGTGGCCGGTACGAGCCTGGCTCGTATGACGATTCAGACCACGCGCCTCAGGGATCCGGCCGTCCGGGCCTTCGTGGCCGCCGTGAACAACCACGACCGCGAGAGCTTCATGGAGCTCCTCGCGCCGGGCGCGACCATGACGGACGACGGGTCCGACCGTGACCTCGCCGACTGGGTGGACCGGGAGATCTTCTCCTCCCACGGCCACATGGAGGTCGACAACGAGTCCGACGGAGGCCGTTCCCTCCTCGCCCGCTACAGCAACGACACCTGGGGCGAGATGCGCACGCGGTGGAGTTTCCAGGTGGACGAGGACGGCAGGATCACGCGCTTCGAGACCGGGCAGGCCTGAACCACCTGCGCAAAAGTAGCGGCAGTCGTTCCACGCGCACCGGTGCGTATTCCGCGGTCCCTCGCGGAATCCACCCCCACCCGGTGCCGTGGAACGACTGCCGCCCCCCCTGGATGTGGCCGACGGAAGCGCTCCACTCCAACTGTGAAGCTTTCGTGTAGGAGAGTTGAGCATAATTCCCCTACCGGCCGCAATGGGGCGGAGGTTCCTATTCCGTTTGTGCAGGTTGACGAGTTGACGAACTCGCCGCGCCCTCAGCCGCGTCCGACGTACGGCATCGCCGTCGCCAGTACGGTCGCGAACTGCACGTTCGCCTCCAGTGGCAGTTCGGCCATGTGCCGCACCGTGCGCGCCACGTCCGCGACGTCCATCACCGGTTCCGGGGCGACCTCCCCGTTTGCCTGCAGCGCTCCCGTCTGCATACGGGACGTCATGTCGGTGGCCGCGTTGCCGATGTCGATCTGCCCCACCGCGATCCCGTACGGCCGGCCGTCCAGGGAGAGGGACTTCGTCAGGCCCGTCAGCGCGTGCTTCGTCGCCGTGTAGGCCACCGACATCGGACGGGGCGTGTGCGCGGAGATCGAGCCGTTGTTGATGATCCGGCCGCCCTGCGGATCCTGCTCCTTCATCTGCCGGTACGCCGCCTGCGCGCACAGGAACGCCCCGTTGAGGTTGGTGTCCACCACGTGCCGCCAGGCCTCGTAGGGCAGTTCCTCGACCGGCACGCCGCCGGGCCCGAAGGTGCCGGCGTTGTTGAACAACAGGTCGACCCGGCCGAAGCGCTCGACGGTGGCGGCGAACAGGGCGTTCACGTCCTCGGGGCGTGCGACGTCCGTGCGCACCGCCAGGGACGCGGCACCGGGCGCCAGCGCCGCCGTCTCCTCCAGGGTCTGCACGCGGCGGCCCGCCAGCGCCACCGACCAGCCCGCGCGCAGCAGTTCCACGGCGACCGCCCGGCCGATCCCGGAACCCGCCCCGGTCACGACAGCGATCGCCTGTGCCCTGGCACTCTGCTCGGCACTCTCCTTGGCATTCATGGCCCCGCAGCGTACGGGAGCACCCCGACGCGGCCCGGGTGTCAGGCCGGCGTGAGTTCCGGCTCACCCGTCTCGTCGGGGTAGCGGACGCCGACGCGGTCCCGGATCGCGTCGAGCGTGCGCATCACGGCGAGCGTCCCGTCGAGCGGGACCAGCGGGGACTCGGTCTCCCCGGCCCGCACGGCCCGCATCACCTCGAGCGCCTCGTGACGCATGCTGTTGCGCGGCCCGTCCACCGGATCGGCCGTGAACTCCTCGGCGTCGCGGCCGTCCCGGTGCAGGACGAAACGGTCCGGGAAGAAGAAGCCGTCCGGGACGTCGATCCGGCCCCGGGAGCCGGTGACCGACGCGGACGTCGCCGTACCGCCCACGATGGAGCAGTGCACCGAGCCGAGCGCGCCGCTGTCGAACGAGAGCACCGCCGCCGTCTGCAGGTCGACGCCCTCCTCGGAGAGCACCGCCCGCGCCGCGACGTCCGACGGCTCCCCGAGCAGCAACTGCGCGAACGACACCGGGTACACGCCCAGGTCGAGCAGCGCGCCGCCGCCCAGCTCAGGGTTGCGCAGCCGGTGCGAGGGCGGGAAGGGGCCGGCCAGCCCGAAGTCGGCCTGGACGCTGCGCACCTCGCCGATCGCCCCGTCGTCGACCAGCGCCTTGAGCCGCCGGACCAGCGGGTTGCAGTACATCCACATCGCCTCCATCAGGAAGCGCCCGTGCTCCCGCGCCAGCGCGACGAGTTCGCCGGCCTCGTGCACGTTCAGCGTGAACGGCTTCTCGCACAGCACGTTCCGCCCGGCCGCCAGACACAGCCCGGCCGCGGCCCGGTGCGCCGTGTGCGGGGTGGCGACGTAGACGACATCGATGTCCGCGTCCTGCGCGAGCGCGTTCCAGTCGCCGTAGGCCCGGGGTATCCCGAACCGCTCCGCGAACGCCTTCGCCGGGGCCTCGGAGCGCGAGGCCACCGCCACGACCTCCGCGTCCGGCAGGTCGATCAGATCCGCCGTGAACGCCGCCGCGATCCCCCCGGTCGCCAGGATCCCCCACCGCACCGTGTCCGCCGTCATACCGCCCCGCCTCCACCTCGCGCCCCCGAGCACTGCGTACGAGCTGAGAGCATAGGTGGCGATCGACTCGGAGAGGGAGGGACTCATGCCCGAGGGTGGGGCGTCCATATCGAACACCGCGCAGGGGGCCGCAGCCGGGACGGAGCGGCCCGACCGCACACCGCACCGCCGCACCGGGCTTCTGGTCACCTTCCTGCTCGGCAGCCTGACCGCCGTGCCCCCGCTGGCGATGGACATGTACCTCCCGTCCCTGCCGCAGGTCACCCGGTCCCTGCACGCGCCCGCCGCGACCGTCCAGCTCACGCTCACCGCCTGCCTGGCCGGCATGGCGCTCGGGCAGCTGGTGGTCGGACCGATGAGCGACCGCTGGGGACGCCGCCGCCCGCTGCTCGCCGGACTCGCCGTCTTCGTCGTCGCCACCGTCCTGTGCGCGCTCGCGCCCACCGTGGAGCTGCTGGTGGCGTTCCGGCTGGCCCAGGGCCTCGCGGGCGCCGCCGCCATCGTCATCGCCCGGGCCGTCGTCCGCGACCTCTACGACGGCATGGCCATGGCCCGCTTCTTCTCCACCCTCATGCTGATCTCCGGCGTCGCCCCGATCGTGGCGCCGCTCATCGGCGGACAGGTCCTGCGCGTCACGGACTGGCGGGGCGTGTTCGTCGTCCTCACCGTCATCGGCGTGCTGATCGGGGTCCTGGTCTGGACGAGGCTGCCCGAGACGCTGGAGCCCGCCGAGCGGCACAGCGGCGGCGTCGGCGAGGCCCTGCGCGCGATGCGCGGCCTGCTCGCCGACCGCGCCTTCGCCGGCTACATGCTCACCGGCGGCTTCGCCTTCGCCGCCCTCTTCGCCTACATCTCCGCCTCCCCGTTCGTCATCCAGGAGATCCACGGCGCCTCCCCGCAGACGTTCAGCCTGCTGTTCGGCGTCAACTCGGTCGGACTGGTCCTCGTCGGCCAGATCAACGGCAAGGTCCTGGTCGGCCGGGTCCGCCTGGACCGGGTGCTGGGCGTCGGCCTCGCGATCGTCATCACCGCCGCGACCGCGCTGCTGCTGATGTCCCTGGGCGTCTTCGGCGAGGTCGGTCTGGTGCCGGTCGCCGCCGCGCTGTTCGTGCTGATGTCCGCGATGGGCGTCACCCTCCCCAACACCCAGGCGCTCGCCCTGATGCGCACCAAGCACGCGGCCGGCTCCGCGTCGGCTCTGCTCGGCACGTCCTCGTTCCTGATCGGCGCGATCGCCTCCCCGCTCGTCGGCGTCGCCGGGGAGGACACCGCCCTCCCGATGGCCGTCGTCCAACTGGCGGCCGCACTGGTGGCACTGGCCTGCTTCATGGGAATGTGCCGACCCTGGAAGAAGGAGAGCAGCCGCCCGAGCGCGGAGGGAGCAGTCAGCTGAGCGCACCGAGACTGCGCGACGGCACGCCGGAGCGGGCCGGACTCGACCCCGGGGAAATGCGTCACCTCGTGCGGGAGGTCCACGTCCTCACCACCGGGCAGCGCCCCTGGGCACCGGGCGCGGTCCTGGTCGTCGGGCGCGGCCCGGTGATCGCGGTCGAGGAGGCGGCGGGATGGGCCGTGCGCTACGCGGCCTACGACCCCGAGGCCGACGCCGGGGTGGAGCTGCCCGCCGGGGAACGGGTCCCCATGACCGTCGGCACGCCCTTCGACCTGGCGTCCCTCACCAAACTGTTCACGTCCGTGGCCGCCATGCAGCAGATCGAGCGGGGCACGCTCGGCATCGACGCGAAGGTCGGGGCGTACCTGCCCGACTTCACCGCGGCCGCCCGGCACGGCATCACCGTACGGCAGTTGCTCACGCACACCTCCGGGCTGCGGCCCGAACTGCCGTTGTACGACTGCCCCGACGACGCGCAGCGGCTGGCGATGCTCCAGGCGGAGCCGCCGGTGGGGGCGCCGGGCATGTACCGCTACTCGGACCTGAACATGCTGCTCCTGCAGCACGTCCTGGAACGCGTCAGCGGGCGGACGCTCGACGTGCTCTTCCGTGACGGCATCACCCGGCCGCTGGGCATGACGGCGACGGACTTCGGGCCGTGCCCGGGCGCCGCGGCGACGGAGGACCAGCGGCGGCCCTGGGCCAAGGCGGACCGCGGGATGCTGCGGGGCGAGGTCCACGACGAGAACGCCTGGGCGCTCGGGGGTGTGGCCGGCCACGCGGGCCTGTTCTCCACCGGCCGGGACCTCGCGGTGTTCTGCCGGACCCTCCTCGCCGGCGGATCGTACGGCCCTGCCCGCATCCTCGGCCCCGACTTCGTCGAGCTCCTCTTCACCCCGCCCGGCCTCGGCTTCTCCCTCGACCAGCCGTGGTTCATGGGCGACCTGGCGGGCCGCGGCGCGGCGGGCCACACCGGCTTCACGGGTACGTCCCTCGTCCTGGACCGGGCCACGGACACGTTCCTGATCCTCCTCACCAACGCCGTCCACCCACGCCGCCGCCGCCCGGACAGCGCACCCAGAGCGGCAGCGGCGTCCCGGGTGGCACGGGCGGTGCGGTGACGTCCGGGGCCGGGACCGGGGCCGGGGAGAGGGGCGCCCGGGCGCGTGATCCGGGCCCTGTGCGGGCGACGGGCGGGGCCCCGCCTGGGCTCCCTGGTGGGCGACGGGAGGTCCCGCCGGCGCGCCGCCCGGCGTCCCCCGCCCGCCTCGTAGAATCGCCGGGTGAACGCCCCCGCACCCCCGGCCGAAAACCTCCGTGCCGCCCTCGCCGGTCTGCTCGACGGGCTGCCGCCGCGGCAGGCCGCGCAGGCCGTGGAGCGGCTGATCAGCAACTACCGGGGGGCCACCCCGACCGACGCCCCCATCCTCCGGGACCGGGCCGACGTCGCCGCCTACGCCGCCTACCGGATGCCCGCGACCTTCGAGGCCGTGCGGGCCGCGCTGGAGGCGTTCGCCGAGGCCGCGCCCTCGTGGGTGCCGGGCGGGCACACCGACCTCGGCGGCGGCACCGGTGCCGCCGCCTGGGCCGTGAGCGCCGTCTGGGGCGGGAGGCGGCCCGTCACCGTGCTCGACTGGGCTGAACCCGCGCTCGCCCTGGGACGTGAGATCGCCGCGGCCAACCCGGAGCTGAAGGACGCCCGCTGGCAGCGCTCCCGGATCGGGGCGGCCCTCACCCTGGAGAGCACTGACCTCGTCACCGTCTCGTACGTCCTCAACGAGCTGACCGCCGCCGACCGCACCGCCCTCGTGGACGC